>CAZEXM010000001.1:0-26787 GCA_964515915.1 uncultured Victivallaceae bacterium
CTTGCGACCGGTTATGCCGGATTGGAACTTGATGGCGAAAGGTTCTGGCTAGAAAGCTGTGTCACAAAGTGCAGAAGAACCATAAAAAAAGAAAAAAACTCGATGCTTTCATGAAGACCGGAAAGTATGTCCGTTCCGAATTCATCGCCAAAAGCAGCAAGCCGGAAATGGTGGAAATGCCCCCCTATTTTGATTTATTGAGAACTTACCACCCCGATGAACAATACATTTTAAAGATTCTCGCGAACATGACAAAGAATAAAGATTTTCAACCGGCCAGTTTCATCTATGGCCCTTTCTTCTTCTATCAGGCAGGCTCGGGAATTTTTGCGGCAAATCCACTTTTCAATGCCGCGCCGTATCCTTTATTAGAAGAATGATGAATAACTTTTACACAGGGGTATTCCCCGGACAACTAATCCGCAATTTTGCCGCTGTCGTCGGGTGAACCATCGTTGATGATGATAATTTCGTATTTATTGGCGACATCCTTCAAAAACTTTTCAGCTTTTTCTGTAACCCGACGTACAGTTTTCGCATCATTATATACCGGGAAAAATAAGGTTATATTATACTTCGGCACGATGCTTTCCTTTTCTTAGAACAATAGACTCCGAAATACACATTTCGGTAAACAGCATGTTTGTCATTTCTATTCTGAGACCCATTTGACGGCCGCGTCAAGGTCTTTGTTGTCGAATATTCTGACCTGACAGGGAATCAGGAAGGCACAAACTTTGGATGTGCCGCGAATCCAGCTTACATCAGTTACGAGCGCGATTTTGTCCCATGAAAACAAATGCAGCAGACCGGTTTTGGCGTCATCCCACATCGCGCGCGGTTCAAATTTCTCAAACTCGTCACCTAAATGATATAAAAGACTTATTTTTTTGAATTTTCTCAGCTTTTTCTCGACCAAAGGTATAAGAATTTTCTCGTAATCCTCTCCGGTAATCTGGGCTTTGGCATTGAAACCAACAACATTTTCAGGTAAATTTTTAATTTGCTCAATCATCTTGAACTACTCCTTATTGTGGGGTTACTATTATAATAATACACGTTCATCGAAAAAATACAATAATTAACAGGAAATTGTATTTTGACAGGATAACAGGATTTCCCAAAGAAGGAAGAATGCCGAACTGGCGTTCAGCGCTCCCGGCTAAGAAAAAGCGTGCGTATCTTTTGCTTATTCAAGTGGGCGGAGCCCGAGTAGAAAAAGCAAAAAAAATGGTGCAGGCGCTTGCGCCTGCTGCCGCCTGCATAAGGCGCGGGGGGAGTTTGAGGGGCGAAGCGCCCCTCAACAATAAAGGCTGCCGCAATACTCACGGTAAGTATACGCTAAACATCACTCAGCGCCGGGGGCGCCTTCCGGGTTTTGAATAACTGCGCTTTCCTCCATGTCTGTTATCGGACACATGAATAGAATTTCTGGGCGCAGGCGGCAATTCGAGCATTTCATCCGGCGGCATAACGCATTTGGCGGGTTCGCCTAATAATTCTTCAATTATCGCCAATGAATAGGCCCCGTATTCACAGACGAAACTAATTGATTTGCCTTCTTTGCCGGCCCTGCCGGTACGTCCGATGCGATGGACGTAATCCTCCGCGCGTTCCGGTAAATCATAATTGATTACAATAGATACATTATCGACGTGAATACCGCGCGCCGCAACGTCAGTGGCGATGACTATTTTCTGTTGGCCCGAGCGGAAGCGTTCAAGTATTTTTATGCGCTTAGGCTGCGGAACGTCTCCCGATAATAAATCACAATCAACACCATAGCGTTTCAGCTTCCGGTAAATATCAAAATTTTTACTTTTCATGTTGCCGAAAATCAACATTCGTTCAAATTCATCATTTTTTATAATCCAATGCAGCACCGCGAATTTTTCATTGAGGGCCACGGTATAGAAATTCTGCTCTATCAGGTCGGTAACCAGTTGATCAGCTTCGCTTTCCACCTGGACGGGATTTTTAAGCCAGGCATCAGCGAGGCGCAGGATTTTTTCTTCCAGGGTCGCACTGTAAAGTAATGTCTGCCGCTTGTCTTTATGCGGCAGTTTGTTTATAATCCGCCGCACATCCGGGATGAATCCCATATCCAGCATGCGGTCGGCTTCATCTAAAACCAACACTTCCGTCCGGGACAAATTCAAATGCCGACTGGTGGAATAGTCAATTATCCGCCCCGGAGTACCGATTAAAATATCAATCGGCTTATTTAACATATCCCGCTGTTTGCGGTGATCCATGCCGCCGAAAACCACTAAATTATTCATCCGGGTAAACAATGAAATTTTTTCAGCGTCTTCATAAATCTGCAAAGCCAGTTCGCGGGTCGGAGCCATAATCAGTGCCCGGCAGGTTCCCGGTTGACGGTTTTCTTCAGGTTCATTGAGAAATTTACTGAAGATGGCGGCGAGAAACGCGGCGGTTTTTCCGGTGCCGGTCTGCGCCTGCCCGGAAGTGTCGCGCCCGTCGAGAAGGAAAGGCAGAGATTTCGCCTGAATCGGGGTGCAGTATTCAAATCCCATTGCCTGCAGGCCGAATAAAACATCTTCGTGCAGTTTCAAATCGGTAAAACGTGTTTTATCTTCCAGTTCGGGATAAATTATTAATTTTTCAGGCTTTGCCGGAATTTTCTTTTTATGTTCGATGATTGCGGACGGGCGGGTTCTGCCCTTTTTAGCGCCCGGTTTATTTTTAAGCGTTTTTTTATTCGGTTCCCGATGTTTTGTTTGCTCCGGTGCCGAATGCGGCTTCGATTTAATTTTGCTGGTATTTTGCGGATTGTTTCTTATAGCGGAATGTGCGTCTCTATCTGTTTTGTGCGGCGAACTTTGTTTGTTGCCGTTTACGAGTTTCTGTAGTTTATTCCTGATAAGTCTAAGCAATGTGATTTTACCTTTAATTTAATTATAATTTGACTTGATACAGTAGGTTAACTAAGCTAAGATTCAAGCTGTATAACATAAAAAAGAGCATTTGCTGTTTTTATGGATGTTATTTTATTCTAACACAATTATAACATTTGACAAATTTAACTTCATACAGTAGACTTTAATTAAGAGGAGGTTCCAGTTATTAAATACAAAATAAAGAATATTTGTTGTTTTAATGAGCAGTATTTCACTCCAGGCGCTTGCATTCTAATCAAAAAATCGTGCGCGCCTAACGTTTTCCTAACATTCGGACGTTAGCTTCTCCTTATAAACAATTCAATAACTAAACTCAGGAGAAATCAAATGTTAATAACTAAGCATGTTGCCCAGGATAAGCTCGATCCGATTGAACAAAAAGCGGCGTGGCAGGCCGGAATTGTAAAATCCCGTGAATTACTTTTAGGAAACCTGGCTTTAGTCTCGGAATATCCAGCGCAGACTTTCCATGAAAAAGACCGGGCTGAATTTGTTTTGAGCCGCTACGCCAATATCGGCTCCGTTGACCCCAAAACCGACCCGATGCATAACGCCATAGGACTTATTTCAGGGAAAACCGGTAAGCATAACATTTTAATCTGCACGCATATGGACAACCAGTTCAGTTTGAATATTGACCAGGGCATCACGGTTTCCGCTGACCGGATACATGGCGCCGGGGTTGCTGATGATAATCTGGGGCTGGCGGTCTTAATGACCTTACCGGATATTTTTAAAAATCTGGACTTTGAATTTGAGAATAATGTGATTCTGCTTGGAACTACCCGTTATCACGGGCGCGGCGATTTTGAAGGCATCCGCACCTTTCTGAAAGAGTATCCTGAGAAAATAGAGGTGCTTGTCAATCTCACCGGTTTATCCCTGGGAGCGCTCGATTACTTCAGTTTGAGCCGGGTACGCTGCGATATTCACTGCGAACTCCAGGATCCGGAACTGGAATCATCCTGGAGCGGAATGTCCGAATCCAACGCCATTCTGGTAGCCAATGAAGTCATTAACTCGCTGAATTCAATTCCGCTTCCCAAAAAACCGAAAACTATTTTAAATATCGGCATGATTTCCGGCGGCGAACGTTACAGCACCGTCAGCCGCGACGCTCATTTGAATCTGGAAATCCTCAGCGAAGAAAATTCCCTTATGGATCATTTATGTGAACAAATTGTCGATAATTGCACCGACATCGCCGCCAAAAACGGCGCCAATATCAGCTGCGACTTTTTCGGACGGCACAAAGCATCCGGTTTAAGCAGCTCGCACCCCTTGATAAAATGCGCTATGGAAACAATCAAAGAGCTTGGCTACAAACCACGTACAGAATACGCCAATTCCCAGATCACCGTCAGTCTGGCTCAAGGTATTCCATCAATATCGATTGGCATGACTGAAGGAACAGGCGGCAGTTCCAATCGCAGTTTCATCGAACTGGCTCCCCTTGAACAAGGCTTGCTGCAGTTAATCACCCTGATAAACAGAATCGATAAAATGGGAAATTTCACCAATGAATGACTTACAGCAATGGCTCAAATCGCGCACTTTTCATTATACTGATTTCACGGATATTGAGAAACTCGTCAAAATTAAAAAACGCAAAGGCTTGAAAATAAGTTTATGCTTCCCCACCCTCAACGAGGAAAAAACCATCGGCAAATCGGTTATCGTCATGAAATCGGAATTAATGGACCGTTATCCGCTGCTCGACGAAATCGCGGTGATAGATTCCGGTTCCACCGACAATACCCTGGCAATAGCCGAAAAATTCGGCGCCGACACTTATCTGGCCTCGGATTACCTCAAAGACGAGGGGGATTACCGCGGCAAAGGCGAAAACCTCTGGAAAGCGCTTTATTTGCTCAAGGGCGATATCATCGTTTATGTCGACGCGGACATCAGCAATATACACCCGCGTTTCGTCTACGGCCTGCTCGGGCCGCTGCTCATAAAACCCGACATCAAATTTGCTAAAGCGTTTTACAACCGCCCCTTCAAAAGCGCCAACAGCCTTGCTCCCGCCGGCGGCGGACGCGTTACGGAAATACTTATCAGGCCGCTATTCTCACAGTTCTTCCCTGAATTAACCGGTATAATCCAGCCGCTTTCGGGGGAATACGCCGGTTACCGCAACATCCTGACCGAAATCAATTTCCCGATCGGCTACGGGGTGGAAACCGGTATGCTTATTGATTTACACCAGAAATACGGACTCGACGCGATTGCGCAAACTAATCTTGATTTGCGAATTCACCGTAATCAGAACGTGGCGTCGCTGGGCAAAATGTCTTTCGGCATTCTTCAGACTTTCTGGAACCGGCTCGCCAAATACAAAGATCATCCGATCCTGAAACCGGTATCTTTAACCTTACGCCAGATGTCTTCGGATAAAGACAATTACAATCTTATCCAGCATGAGATAAAAGAAAAAGAACGACAGCCGATGAGTAAGGTGAAAGAATACCGGAAATTGCTGAAAGACTCTAAAAAAGACGGCGCAAAAACCGGCAGACAAAAGAAATAATATGAAAATAGCGATATTACATTATCACCTGCATCCCGGCGGAGTGACCAGAATTATAGAAATGCAGCTGGCCGCCCTGCTGGAGCGGCGGGAAATAACGGGAATACAAGTATTTTCCGGAGCCCCGGACAGCAGCATAAAAATACCGCCGAATGTGGAATTCATTTATAATCCGGACCTGAATTATTTGAACTGTTCAGAATTGAGCGGCCGGGAAATAGATGACAGATACACTCGCCTGATTGACTTTTTTCCGGACGCGGCAGGCACGGATACCATTATCCACGCCCACAATATGAACCTCGGCAAAAACCCGGTTTTGACGGCGGTATTGAACTCGCTGCTTCAAACCGGATACAACATTGTTAATCATATTCATGACTTTGCGGAAGACCGCCCCGCCAACCTCAGCGCCCTGACTTCTTTGAGCGAAGAACATTTCGGGCGTTCGCTGCGCGACATGCTCTACCCCGACCGGGAAAACTGTCATTACGCGGTTCTTAATTCGCAATATGTAGAACGCCTGACGCAATTATCAATCCCCGCAAGGCGCATAAGCTTACTGCCCAATCCGGTTTCCGTGGAAAAAATCATTGAAACAGATAAAGCGCTGAAAGCAGAAGAAAAGGAAAAAGTCCAAAAACTTTTGCGGCTGAATCCAAACCTGCCTGATTATGTTTATCCGGTACGCGGCATCCGGCGCAAGAACCTCGGTGAGTTTATTCTTCTGGCTTCACTGTTCCGGGACAAGGCGAACTGGATTACCACCCTGCCGCCGCTTAATCCGGTGGAAAAAGTGGAATACGATAAATGGAAGGAATTTTGCCGCGAAGAGCAAATAGCTCTTTTTTTTGAAGCCGGCGAAGTCTGCACTTTTAAAGAAGTCATGGCCGCGGCGGACCGCTGTGTAACGACCAGCACCCGCGAAGGCTTTGGAATGGTTTTTCTGGAGTCATGGCTTTTCGGGCTGCCGATCGTCGGGCGTGATTTGCCGGTTTCCAGGGATTTCAGGGACGCCGGAGTAAAATTTGACGGACTCTATCAGCGTTTGAATTTAAATAATAAAACAGATTTTGCCTCACTGAACCAGGAACAGCAAATGAAGTTTATTAAGGAACTTTCAGACAACGTGCTTTCAGCGCGGAATTTTATAGCTGAAAATCCCCAATTACCAGAACTTTTCAAGGATTTCAGCCCGGAATTCATCGACGCGAACCGTAAGCTTATACAACAACAATACTCTGTGGAAAATTATGGAAAAGAATTACTTGACATCTATCAGACATTTATTTAACGCGCAGCAAAAGCTGCTGCCGCTGCCAACGCATATAAGTACGCGGACTGCTGTCGACGGCAATATTAAATGCGTCCTTTTCGATATATACGGAACTCTGCTTATTTCCAGTTCCGGTGATATCGACAAAATGCGGCTTTCAGCTTCGTGCGTTCTGGAAGCATTTTCCAAATGCGGCATAAAAATCATTTCGCCAAACCCGGATAAAGCTGCCGGACATATAATAATAAAATACAAACAAACTATAAATAATCTCCAGAACCACAGAAACAGGAATAATACTGACAATCCCGAAATTGATATCCGTGAGGTCTGGGAAATACTGCTGCAGGATTTATATCACGAAAAACTGATCGGCAGACCCTGGGTGGATGAAGTGAAAATGCTGGCGATTTACTTTGAGGTACTGAGCAACCCGGTTTACCCGATGCCGTTCATGAAAGAGATTATCCTCTGGCTGCGGAAGCGGAAAATACCAATTGGAATTGTCTCCAATGCCCAGTTTTATACGCCGGTGATCATGAACTATTTCCTTAACCATGAGCTCAGCAACGATGAAAACGTCAAATACTTTGACCATGATTTATGCATTTTTTCGTACCGGGAAAAACTCGCTAAACCCGATCCCGCGCTTTTTGAAAAGCCGCTGGCCGTCTGCAGGGAAAAATACAATCTCCAAAGTCATGAAATATTGTTTGTCGGCAATGATATGCTTAAAGATATTTATCCGGCGCAAAAACTGAATATGCGCACCGCGCTGTTTACCGGTGACGCACGGTCTTTGCGCCTGCGGGAGGAAACTCCGGAGCTGAGCCGTGTTATCCCTGATTACACCATAAGCTCACTGGAGCAAATAAAGGAACTCATCCCATGAATGTGTCGCACTTGAACATCGGTATTCTGCATTCGCTCATCGGCAAAAATGACGGTGTCTCAATCGTTATTGACCAGTCCGTTGAGGCTATGGTCAAATATATGAATATTCCCCTGGGAAATATCTATTATTTAGCCGCGCACTCCTCGCCGCGCTTCAACGCGGAAACCAACGATATTTTCTGGCACAAAAGCCCCCTTCACAAACGCATTATTGAATACTTCTGCCGGGAAGCGCCTTGCTGGCTTGAAGGCGAAATTGTGGAAAACGCGCTGACGGCGAAAAAAATAATCGGCGACTTTATAGAAAACCATCAAATTGATCTTTTGATTGCGCATAATACTTCGCATCCATATAATTTCATAACCGCGACCGGACTCGGGCTTTATCTGGAAGAACGCCGTGCCGCCGGCTATATCTGGCCTAAGGTTCTCGTCTGGTGGCATGATTCGTTCTTTGAACGCCCCCAGTTCGCAAATCCTAATAAAGTTATCCGGAAATATCTTAAATACCTGCCCGGCCTGCGCAACGACGGGATTGTTTTTATAAACCGCGACCAGGTCAGAATCGCGCGCGACTATTTTAAAAGCTATAAAAAAGCGGATTTGAAAGAATATTTCAATAAACATACCTGCGTAATTCCCAACACCTGCGATATCCCGTGGAACTGGAAAGAACAGGACTGGCGGAATCCGACAAAACATATAGCTCCGCCCCTGGATGACTATAACCATAGTTTTTTCGACGACATCGGCCTGACCGGACGGGTCGAAAAAACGGGGTGCGGCATTGATGAAGCGGTAATTCTGCTCCAGCATACCCGGATCGTGCCGCGCAAAAAAATTGAAACCGCGATAGATTTCGCCTTTAAACTGGCAGCCGGGTTCAGAAATAAAAAGTGCGTAGTCCTGCTGGTCTCCGGACATTCCGGCGATGAACAGATCGAATACAAAAAATTCCTGCGGCAGTATTTTAAAGACAAACTGGGTGAAGTCCCGAAAGCAAAGGTCGTCCTGGTTTTCGGCGAGGGGCACATTTTGTCCGACCGCGATATTATTGTGGACCAGAAATTTTACAAGTTCGCGGAAATACCGTCAATAGTCGCGCAGCATGGCGGAATAGGAACCTATTTCAGTGAAATTGAAGGTTTCGGCAACAACCTGCTGGAAATGATAAGCTGCGGCCTGCCTTCCGTAATCAACCGCTACCCGGTATATCAGCACTGCATCGAACGCTACGGTTTCGACCTGCCGTCCATTACTGACGGCATTTTAACTGATGAAGTCGTCAACGAAGCACATGAAATCCTGACTGACCCGCTGAAACGCAATACTCAAGTCCGGCACAACCTGCAAATCCTGGATTCCCGACTCAGTCACCGGCTGATGGCGCGGAAAATACAACCTTTGATTGAAAATATTTTCTTCAGGAGGTGAGCCGCATGGAAATCGCGGAAATTTTGACGGCCCTGTACGGTTCCGGAACCGCCGCCGTATACTGTAATAAACTTCGGGATAAAATCAGGGTTTTTCAACGGAAACAGCTTTTTCAGGCCGCGTTTGAACTTAATCAGCGGGACGCGATGCTGATAACTTACGGCGATATGACCGGCGGCACTGCCGCGGCAAACCCTTTGCAGACCCTTAATAAATTCCTGCTGGAATATGCTGAAGATATTATTTCCACAGTCCATATTCTCCCGTTTTTTCCTTATTCCTCCGATGACGGTTTTTCGGTAATTGATTACCGAAAAGTCGATCCCGGATTGGGGGAGTGGAAGGATATAGAGGCGATCGGCGAAAATTTCGGGACGGCTTTCGATACTGTTTTCAATCACATATCCAGACAAAGCGGCTGGTTTCAAGGATTTTTAAAAGGCAAAAAAAAATATGCCGGCTGGTTTATAGAACCGGACAAAAACTTTGACAGTTCCAAAGTTTTCCGTCCGCGCGCCCTCCCCTTGTTCCATAACTATACAGACACAAGCGGCAAAGTTCACCGCCTCTGGACGACTTTCAGCGAAGACCAGCTTGACTTGAATTTCAAGTCGCCGGAACTTTTAATGGAATTAATTGATATTCTGCTGCTTTACATCGAAAAAGGCGCCCGGATTATTCGTCTCGACGCCATCGCTTTCTGCTGGAAGGAGTCTGGTAGCACTTGCCTGCATCTGCCGCAGGCGCACCTGATAGTAAAACTGTTTCGCAAAATAGCCGAAAAACTCATGCCCGGCACAATCATCCTTACCGAAACCAACGTTCCGCACCGGGAAAACATCTCCTATTTCGGCAATCAGGACGAAGCGCATCTGGTTTATCAATTTCCATTGCCGCCGCTGGCCGCGCAAGCCATCCTGCGCCAAAACGCGACCGCTTTGACCGACTGGGCGGACAGTCTGGAAGAACCGCCGCCTGAATGTACTTTTTTGAATTTCCTGGCTTCGCATGACGGCATCGGCGTCCATCCCTTAATCGGTTTAGTGCCGGACAGCGAATTATTCTTTCTCGCCGGCGAAAGTCGGCGCAAAGGCGGCAAAGTCGGCTGCAAAAACAATCCCGACGGCTCACAAAGTCCCTATGAATTAAATATAAACTATTACAGTCTGCTGCGCGAGCCGGGCGAAGATTTGGACTTATCGGTCCGTAAATTCATGTTATCGCAAGCGATCATGCTGGCCATGCCCGGCATACCTGGAATTTACTTCCACAGCCTGTTCGGTTCCGAGAACTGGACCAGAGGCCTACCGGAAAACAGCGAAAACCGTACTCTCAACCGGGAAAAAATTCCCGCCGGTATTTTGCGCGAAGAATTAAATACCCCCGGTTCCCGCCGGCAGTTAATTTACCGGAGCTATCGGGAATTGTTGAATATCCGCAAAAGTAATAAAGCTTTTCACCCGAAATCCGGCTTTGAAATTCTCAAACTCCGCCCCGAGGTTTTTGCCATTATCCGCGGCACTGAGCAAGCTGAAATTGTTTTAGCCTTATTCAATGTCAGTGAGCAAACTGTAAAGTTGTCAATAAATCATCATTTAATTCCACGCAAACTGCGTGCATTGCGAAATGATAAAATAATCCATTCAAGTAAAATAAGCCTGGAGCCATTCAACTTCAAATACTTAAGCTCTTAATATTTGTTAAGAATAAAGTCTACGGCATCAAAAAAACCTTCCGTACTGGTTTGCGCCGTATAATTCTGTATCTGGTTGCCGGTCGCAATCCGCATCCGGTTAACTAATCCCGGGTTGGTGATGAATTTCCTCATATAACGCACTAATGAGTCGTCATCATTATCATAAAACGAATAACCGGTGTATCCATCAATCACAAATTCACCGCTGCACTCACAGGCATTATTGATGATAGTCGGCAGCCCCCACTGCATCGCTAAATTCCCCATGTCGCCCCAGTAATATTTGGACGTTGACATTACAAATACATCAGCCGCGCAAAAATAATAACCGCTTTTTTCATGGTTGCATTTTCCCGCGACAATTAAACGTCCCTTGAAATCGTCATGCAGTAAATCATATATTTTTTGTTTCTTGGTTTCCTCTCCAATAAAAATTAATGCAATCTGAGGATAATCCTTTAAAAGACACATTGCGTTCATCAGTGATGTCGCTTGTTTGTCATTCATCCAGTCATGGTAGAATAAAAAGACGACATCCGCTTTGTCAATGTCAAGCTCTTCGCGGATTTGATCGCGCTCATATAATGTTTTTTGTGCCGAAATATGTAATTCATCTATCACGTTCGGAGAAAGAAATATTTTTTCGGGCGCTACTCCCAAATCGCTCAAACGCCATTTGGCCGTATAGCCCAACAAACAAAAAGCGTCAATATTATTAAAGCACCAGCGCAAATACAGATTCATAAAAAATGATTCAGACTTTTTCTGCAAATCTATTATACGTTCAATCATTGTATGCAAAATTACTTTGCAATTGTATTTGGCGGCCTGTTTTACAACCTGCCTCTCAAAACGATACCAATAATCATAAAGCACGGCAACATTTAATTTTTCCTTCGCAAAAAACTTTTGCGGAAGTCGAATTTTGCCTTGCCTGGATGGAATAATTTCAAATTCAATGCCGGAAAACAGCTCCGTGTATAATTCTATTTTTGCGGCGGCGGGTTTGGCGTCGTAGGTGAAAATGTATATTTTCACATTGTACTCTTTTTCTGCATTTACCATGCGCCACAATGCGGTTTGACGAATGTTAAAATCAGTTGTAAAAATACCTATCTTTATCACTTTTGCGACCCCCTATTGCATATAATATAGCAAAACAAACTGAAATTAAAAGCTATCTTCTATAAAAATGACCACAATGCCCAATCCAAACATGGATTTTCAGCATTTCAGAATTCCGTTAATGAGTTAAAGATCATAACTCAGCCGCAGCAATTTTTGCCTTTGCCTCCTTTATTTGTGTGCGCTTTACGTTTTGCATATGGATTTTGGCCATAGCCATAATAATCGCGAAAAAGAACATCAACTGATAGAAATTAGAAGATTGCTTAAGCACCCACTCCAAACAGGATTGCAAATAAATCGCCGCCAGGCCGCCGGCAAGAGCAATCGGCAGGTATATCATTCTATTATTCTGATAGCGAAAAATATTGCGTAAATTAACAAAATAAAAATACATCAGCAAACACATAAACAGCAGCATATTGAACCAGCCGGTTTCCGCGGCAATCATTAAATAAATACTTTCCACCAAGCCTTCCTTAAAACCCTCCGGCATATAATGCTTACTGTACGGATAGTCCGCATTTACTTTAATTCCAAAATTGTTCAGGCCAATACCGAAAATCTTGTCGTTTGCCATATTTTCAGCGGATATAGCCAGGTTTTCCCGGGATTCCAATGAAGTTTCAGGTGCGTACATGTAACGCTCGTACATTGCGTTTGCATAGTAAATCAGCCCGCTGAGTCCAACAAAACCTATCAGCATGAATATAAGTACTTTTCTGATTTTGAATTTGACCAGAAAGGAAACGAATATAATAATACTGCAGCATCCGCCATAACACAATACTCCCGCACGCGAAAGCGACAGATATTCGAGCAGGCTGCAAGCCCCGAACAGTCCCAGTATGTAAAGCGTTCGGAGTTGTTTCATCCTGATTTCAAAGAGAGAGGCTAAAAAGATTCCACCCGGTACCATAACATACATGGACAAAGTATTTTGATGGGGAAAAGGCCCGCCGGGTTGATAAGCTCCCATTTTCTTTTGATAAATCACTATTACAAATATATATATAATCAGCAGAGGCAGCATTTTAATTACCTGCTGGATACGGTCGAAATCAATAAAATAATTATACAACACCCAAAAATAGAAATACATTCTGAGCATTTTCCATACTTCAAACCAGGAATATAATACGTTAGCAGCGTTCATCATCGAAATCATGCTGAAGACCAGATAAATGAAAAACAAAAAAGTGCCCGGCGGAAACAGTTTCAATTTAAATTTGGGCTGCAGTACTATGAAGCCGAAAATCACCAGGGTTGCCATATCAACTAAGCCAATCTCAAAACCACGTGAAGTTCCGCGATAGTCCGGTACTGAAGCAAAATTAATTGTTCCCACCAGACTGCAAGTGAAAAACATCATCAGGAAAAGAATAATTCTCTCCCATAATCTACTGCGGCAAACTAGAATAATCCCGCACGGAACACCAATAAGAAGCACAAGGAAAAAAATTATATATTTATATTCACTCAATAAACTGATTCCTGTGAAACTAATTATTGACCACTATTCCCGCTAATAGCAACATTAGCGCCGCCAAAAGGACCGGATATCAAGTTAAGAAATGCCGCAGTCGGAACGAGTTTCCGGACAATATCGTTGTACTTGGACAAGCCGCCTTTGGGTACGAAAACAATATCGTTGGGACGTAATGCGAAATCGAATCCCACACCTTCCCGGATATCATCAATATTGACTTTGTACACTTTCGGGTTCACCAGGCTTCCACGGATGATTAAGACCTCTTCTGAATGTTCAATAGTCATACCGCGGGCAAAGGTCAATGCCTTCATGAGAGTCAAATCATCTTTGTAGCCAATACTCGCCGGCTTGTTAACCGCCCCGAGTACATATATTGATGAAGTCTGGTTGGATGGAATATAAATATAATCACCGTTCACCAGGGGAACATTATTAAGCATATTCCCTTCGTATAATGCTTTTGTGAAGTCAATCGGCAGAATTCTGCCTTTCCGGATTAAATAAGCATCCGTTAAATTGGCGATTTCAACAGAGTCCCCGTCAAATATCCCCATCGACAAGCCGCCGGCCAAAGCTATCGCATCAGTCACACGAGCATTATTTTGAAGCACATAACGATTGGGCGTCCGGACTTTACCCAGAATAGTAAAAGTCGCACTCTGGATGCGTATCGGGGCAAGAGCGATCTTGGGATTACGAATATATTTTCTCAGTTTTTTTTCAACCAGCTTCGTCGCTTCCAGTATAGTATAACCGCCGATTTTTATCGGCCCCACCAGAGCTATGCTGATATATCCGTCCGGCGTTACCGTCATCCCCTTGCTTAACAATTCAGGGTTATCGTAAACTGAAAAATTAAAAACATCCCCGCCGGCAATCCGATACGGCGGCTGCTTTACACCTTGCAGCGCGATTAATTCATTTTTTATTTCTTCAGGGCTTTTTATATCAATCCGCACCTCTTCAAGCTCCTGTTCCTGAGCTATTTTCAAAGGTACCTGCGGTATCGTAGTATTACATCCGCTAATAAACAAAGTACCACTAATAAATATAATGCATATCAGGAAGCTGGCAGTCTTCATATAATATCTCCTGTAATGTCGCTGTTTAAACACCGTTGGCGAAATATTTCTTTTCAACACTGTTTACAATGGCGCCGATATTTTTTACGTTGTGTTCTTTAAGGTGCTTAATGCATTTTAGTAAAGCTATTTTTTTTGATTTTTTAAATTTCGTCATAATCACCGTCGTTTGAGCGACCGAGCAAATTGTCGTGAACAGCGGTTCATTTTTCTTAAAATCGAACAATTCCCAAAAAATAAAGTCGTATTCATTGAATTTTTCAATAAATTTCTCAATTTGAATAGTGTCTACCGGCACGATATAGCTGTAATTGTCCAACAAAAAATACAGATGATCGTTATTCTCTTTCGCTAATTTCGTATCTACTTTCTGATCATTATAGATAAAATCATTAATTTTGTATTTTAAAAGTCCTGAAGCTAATTCATTACAACTCGAAATATATAAGATTTTCTTATCCATCGGGCCAAAAACATCAATACATTTTTTTATAAAAAAGGTTTTCCCGGTTTTCCCTTCCACATCGCCAAAAGTAATCAACACATTTTTTTGTTTACTGTCAATATCAGCTTTGAATATTCTAGTAAAAATAAGCTGAGTAGCGGAATAGAATTTTTTTAACCTGACCTCATTGATTTTTGGCAAATTGCCCAGGGCTTTTACGTGCAGAACCTTTTCCACATCAAATTTTGATTTTACCGTTAAATCCACTATTTCGAGGATAACGGCGCAAATAGCGGCCAACACTATTCCCAGCACAACCCCTATAACAAGCTTCTTTCTCCGTTTGTCAATAGCCGGGTAAACAGGAGGTTCAGCTTTTTCAAATATTCTCAGATCGCTGGCGTTGGAGCTCAAAGCCAAACTCATCTCGGTAACCCCCTTATCTATTTTTCTCAACATGTCCCGGTCCAAAGCTATTTTACGTTTTATTTCTTTGTATTCATTAGCGGTTTTGTTGAGTTTAGCTAATTTTGCCTGGAGTTTGGGTTTTTCAACGGCGTATTTTTCCAGCGCAAACGCCAGGCTTTTCAATTCAGTTTTAGCCGCAAAAATTTTATCTTTCAGATGTGTGATTTCCCAATTTATACCATAAGTAATTTTTCTGGCGGGACGTTTCACTTTTTTATCTGATGCTATCTTTTTTGCCAGAGCGTTTATTTCCGCGATAATCTTTTTCACTTTGGGATTGAGATCCGTGTAACGCTGCCGCAAAACGGCCAGCTCGTTCCTTTTCATAACGAGAGCGGTATCATCGACCGCTGTGACCTCATATGAAAGTCTGATTTCAGGATCCAGTCTTTTTATCTGTTCAGTATATTCTCCAATCTGTATCTTCAGGGCATGCTGCTTCTGCACCGCGAGAACAACTTTGTCCTCCAATTCTGAAAGCCGGTTAAAGTTCTCGGAGCCCTCTAAAGCAGCGGCACTTATTTTATATCTGGCCAGATATGCTTTTTTCACGCTTTCCAGTTTGGCAATCTTATCCAAAACTATGATTTTTTGATGATCGAAATAATCATAGCGCTTCTGGACAGTGCGGTTCCTTATTTTTTCATAGGTTTTTAAAAACACTTTGCTCAGTTCGTTCGCAATATCAGCGGCCTGCCTGGCGGATACCGAGAGCGCGTTAATATTAATCATGTTTTTATTGTCGTCACCTACAGTTATATTAGTGGAGTTATATAATGACTGCAGCGACATGGACAATTTTAAATTGCTGATAACCTTCCGCATATTTCGTTTTGTACGGATCATTTCCTTGATGACATCAACTGAAAGGGGCCGGCGCATAGTAGACAATCCGTCTTCTTTAACCACCTGCGGCGTTGATTTGAACAATATGCAGGTAGCTTTCCAGCTTTTAGGCATGGAATATACATAGCCAACGGTTATCGCGGAAATGATGAGCGGAATCAACAGCAAAAACGGCAGGCGCCGGCGCAGCGAAATCAGAAAAACCCGGACGTCATATTTAAAAACGCCGAGATCAATTCCACCCAGGACCGACTGCTCTTCAGTTTCCGTATTGTTATATTCATCCTGCATCTGATAATTGTCTTCCTGCAAATAATTAATTGATTCTATTCCAATATCTTATGAAATTAACATAAGCTCTACAGTAGGGATATTCAAACAATAAACGAAGTAAAACCGCTAAAAGCTTTAAGCGGGGATTGCCTGTCGAAAACAAAAAACGATAATCAAGCCGCCCCGTATAAACAACATTCAGGATGAAATTTTTCATAATCTCCTTGTTTCCAACAGTTTGCGCAAAAGGATCTTTGCCTTTAAAAGCATGTTTCAATTCCTGCAGGTTATTAATCGCCAGATTGTAACAAACACTGAAAAAATACAAACAGGTTTTTTCAAATAATATCATCACAACTCTTTGCAGCTCAAGTAATTCCTGTGTTGAATAAATTTGCGGGGACAATTTGAACCGCACCGCCAGGCGATACAGCTCCATATCTTCCGCGTCAAGCTTCTTTTTGCCAAGCCGCTCCACTAAACAAAGCCTTTTGTTTACTGACGAACAATACTGTTTCTGCAAAAGCAGAAAAACATCTCCGCAAGCCAAAACGGCTTTGTACAAATTACGTCCGATAAAATCACGATCCGCAGCCGTGATATTTTCCCGCGCAAATGCCTGCTTCGTCAACAATAAGCCGGTTCCTCTGTTTAAAAGAAGCCGGAGCCCTTCCGCGCGCGGTAAATCGTGCAGGTCATAGTCCGGCAAAGAATTTAAAACATCTTCGGAACCATAAATAAGCTGGTGCCCTTCACGCAATTCCTGCCACATCATGGTAAACGGCATTTTCGCGAGCTGTTTCAGGGTTTTAGCAGGCCCGAAGTCAACATCAATGCCGATTGTCCGGCTGAATGATTTCCCCAGAGACGCTAAAGCGCGGTCTATCTTTTTCAGCCGGGAACGGCTGAGGTTTTTCGCGATGACGAAAAAATCCAGATCATTATAAAGCGTCTTCCGGCCGTCGGAAGTTTCAAAGACTCCCCCCTCCCCGCGGCCGTAACCGCCGCCCAGCAGAACCGCGGCGATATCCTCACTGACAGCCGTTTTTTCCAGCGCTTCCGATATAGCGCCGAGGTGCTTATCCAGCATTTCGTCAAACGCGGCATCACCAGTTAATGTGTATTTGCTCTTTTTCATGCTTCAACAAGGTGCTCCCGTAAAAATTTCACCGCTTTTCGTTGGTTCGCGACGGCTGTCGTAAAATTACTGTCCAGCAGCAAATCCGCGTATTTGCTGTATGCTTCAATATATTTTGCGTGCATGGGGCGGACATCCTTCAAATATTGACGGATAACCATCTCAAGCGACAAACGACGATGCGAAACGTCCCGCTCAACCCGCCGCGCCAATCTGATGTCAGCATCAGCGTAGACGAAAATCCCAACTGCCGCCAAATTGCGCAGCTTTTCAAAATACAAAGCAAAAATTCCCTCAAGAATAATAAAATCAGCCCGGTTTATATAATCATCCAATTCCGTAACGCGGTGGCTTTTAAAATCGTAACGCCGCTTGGTTACCTTGCGTCCCGCCTGCAAATCCAGCAAATGCTGAAATAACAGCTCGCAATTAAGCGCGTCAGGACTGTCGAAATTCCTGTTATCCGCTTCCAACGGGTCCCAGGCGCTTAAATCAAAGTAATAATTATCCATTGAAATAATTTCGGCCGAGCCGAATTCACCCATAGCGTCCGCCAAACCCGCCGCCAAGGTTGTTTTACCGGAACACGAACCTCCGCAAACCAGAATTATATTAGTCTCTTTTAACATGAATCCATCCAAAAAAATTAAAAATCAAGCTCTTAAAAAAAATAGCCGCATTGAAACGTAAAGTGGCGTGTTTTGTATAAAAAAGCTCGTCCACCTGACACTTTTCCGTGTTGTACTCATCGCCGCACATATCGCTGAATGAAAAAATCGCCGGATAATAATTCGATAACTCCCGAATACTATGTAAAGATTCTTTTGTCGCCGGCCGGAGCGTACAACCAACCAGCCGCAATTTTCTCACCAGGCACAAGGGAAGCAGATGAAATTTATTTAAACTTAACTTGACAAACAGCTTGTTTGCATTGTTTTCCTTTTTGCAAATAAATCTTTTTAACAGTATTGTGCGCATGCCGCTTTTGTCTTTCCATACTGCCGCCTTCTCATAATACCCCTTGACCCAGGGGCGCAGCAAGAGATAAAACGGTAATTGAACACAGAACAAAAGACTGGCTAAAATCACTTCCATTACCCAGGTCACAAAAGACAAAATCAGATCACTATTGACTTCCGCAAGCAGAAAATCATCGACAATATCAATCATCGCGCCGGACTCAGGATCTATCAGGCGGCGTTTATAAATAATTTTATTATCTATCTCCAGCTTGGTCCCGATATACGAATTACGATAAATCACTGAATTACAAACCACGGTTTTACTGTCGATCAATGAATTACTGCCGATTATAGCGGCAGGGCCAATCCGGGAACGCTTTTTCAGTTGAATATTATCACCAAGAATAATTGGCTTGGTAATCTCGCAATCATACATAATTTCGACATTCTGCCCGATAAAAACCCCTCTTTCATTGTTGTAGCTGGGCATTGTGTAATCTCTCGCCGCACCCGAAACCATCTCCATATTCAGATCAAAATAGGCCTTGATGCCGTCAAAGTCTTTCGCCTGTAAAAAATGCTTGCCATCAAAGTATTTTAAACTTTTCCCCTGCTTATAAGAGCCGGGACGGTTCAAAAACAACAAGCCCTGCCCTGAATCGCTGAGGTTCTGCCACGAATCACCCTGCGCCAAAAAACTCTTTGATAAGTGGTTTTTTTTGTACTGCAGGAAAAAAAAGCCGTTAAAAACCAATAATCCGTCATCGCTGAACAACTTTTTATTAGAGCGCAGCACCTCCTTAAGATTGTCTTCTCCGTCAAGCGTCGAATAGTTCAGCTTCGCGTCCCACTTGGAACCATCCGCAAAATATTTTTCGATTTCGTACGAAATATTTTTCTGCATTATGTGTATATCTTTTATTCCGTTCAGAATACAAAATTCGACAAAAAATTCGAGCAATGGTTTATTGCCGATACGCAGCATATATGGTTCCGCGTCGGAAAAATACTGACGAACCCATTCGGTTCCATGTTCATGGCAGTAAATAAGACATTTCATTAAGTTTTAACTCCTTACTTAATACGCGCCGCGCCCGATAATTACAGCGGGGATAGTTTTCAGCAGAATAATTATATCCTTCCAGAGGCTGCGGCTGCCAATGTACTGCTTGTCAAGCTCAACTTGTTCTTTAAAAGGAATATTACTGCGTCCGGATATCTGCCAGATGCAGGTTATTCCCGGCTTGATATGCAAACGCTTCCGTTCGTCAAGCGTATAATTCGCAACTTCAGACGGCAAGGGCGGACGCGGCCCGACCAGGCTCATATCACTGGTCAGGACATTAAATAACTGCGGCAGTTCATCAATACTGAATTTGCGTATAATACGCCCGATAAAAGTTATGCGGGGATCTTTTTTTATCTTGAAAATAACTCCGTCCCCGGATTCATTGTGTTTTTCCAACTCTGTCTTAAGAGCTTCCGCGTCAATCCGCATAGAACGAAATTTGTAGAATTTGAAATGCCGTCCATCCTTGCCCACTCTGATTTGAGTAAAAATAACCGGCCCGGCAGAACCGAGTTTTATTAAAACGGCAGTGATAATAAATATTGGCGACAGCAGTATCAGCAGCACCCAGGTGCCCACAAAATCGAAAAGGCGTTTAAGAAAATAGGCCAGTGTTACCGTCAAGCGCCAAAAACGCAACTTCATACGAATATGTCTGCTTACACCAGGTTTTCCACGCTCTATCAATAAATCGACTAATTCAGCCCGTAGAATTCTTTTTTGAGTCGCTATAATCTGCTTTTCTGCTCTACTCATATATCATCTTCCTGTCTTTCGTTTCCAGCGGAACACGCGCCATAAAAATAAATAGTTCCCAAGCGCGTAACGTTTAAATTTTTTCACCGGTTCCATAGCCGCCCGGAAAAGCCATTCCAAACCAATCTCCCGCAGCCAGCGCGGGGCACGCTTTATATTGCCTGAATAAAAATCAAACAAGCCACCCACCCCGAGCATGAGACGACATGCTAATTCATCACAATGCCCGGCAATCCATTTTTCCTGAGCCGGAACGCCGAGAGCCACCAGTAAAATATCCGGTTTAAGTACATTAAGTTTGTTTATCAGTTCTTTTTCAGCCATTGCATCGCTGAAATATCCATCTCTTTCGCCAAGAATTCGCAATGACGGATAAACTTCTTTCAACTTCTGACGCGTCAAAGCCGCGACACCGGGCCTGGCGCCGAACAAAAAAACGGAATAATCATTACTAAGCGCCATTTCACACAAAAACGGCAGCAGATCAGTTCCGTTCACATTCTCTTTCAGGCCAAGTTTAAGCATTTTACATGCTAACAGCACACCTATTCCATCAGGTAGAATATAGTCCCCTTTACGCAATAATTCAAGATAATTCTTGTCATTAACGGTTTTATTAAAACAGTCCGAGTTAACGAAATACACCTTTTTCTGTTCAGCCGCGGCAATATCTTTGGCGAAAGCATCAATCGCCTGCTTCATACTTATATTATCGAATTCAACATCCAGTAAATTGATCCTGGATGGAAATTCCAGGTTTCCATTGTAAAAAACAAGTGCCGGGAAACTGCGTAAAATAATCATTATATCGCCCCGGAAACTGCGCCCGCGAACATATTCCAACTCCGTATCCAGACGTCCCTGATAAGCTATTCCACGACTCCTGCGCAAAAACCAGAGACTGAAAATCCCCGGACAATCCATAAATAAATCACCGTCCCCCGGCTGCCGGTTTGCTTCGGGATATGTCCTGATACTTACCCCGGCCAAACGCAGATCAAAGGTCAGAATATAATAAAATAAAGAAGCGTTGCGCAAAACAATATTATTAAAATTGAAACGGCGTACAGTTAAAACACACTCGTTTTTGCCGTATATTTTTTCGCTGGAAAATATATTTTTCCCGGTGAATATCCGTCGGCACAGCGCCCGGCAGAAAACCGGAAAGGCAATCACCACGCATACCGCCAGGGCAAACAGGCAAGCCATAATCCGCCCGAAAAAATCAAATACTCCATTCCGCGCCACTGCATTGCCGCCATTTTCATACAGTTTTATCAATTCGGCCGCGTGCTTTCCCCAGTCGAATATTTTCAGGCGCTCAAAACCCCGTTTAACCAGCTTCTCCCGCAGAGATGGTTTTTCCAGGATATCCCGCATGGCTGAAGTGATTTCATCAACCCGGGCCGGATCAAATTGTATCGCGGCATCAGCGGCAATTTCGCCAAGCGAAGATGTTTTTGAACAAGCCACGGCGACGCCGCAAGCCATTGCTTCAAGCAGCGACAAGCCGAATCCTTCAAACAATGACGGGAAAACATACAGGGAAGCGCTATGATATAAAGAGGCCAGTTCTTCGGGTTTGACAAAACCGATAAATTTAATATTTTCCGCCGCGCCGGATTTTTCAGCATAATCTTTCACCGCTTCCGACCCCGGCCAGAAACTGCCCGCCAACACCAGATCGTATTCACTTTTCAATTTTTCCGGCAGAGCTTCGTATGCCTTGATCAGATTCA
Source organism: uncultured Victivallaceae bacterium (assembly GCA_964515915.1). GTDB lineage: Bacteria > Verrucomicrobiota > Lentisphaeria > Victivallales > Victivallaceae > JAHOYW01. The sequence continues at coordinate 22,150 of CAZEXM010000001.1, forward strand.
AATGGTTTTTACCGGGATGCTCGATTCTGGAAACATAAAAAATGTACTTCTTTTTCAGCTTGAATTTTGCTAAAATCGCTTTGCCGCCGACCGGCTTTGAATTAAAATTCCGGCCATCAAAACCATTGTAGTCAATACTTATCCGGGAAGCGGGGATTTTCCAGAAACGCTCCAGGTCCGCCGCGGTACTGCCGCTTACCGCGACAACGCGATTCACGCGCTTAAGATAAAACGGCAATACTTTTTTGCAGTAAAACATCCTTAAAAAATCATATTTCTGCTCAACATGGTACTGCGACAAATCATGCACCACCGCAATCGTGAATTTCCGGCAAAAGCGCAAAAGCCGCCGATTACCGGCAGGCAAAAGGATAAAATCATATCTTTTCCAGCTCAAAGTCCATGGCAGAATAAATAAATGCCACAGCATATTAATCAGCGGTTTGCGTAAAAATGACGCGGCTTCCAGGTATTTGATATTATCAGATTCCGGCATTAACTCAATGTCATCGCGAAAAGCCAGAACTTCCAATTGATTATCTTTACCTAATTCCCTTACAACATTATTTATATACACTGAAATTCCTGATTTGCCGGAATCATAAGCTGTTGCGCTGACAAAAATTTTATACATTCTTTCCTTTTTCCCTGTTTTGCGCGAAAAATTTCATCCTGAAAAGTGTCTTTTCAACCAATGCAGCTCATGCGTCCCGCTTGAGAATATTCACAAGCGGGACGCATGTGCTACATTATACACTTTTAAAATTATCAAACAAGCTGAAAAAACAATAGCCTCAATTACTAAAAATACCAATTGGATCACCGACCAGATGTCATCTGGACTATATCCTTTTCTTATTGAGTGGCAGTTGCACAGATGCCGGTTATTATTTCCCGATCATCAAAATCAAAAAGTTGTCCGTTGATATCCTGATAAGTTTCATGTCCTTTGCCCGCGACCAGAACAATATCATCTTTTCCCGCCAACTTTGAGGCTGATTTTATTGCTTTTTCACGATCAGCCTCAATTAAAAATTCAGTATTGTCCGGCACTCCTGCTTTCACTTCACCGATAATATCCAGCGGATTTTCTTTTCGCGGATTATCGCTGGTGATTATGAGCAGGTCGGAATATTCGGCAGCGGCCCGGGCCATGCGCGGACGTTTACCGCGGTCGCGGTTTCCGCCGCAGCCGAAAACTGTAATAATTCGTTTCCGGGCTATAATCCGCAAATTTTTCAGGACATTGCGCAAAGCATCATCGGTGTGCGCGTAATCAACAAAATAACTGACGCCGCGCGCGTCACAAAAACGTTCAAGCCTGCCGGGAATTTGTATTTTACCGCTCAAAGCTGCGGCGGCCGCTTGTCCGTCAATTCCCGAAGCCACCGCCGCGCTAAACGCCGCACAGGCATTATAAGCATTATATTCGCCGATTAATGGAGAAGTTACTTTAAAAGTATCTCCTGCAAACTCCAATTCAAAACTAGTGCCGGAACTCTGCGTAACTAAATTAACAATCCGGCAGGCCGCGTCTTCACTCTGCCCGTAACCAATAATTTTTTTGTGTTTTAACTCATGGGCAAGCCTTTTACCGTATTCATCATCAATATTAATTACCGCGCTTCCATTTTCTGCGGGATAATGGGTGAATAAACGTTTTTTGGCGGCAAAATACTTTTCCATATTCTCATGGTAATCCAAATGTTCACCGGTCAAATTGGTAAAAACAGCACTTTGAAATTTCGCGCTGCCCGGCCGGAATTGATCCAATCCATGACTTGACACTTCCATCACCGCGTCATGACAATTATTATCCGCAATCCGCCGGAATAAGCTTTGCAGTTTCCAGGCATCAGGCGTAGTATGAACGGAAGGCGCGACTTCTTTGCCGTTACGGCATTCGACAGTAGTAATCAAAGCGGTCTTCAAATTGCTTTCCGTTAAAATATGTTCCAGTAAAAAAGCAGTAGTGGTTTTGCCGTTAGTCCCGGTTATTCCATGCAGCCTGAATTTTTTCGCGGGACAGCCAAAAAACAATTCGCAAGCCATAGCGTAAGCCAAGTATTGCCGCTTCACTTTTAAATAAGAAACCCCGGGAGCATATTCTTTCAAATCCTGACCGTAAACAATCCCCGCCGCCCCTTTTGCGATAGCTGATTCTATATAATCATGTCCATTACCAGTGCTTCCGGCTATCGCGCAGAAAAGCGTTCCCGGTTTGACCCGCCGCGAATCACATGTCACCTGGCCGACCGGCACATCATTTATAATTATTTTGCCGTAAATCAATGAAGTCAAATGTGTTACATAGTCACTAACTGTTTTCATAAGGCCATACCTTTTCCAACTTAATTCCTCTCGAACCTTTCAAAAATACAGTTTGCCCGGTTCTCAGCAAGGGATTTAAAAGCTCTTTCGCCTCGTCTGAATTTTCGCAAAAACGAGTCCTGCGTGGAAGCTCAAGCTCCCGCCCCGCCTGTTCAAACTCACTGCCTACCAGGATAAAAACCGCATCCGGGAATAAGTCAAAAGCCCGGCGCAAAACTTTTTGATGCCGGCTGCCTGCAGCTTCCCCGAGTTCCAGCATATCTCCAAGCACCAATACCAAATTCTCAGCATCGACAAATTCCTGCAGCCAGCGCAAAGCCGCCGCAACGCTTTCCGGGCTGGCATTGTAGGCGTCATTTATCCAGTCAATATCATTTACGCGGGCGACTTTCATCCGCATTCCGGGCAAAACGCAGTTCCGCAAACCACAGGCAATCGTCTCCGCGTCAATCCCCAGGCTCAAAGCAACCGTTGCCGCCGCCGCCGCATTAGCGGCTTGATGCGCTCCGCTCAAAGGCCAGTCAAGCTTTATTCGTCCGGGTAAATCATTAAACAGCAGTTCAATCCTGCTGCCGTGTAAATTGCCGCCATGGTAAATAACTTTGACCTCCCTGCCGAAACGTACAGTTTTGAATTTTTCTGTCTGCGTCAATAAATAATCAATTTCGGGACAATCCGCCGGAATAACCGCGATTCCGTCCGGCTTCAGCCCGGTAAATATTTTGCATTTTTCCCGCGCCACGCCGCGCAGGCCGCCAAATGCTTCCAAATGACATGGGGCAATTGAGTTTATCAAGGCCACATCCGGCTCAAGCGTCCGGCTTAAGGGTTCCATCTCGCCAAAATGATTCGACCCCATTTCCAGAACACAAAAACGGTGTTTATGATTCACCTTGAGTAAATTCCGCGGCACTCCGACTTGATTATTAGTATTGTTTTCAGTCGCGTAAACCGCGTCTTCACCAACTGCCGCGATCAGGATGGAACGAATAATTTCTTTGCAGCTGGTTTTTCCCATGCTCCCGGTAATCGCCACCGAACGCAAATTTTCAAAGCGTTTTTTGTGAAAGTTCGCAATCGCCTGATACGCCGACAAAGTGTCATCAACCAATAAAACCGGAATATTCCAGCCAGCCTTGAGCCAGCCGGCAAAAGTTTTTTCGACGCACAGGGCCGCCGCTCCCGCGGCAAGCGCCGCGGCAAGAAAATCATGGGCGTCAAAGTTTTCTCCGCGCAGGGCCAGGAACAAGGCGCCTGAACAATCAGCACGCGTATCGGTGAGCACCCGGTCCAACTCAAATCCCAATGGAATGCTATTCCATTGCCCCATAGTGCATTCTGCTAATTCAATACCTGTAAACCCGCTTTGTTTCATGCTTGTCTTTTTTGTATGCCGCTCCTGCGGAGCTTATATCTTGTTCGCACATCGTTCCACGGGTTTGCACCCGGGGGGCTACGGTTAAATCGCTCCTGCGGAGTTCCACGGGTTTACACCCGGGGCTACGGTTGAACCGCTCCTGCGGAGTTCCACGGGTTTACACCCGGGGCTACGGTTGAACCGCTCCTGCGGAGCTTAATATTTTGTTCGCACATCGTTCCACGGGTTTGCACCCGGGGCTACGGTTGAACCGCTCCTGCGGAGCTTAATCATTCCACGGTTTTAACACCTGTGGAGCTTGATTTCTCATTTTATATTATTTAAAAATCCCGAAGGGATGATTCAATAGTAGCCACGGGTGTAAACCCGTGGTTAAACATCCACCACACATTCGAGCTCCGCAGGAGCGGCTCAATAAACTAATCCCAAATATACCTTTTATCGTATTCAACCCCATGCTTTTCCAATAATTTGATAAACTCTTCCTGAAATGTCATTTTCTTATGATGCTCTTCTTGTGCTATAATATATTTTATTACATCCGGAACAGATGATTTACTTACCGTAAATGCTCCATATCCTTCCTGCCACGCAAAATCACCTTTTAATTGAAAATTATTCTTTATCCATTTAGATGAATTCGCCTTAATTGTTCTCAATATATTTGCGAGCGCAAATCTTGATTTTAAATCAGCGCAAATATGAATATGATTATCAGTACCATTTATTTTTCGTGTAAAACCAAATTCATTATTTATTGTTTTTGCAATATATGCAGATAAAGAATCTTTTAATTCAGGGGACATTATTTCTAAGCGTTGTTTAGTCGAAAATACGATATGATAATGTAAAGATGTGTATGTATGTCCCATATTTACCTTTCTTTGTGAGCCGCTCCTGCGGAGCTTGATATGTTGTTCGCACATCGT
>CAZEXM010000001.1:26887-60504 GCA_964515915.1 uncultured Victivallaceae bacterium
TGTTCCACGGGTTAACACCCGTGGCTACGGTTAAATCGCTCCTGCGGAGCTTGATATGTTGTTCGCACATCGTTGTTCCACGGGTTAACACCCGTGGCTACGGTTAAATCGCTCCTGCGGAGCTTGATTATTCCACAGTTTTAACACCTGTGGAGCTTGGTTTCTCATTTTATATTACCTGAATTTGAATTATAAATCCCGGAGGGATGATTCTATCGTAGCCACGGGTGCCAACCCGTGGTTATATATGTTCAATATTCATCCAGCTCCAGCGGAGCGGCTCAATAAACTATAATTTAAATAATAGAGGCAAAATATTCGATGGTTTTAGCCAACCCCTCACGCAACTGCACTTCAGGCTCCCATTTGAGAACTTTTTTGGCTTTTGAAATATCCGGTTTACGCTGAGTAGGATCGTCCTGAGGTAATTCTTTGAAAACCTTTTTTGACTTTGAACCGGTCAGTTCAATGACCAGGTCAGCTAATTCCACCATGGTAAACTCACCTGGATTACCGAGATTTATCGGACCGGTAACAGCTTCAGGGGTTTCCATCATCGCCACCAGTGCCCCGACCAGATCCGCGACATAACAAAAACTTCTGGTTTGACTGCCGCTGCCGTAAATAGTTATATTCTTGTCCTGCAGCGCCTGAACAATAAAATTACTGACCACACGTCCGTCATAAGGCAGCATGCGCGGCCCGTAGGTATTGAATATACGGACAACTTTAACCGCAACATTCAATTGACGACGGTAATCAAAAAACAATGTCTCCGCACAACGCTTCCCCTCGTCGTAGCAACTGCGGACACCTATGCAATTGACGTTGCCCCAATATTCCTCCGTCTGCGGATGTTCGAGCGGGTTGCCGTAAACCTCCGAAGTACTCGCCTGTAGAATAGGAATATTCAAACGTTTAGCGATACCGAGCATATTAATGGCACCGGTAACACAAGTTTTGGTCGTGTGAATCGGGTTGTTCTGGTAATGCACCGGGGAAGCCGGACAAGCTAAATTGTAAATAGCGTCCACTTCAATATATATTGGCAAAGTTATATCATGCCTGATTAATTCAAAACTCGGGGAATCCAGCAAATGCCGGATATTATTCTTGGAACCGGTGTAGAAATTGTCCAGACAAACTACATCGTGCCCGTCGGAAAGTAAACGTTCACACAAATGCGAGCCGATAAAACCGCCGCCGCCGGTAACTAATATTGTTTTTTTTTTCTGCATTTATAAGCTCTGTTAATTAAAGTTTATCATTTATATTTATAATCGTGTTGACTTTATCGCGCCGGAAAACAACCCGGTAAACCGTATCGGGAGTTAACCAGTAAATCCATGTACTGTTCAGTACGGAAGGAGTCCGGCATGCCGACGGCACACCACACGCCAGAAGTACTTGATCTTTTGTCATGCCCCGTTCGATTTTGCCGAGGAGTAGTTTTTTAAGCAGCTCCGGCTTTATTCCCTTGCTTAATTCGGCGCGATTTTTCAAGGTGAAAACTTGTTTAATAAACGCCTCCATCGGCATCATGATCAAACTGTAATCACAATAAATCGTAAATAATTTCCCGTCCTTTGTTTTAAAAGAAAGCTTACTTCCGCTTGCTTCGACCGGTTCAAGCTCTGTACCAAAAGGCAGAATTTTGCCCTGCTGCGGATTCAGGCAGTCAATATCTTTCCGATCCCGATACCAGATATTGTGCTTCAAATAAACTTTGCTTCCAAGCGGCTGCTGCAACACTTCCGCGACAATAATTTGCCGGGCGCAACCCGCAATCCCCGCGACAATGAACAAAGAAACAACTAAGCTGAAAATTCTACGTAACATAAAATAAGATCCTTTTTGGGATAAAATCAGTTAAATAAGCGCCTTCATAAATACACTGCATATAAGCTCGTTTGTCAAGCTTCCTCGCTATTTTTTAGCGCATTTATTCACAATCCATAAATTGCCGAATATTTTTCCCGCAAATATTTAATATAAATTTCAGGACGAATACCGCTGCCGACAACGCGCTTCAGTAATTCCATAGACTCGAATTTGCTGCCGTAACGATGTATATTTTCGCACAAATAGCCGCGCAGTTCTCCAAAATCCCCGCAAGCTATAGCCGCGTCCAGGCCGGTAAATTTTTCCCGGCAGGCTTCCCAAAGCTGAGCTGAAATCAAATTACCCAGGGCATAGGTCGGGAAATACCCGATTAAACCAGCCGACCAATGCACATCCTGTAAACATCCCAGGGAGTCATTCGGCGGCACAATTCCAAGATATTCCTCCATTTTCCCGTTCCATGCTTCCGGCAGATCCGCGACCGCTAAAGAACCTTCAAGCATCGCAACCTCCAATTCAAAACGCAGCATAACATGCATATTGTAAGTCGCTTCATCAGCAGCGATGCGAATGAATCCGGGCTTCACCACATTACAAGCACGGTAAAACTCATCTAATGAAACGCTTTGCAGCACCGGGAAAGCACTTTGCAGTTTGGGATAAAAGAATTGCAGAAAAGCATAAGAGCGTCCGACCAGGTTTTCCCACAAACGGGATTGCGATTCATGCATTCCCAGCGACACCCCGCTTGCCAGCGGCGTATTTTCCAGTGATACGGCTATATTCTGTTCGTATATAGCATGCCCGGCTTCGTGCATGGTCGCACTCAAAGCACTCAAATTATCCTCTTTGGCATAAGAAGTTATACGGACATCATTCAAATTAAACGAGGTCGTGAAAGGATGAACAACGCTATCGAGCCGGCCGCGACTGAAATCGTAACCCAGCGCAGCGGCGGCGGTCCTGGATAACTGCCATTGTTTGTCGACGGCAAACTTATGCTCCAGGCAACTTCGATCCGGTTCCGGACATGCCGCAATTTCCCGCAAAAGCTCGACTTGCAATGGACGTATCACAGCAAATATCTCAATAAGCGAGGCGGTTTTCATGCCCGGCTCAAACTCGTCAAGCAATGGATCGTAAACGTGATCGTAAGGAGCAAAAAAATCCGCGTATTCCCGGCGCATTTTGAAAATTTTAGTCAGAGAATCTTTAAAGATCAGAAAATCAGACCCGGCATAGGCGCTTTCCCATTTGGAATGAGCCAGAGAAGTCAAATGAGTAAATTCCGCAACATGTCCGGCAGGAACTTTTGTCCGGCGTTTATAATCACGGGCGGCCAGTTTTATCAGGCAATACTCATCAGATTCAGGATCGAGATTTTTCATTTCCGGCACGAGATATGCCAAAAGATCCCCGAGTTCACTGCTGGTCAATTTTTCATGCGCCAAACTGGATATCAATGAAGTCTGCCGCGCCCGGTTAGCGGCTGCCGCAACCGGCATTCCTACTTGTTGATCCCAATCCAGCACCGCGGCGACACGCCGCAGTTCAAACGCGTCACCAACCAAACTCTTCAACTTTTCCAGTTTATCCCGCATATATTGATTCTCCGTTCGATGAAAGCAGCTTTCTGTAAACTACATCTTTTTTGCGCCATACGCAACAAGTGCCACCAAAAAAAATAAAAAATATTTGATTCTGCGCGGCTTATTTCGACGGCATCGGCAAAACAAAAAAGATAACGAAGCCGACGTTCGGTCGCCGCTGGATCACGGAGCCGTTGCATCCGCCTTTTTTTACTTTTGCCGGTCTCGTTTATTTCATAAACCGCGTTTTTTTGCTTGATAAATAATGGCTATCAACTTGGAAAATACTCATTAAGGCAGTATGTTAAAAATTGTAGGGCAAAATCTTAAAAAAAATGAACAGGATATAAAAAAAATGAAAAAAATATTCTTATTAGCAATGTATACTACTATTGTATTTTTCCTGAACTCCTGTGCCACTCCTCCAGCTAAGGGTACCAAGTTTAATTTGAGCTCAGATGACCCCTATCGTCAAGGTCAAAATCTGGTTGAGGCAATTGTTCACGGCACTAACTCCGCAGCCTATAGACTGATGGAACACGGCGCGCCGCTCAATTATCAGGACAAAAAAGATGAATGGACACCAGTAACCTATGCTATTTACTATAAAGAATGGCTGCTTGCAAGAGTGCTGATTCGCGCGGGCGTGAATGTTAACCTGGCAGACACTGCTAACCGCACCCCCTTGATGTGGTGCGCTATGCGTAATTCCATTATCACCGCCAGACTGCTCGTTGAATACGGCGCGGATATTAATGCTGTTGACATCAGTGGACGCACAGCATTACAATATGCTATCATTTACGAAAACAACTCTCTCGCCACCTATCTTGCGGAAGCAGGACGAAGGCCCGCGGCTAAACGACGCAAAAAGGAACATTTTGCCCGCCTCAAAATGAAACGCGAAAAAGCTAAGGCTATAGCCAAAAACCTGGAACTCTTCGGGACTAAAGATGAGAAAACTGTAGTGGGCAAACTAAAAACTGAAGAAATAAATAAAACTGTAAAAGGCGCTAAGCTCCAAAAAGCTGTCTCATCAGAAAAAATTATTACGGCAATAGTTGGAAAATCAACAAAAACTGCTGCACCAGTAAAAAAAGGCGCGCCATTAAAAGCACCACTAAAAGCACTGAAAGCTGTAAAACCGATAAAAAAAGTTGCACCACTAAAAGCACCACTAAAAGCACCGCTAAAAGCACCAGCAAAAAAACCGGTAAAAAAAGTCGCACCGGTAAAAAAAGTTGCGCCAGCAAAAATTATCAAACCGGCGATAACTGCTAAAGTTCCCACTGTCAAAATAGACAAAACAAAACAAAAACTTACACCGGCAAAAGCTGTTACACCTGAAAAGAATGTAAAACCGGCGAAATAGAACAGGTTTAAGGATTATGGAAAAACACCTGACTATTTTCATGTTTATTGATGCTCTTGGCTGGGAGATTGTCAATAAACATAAGTTTTGCGCAAAAAAGCTGCCATTCCGATATCCGCTGAAAATGCAGTTCGGTTATTCTTCAACCGCAATTCCCACAATACTCAGCGGCAAAAAACCGACCGAACATAAACATTTCAGCTTTTACTACTACGCTCCTTCAAAATCCCCGTTTAAAATATTTAAATATTTACCGCTGCAATATTTTCCGGGTAAAATATTCAAGCGCTGGCGCGTTCGGCATATCCTGTCTCAAATAATAAAGAAAATATATGGTTTCAGCGGTTATTTCGAGCTGTACAGCATGCCGTATGACCGTTTGCCGTTTTTTGACTACTGCGAAAAAACGGATATTTTCGCTGCCGGCGGTTTAGCGCCGGTAAAAAATTTATGTGATATTTTGAACGAAAACAAAGTTTCCTACCTGATTTCCGATTGGCGCAAATCGGAAAGCCACAATATAAAACAGATGAAAACTGCTCTGGAACGGGGAGATATCCAGTTCGGTTTTCTGTACACGGCCGGTTTTGACGGTTTTCTGCATAACAATATCAACGACCCGGCCGCGATTGCTGAAGAAATATTGAAATATGAACAAACCGTAGAGGATTTACTGCAAACAGCTAATGATAATTATGCTGATTTCACTTTCGCGGTCATTTCGGATCACGGCATGACCCCCTTGCGCGGCGAATCCGATTTAAAACAGCAGATTGACAAACTTGATTTAAAATTCGGCAAAGATTACGCGGCGGTATTTGATTCGACCATGGCGCGTTTCTGGTTTTTCAATCCCCCCGCCCGCGAACAAATAATGGAAATCCTTAATTCGCAGTCAGCTGCTGAATTATTGACTCAGGCACAAAAACGGGAATATGGAATTGATTTTGACGATAATATGTTCGGAGAGGAAATTCTGCTGTTCGCACCCGGCATCCAGATAGTCCCCGGCGACATGGGCTTGAACGCCCTGCCGGGGATGCACGGCTACAGCCCTGATGACAAAAATTCCTATGCCTGTTATTTGTCCAACAAAGCTCCTTGCACTCCCCCCGAACGGGTAAGTGACTGCTTTGCTGTAATGACCGGGCAATTCAAAAAATAATTATGCCGAATTCCTGCAATTTGCCGCTTTAACCCGTTCGGCGACTTCGCGTTCGTAAGCGTCCAGGTCGATAATTTCTATCATTGCCGCCCCGCTCCGCATTGCGGCTTCGGCAACGTAACGCGCGACGCGCGGGACAATGCGCGGATCGAATGGTTTGGGAATGACATAGCTATTTTTGACCGGTATTTCGCCTTCAAACATAGCGGCGGCGGCGTCCTCGGGATAGGCGGCGCTTAAAATCTCCAGCACCTCAGGAGGCGTCGCTTCGTTGACCAGTGAAGCCAGGGCGGCGGCGGCGGCAAGTTTCATTTCCTCATTGATATTTTTGGCACGGACATCCAAAGCTCCGCGGAAAATACCGGGAAAGCCAAGTACATTATTGACCTGGTTCGGGAAATCAGTGCGTCCGGTCCCGACTACGGCGGCGCCGGCGGCGAGAGCTTCGTCCGGATAAATCTCAGGAACCGGATTCGCCATCGCGAAAATGATCGGCTCCGGAGCCATGCTTTTGACCATTTCGGCGCTGACCGCCCCGGCAACCGAAAATCCCAGGAAAATGTCCGCGCCTTCCATGGCTTCGGCTAAACTGCGTTTTTCGCTTTCAACGGCAAATTGTTTTTTTTCCGGAGTCAAGCTGCCGCGTCCTTTATAAATAACGCCTTTTGAGTCGCACATTATGAAATTTTCACGTTTAGCCCCGGCGGAAATGTAGAATTCGCAACAGGCTATTCCCGCGGCGCCGGCGCCGCTGATGACAAATTTACAGTCTTCGATTTTTTTACCGACAATTTTCAGGGCGTTGATGATGGCGGCTTGTGAAATAATCGCGGTGCCGTGCTGATCGTCGTGGAACACCGGGATTTTCATGATTTGTTTCAGTTCCCGCTCAACTTCAAAACACGCCGGCGCGGCGATATCTTCAAGGTTTATGCCGCCGAAAGTCGGTTCAAGCTTTTTAGTGAATTCAATCAGGGCTTTCGCGTCGGTTCCACCATTCTCATGGAATACATCGCTGACGCATATCGGCATCGCGTCGATATCGGCAAAACGCTTAAAAAGAATGCATTTACCCTCCATTACCGGCAGGCCCGCTTCCGGGCCGATATTGCCCAGGCCAAGTACGGCGGTTCCGTCACTGACTACGGCAACGATATTAGCTTTGGCGGTATATTTCCAGATGTCCTGCGGATTTTCCCTGATCGCCATGCAGGGAATCGCCACGCCTGGCGAATAGGCCATTGACAAATCCTTTTGCGTCTCACATGCTTTCGTTGTTTTAAGGGCGATTTTGCCGGGGACGGGAGTTGCGTGATAATCTAAACACGCTTGTTTAAACTTTGCTTTGTTACTCATTTTGTAATTACCTTACTGGAATATTATGTCGTTTTAAAAATTCTTTTGTTTCGGGGACGGTGAAAGTTCCGAAGTGAAAAATGCTGGCGGCGAGAACCGCGTCAGCTTTGCCTTTTTCGAGAACCTCCAGCAGGTGTTCCAGGGTTCCCGCGCCGCCGGAAGCGATAAGCGGTACGGAAACAGCTTCGGAAACGGCTCTGGTCAGTTCACAATCGTAACCGTCTTTGGTGCCGTCGGCGTCCATGCTGGTCAGCAATATTTCGCCGGCACCCAGTTCAACAGCCCGCTTCGCCCATTCGACCGCGTCCAGGTCAACGGCTTTGCGGCCGCCGTGGGTGTAAACCCGCCATTTATTTTTTTGTCCGGGAACGCGTTTGGCATCGATAGCCACAACAATGCATTGACTGCCGAAGCGTTCCGCTCCGGCACTGATCAGCCCGGGCTTATTAATCGCGGCGGTGTTTACAGAGGTTTTATCAGCGCCGTTATTGAGCATTAAGCGCATATCCTCCACCGTGCGGATTCCGCCGCCGACGGTCAGGGGGATAAAAACTTGTGAGGCGGTGCGCCGCACGACATCAAGCATTGTCGCGCGATTATCGCTGGTCGCGGTAATATCCAGGAAAACTATTTCGTCAGCACCTTGTTTATCGTATTTTATCGCGGCTTCAACGGGATCGCCGGCATCAACCAAATCAACAAAATTGACCCCTTTCACCACGCGCCCGGCGGTAACATCCAAACATGGAATAATCCTTTTTGCCAGCATTTAGCCATTCCTTGGTAAACAAAATTAAAAATACAATATTACTCCTGAAAATGTGATTGCAAGTTGCCAATTGAAAAAAGGCCGGGCCGGCATACTGGAAATCACGAGCGTTTTTCGAGGTAGTCGATGATGTTTTGGCGGAGATTGTCGTGGCGTCCGTCCGGGAAATTGAATCTTTCGCATAATTCCTTGATGATTCTGGCGGCGTGCTCCACATAGCCGCTGGCTAAATCCGCCGCGCTGCGTTGGAGCGTGATGCGGATATCCGGTATGCGGCAAAGATATTCGCTGTGCTTTTGAGTTTTGAGCAACGGCGGTTCGATTAATTCAACATTTTCCACTTCATTGAGCCTGACCGTAATGTTCAATAATTCCTCGTCGTAACCAAGCTCCGAATATAAACGGGCCGGGAAACTGACCGCTTCCGCGAAAAAACGCAGAATATACTGGTATTTGATTTTTTTGTCCGGCACCGGCCAGTAGGCAATATAATGAAACATACCGGTTTTGAAAATCTGCCACATTTTCAGTTCGCCGTCCGGCAGTGAGCGCAAAGCGGCGTTCGAGAAGTAACTCTCGCTCATATCACGCTCAGTAACGAAATGCGGTTCCGACAACAGGGAAGAGGAACTGCTCGCGGCGCGTTTTATTTCCGACAAAGTAAATCTGTCTCTGGTATATTGCGCCGGACTGATTGTCAGCTGCAGGAAAACAGCGGGTTTCTGATTGTCGCCGGGAGTGCGGCGGCGCAGGAAAAACCGTTTGCCGTTGCTGGAATCCTCTTTGAAATGACTGGCGGCATTTTCTATTGGCATGTCACGGTTTTCGTAAAGCACGCCGCGAATCATCCGGCCCAGTAATTCACGTTGATTCCGCAGGGCGCGCTGGATAATCGTATGGATTTCGCTGGCGCGGTGAGCTTCCCGGCTCGCAGCGTCAGCGGTACGGATATAAAAAACACCCTGCTGCAGTTCTTCGTTCATGCCGTAAGCGCAGACATGCGGGATGCTGGAAAAAGCTCTGATAACAAATATCGCGTAGCGTTTGCCATCGACGATGGGGCGTTCAATAGTGATGTCTATTTCCGGGTCGGCATAGCGATTGACGAAATTGCCGATGATTGTCGGATCAAAAGATTTGGCCTGCGCGGGAGTGAGCCCGGTAAAAAGCGCGGGCTGCCCCGCGGAATCTTCGCCGACGCCGACGACAATGTAGCCGCCTTTGGTATTAGCCATAGCCAGGCAGTGCCGGACAAATTTACTTTTGCCGACTCTACTCAATTTTTTCCAGTCAATCGCGGCTTTATAATCGAGTTCTTCCGATTCAACACCGCGATAAACTATATTTTTCCAGTCAGTTTCGCTGTAATTTGACATATTTAAATTTGACTTTGAGTTAATCGGTTTATTCCATATTCAATTACAATACTTTAACTGGATAATTTTACAACTTAAGACTTGAAAAGCTATGCTTTTCTGCTTACTTTTAATAAGCACAAAAGGAATTTAACCATGCAGACTTTGTACATAGAAGGCCGGTCCCCGATTAAGGGGGAAATTACGATAAGCGGCAATAAAAACGCGGTTTTACCGATGATTGCCGCGTCTTTACTGACCGATGAAAAGGTTATTTTGCGCAACGCCCCGAATATTCTGGACGTCCGCGTTATGCTGGAAATAGTCGAGAAATTCGGCGTGGATGTTAATTTTGATAATAATGTTATAGAAATCAAGGCAAAAAAATTTACCGGATCAACTATCAGTGAAAAATTGTGTTCAAGGGTGCGGGCTTCAATTTTGTTTGCCGGGCCCCTGGCCATCCGCTGCGGCAAAGCGCTTATCCACCCGCCGGGCGGGGACGTTATCGGCCGCCGCCGCTTGGACGGGCATTTTTACGGTTTGCGCAAGCTGGGCATAAAAATCGAAACCAATGATGAATTTATTTTTAAGGCGGAAAACCGCCTTGTCGCTTGTGAGCTGTTTCTGGACGAAGCCAGCGTAACGGCTACTGAACAAATTATGATGGCGGCGGTTGGGGCGGACGGCACGACCGTTATCCGCAACGCCGCATCCGAACCGCATGTAACGGATTTAGCGGAACTGCTCAACAAAATGGGCGCTAAAATAAGTGGCCTGGGCAGTAATACATTGAAAATCGAAGGGGTTGAAAAATTACACGGAGCGGAACACCATATTGTCAGTGACCATACTGAAGCCGGAAGTTTTTTAGCTTTGGGCGCGGTTTGCGGCGGCGAATTAACGCTGAAAGGAACGACTCCCAGGCATTACTGGATGACGCGGCGGGTTTTTGAACGTTTAGGGGTAAAAATGGAACTGAGGCACGATCATATTTATCTGCCCGCGAATCAGGAAATGCGGGTCATTGATGATTTTGACGGGCATTGCCCGGTTATTTCTGATGGCCCCTGGCCTCAATTCCCGTCAGATTTAATGAGTGCGGCGATTGTCATGGCGACGCAGGCGAAAGGTTCGGTTCTGTTTTTTGAAAAAATGTTTGAGAGCCGTATTTATTTTGTTGACCGCCTCATGAGCATGGGCGCGAAAGCGATAGTCTGCGACCCGCACCGGGTAGTTGTCAACGGACCGGCCGAACTGCGCGGTATTCAAATGTCCAGTCCCGACATCCGCGCCGGAATGGCAATGCTTATTGCCGCGCTGTGCGCCAAAGGTAAAAGCACGATTAATTCCGCCGGCGTAATCTATCGCGGTTATGAAGATGTCGTCGAAAAACTATTGTCGGTCGGCTGTAAAGTTTCGACTGCTGAAAAATAAACTGAAATTAAACCCGCAAAAGGAGAACCATATTATGTCTGCCCGACACCGGCCGAATATTTTATTAATAACCACCGACCAGCAGCGTTTCGACACCATTGGCGCTCTCGGCAATCCGCATATTTACACCCCGCACCTTAACTGGCTCGTTGATGAAGGTATCAGCTTTAGCCGCTGTTACAGTGACAGTCCGGTTTGCGTGCCGGCACGCTGCACCATTATGACCGGAAAGCACGGATACACGCTTGGTATCACCGGAAATGCGGAAAGTGTTCAAGCTATGACAAAAAATCCGACACTGCCCGGACTTTTGACCGCGAACGGCTACCAGACACGAGCCCAGGGCAAAATGCACTTTCAGCCGATGCGGGCTAATTACGGCTTTGAACACATGGAACTGCCCATGGATTATTACCGGGAACGACATCGCAACGCTCATGCCGGACTCCCGAAAGAACATGGCGTGGGAGAAAATGAGGTGGAACCAGTCATTTCAACAGTCGATGAGCTTCACAGCCTGACACATTGGACGGTTCAACGCTCGGTTGATTTCCTTGAAACCCGTGACGATACCCGCCCATTTTTTCTCTGGACCAGCTTTACCAAGCCGCATCCGCCCTTTGACCCCTGCGCCAATTATTGGGCCCTGTACCAGAACAAGGACCTTCCACTGCCGGTTTACGGGGACTGGTCAAAGGACATGGCCGGAATACCCCAGGGCTTCATGCGCCCCACATACTGCCTGAATAATGCGTACCGGATGAGTGATGAACAACTCAAGGATTATAAACGTGCCTATTACGCATGTATTACCCAGGTGGATTATTCACTGGGGCTGCTTTTTGCCCGGATGCGCGAATTGAAGCTGTTTGAAAATACCTGGATTATTTTTACAACCGATCATGGAGACATGCTTGGCGATCACCACATGGGAGCAAAAAGTATATTTCTGGAAGGTTCCGCACATATCCCTTTACTGGTCAGGCCGCCTTCGAACTCCCCGGAAAGCTCTCTGCTGAAAGGCTCCTCCTGCGCTACTGTTGTCAATCTGACGGATATTATGCCCACAATACTTAAGCTGGCCGGAACAGACTGCCCGAACAGCCTTGATGGCCGGGATTTACTTGAACTTTGCAGCAAACCGGAACAACAACGCACTTTTTATGGTAATTGCGATTATACTCATTTTGCCGTTATTAAAGGAGACTACAAGTACACCTGGACTGCATATGGTGGTGCGGAACTCTTTTTTAACCTGAAAAAGGACCCTTGCGAACAATCTGATCTGCTTGCTTCCTCCCCCGACGCTCAACAGCTTGAAAACATGCGGAAATTGCTTTTTGAGTTCCTCGAAGAACATGACAGTAAATGGATTAAGGATGGTGAACTAATTTTTGACCCGGCGCCTGCCGGGCCGCAGGATATAGCTAAATGGCCCGGATTCCATTCAACAGTCCACCCCAGTGATGTTCTGCATTAACATTTCAACGGGTTAACCATGGT
The DNA here is from genome assembly GCA_964515915.1 of uncultured Victivallaceae bacterium. Lineage (GTDB taxonomy): Bacteria > Verrucomicrobiota > Lentisphaeria > Victivallales > Victivallaceae > JAHOYW01. The sequence goes on from CAZEXM010000001.1 coordinate 39,276, forward strand.
GTAATTCGTAATTATTTTAAATACTGCAAATACTGCAAAGGAATATTATGCGAAAAATTTTATTTATGATTTTGAGTTTTTTATTCATCTTTCAGCTTGCGGCGGCAACTTTACGTTGTTCGGTCTGCAAAAAGAAAATTCGCGGCGGAAGCAGATATCTGAAGTCCGAAGGGAAAATATTTTGCGGTAAAAAATGTTTCAATAAAACTAAACCGCGCTGCGCTGCATGCCATAAGCGTTGCTTACGCGGGTCGTATCGTAAGAAAGGTAAATTTTACTGCTCCAAAAAATGTCTGGAAACGACCCTGCCAAAATGCAGCTTGTGTGATAAACCTTTCAGCAAAGGTGTGATAATTAAGACTCCTGAAGGAGATAAAGTGTACTGCAAATACTGTGCCGCTTTACCCAAGTGCAGTGTTTGTTCGCTGCCCGCGGCTTCAGGAAGGTATTTGAAAGACGGACGTTTTTTGTGCGCTGACTGCGACAAAACGGCAATCTTCTCAGAAGCCGCGGGGCGAAAGTTATTCGACGCAGTCAGAGCCAAAATACGAAGCAAACTGGACTGGGCGACAAATCACCGGATACATTTTCGTTTAGTGGATTCAAAAACTCTGCCAAAAGCATCAGCCAACTACGAACCGGGTATGGAAATGGGATTATTCAAATATAATTACACCATCAAGATGAAGGTTGAAACAAGTTATTCTTTGTTTAACGGCAAGCAGGAAAAGACCACAAAATATCGAACTAATAATCGTTATTCCATTTTAATTTTATCGGGGCTGCCCGAGTGGAAATTTATCGAAGTCTGCGCGCATGAACTGGGACACGACTGGATGCAGGAAAAATTCCCGAAAATCAAATCCCTGAAAATAAAAGAGGGCTGGGCGGAATATTTCGCGACCCGGGTGAATGATCTTTACGGCCGGGGAGTTATGAATAAGCGCATGGAAATAAACAGCAACAAAATTTACGGCGATGGTTATCGTTTTATCCGCGACTACGTCAAACAACACGGCATCAAGGGATTAATGCGGTATTTTAAACAATTGAACAAATAGCACATGTCTTAATCTTCAAAGTTTTCGTGGATATAGGTATTGGAACGCGGTTCAAGTTCTTCGCGCGTTCTCCATTCCTGGCTCCAGAGACGATGCCACAGACGCCTGAAGTCGCTTAAAATCATCAATTGACAGGGCATCAAAACCAAAGTCAATACAGTAGCGAACATAACTCCAAAGGCAATCGAAATCGCCATCGGGATTAAAAATTGCGCTTGAAAACTTTTTTCCAGAATTAAGGGCATCAAGCCGGCGCAAGTTGTCAAAGTAGTTAAAAGAATAGCCCTGAACCGTCGTTTTCCGCCTTCGCAAACGGCAATATGCAGCGCTACGCCCGCTTCCATCTGCGTATTGACAGCTTCAATTAAAACAATCGCGTCGTTGACGACAATTCCTGACAATGCCACGAGGCCGAACATACTCAATATTGACAAAGATTTTCCCATCAGAATGTGGCCGATAACACCGCCGATAAGTCCGAATGGAATTATTGTCATAATAACCACCGGCTGCATGTATGAACGAAACATCGAAGCGATAATGAAATATATCCCCAGTAATGCTAACGGAAATCCAAAGAATAAACCACCCATTGCTTCCATACGTTCTTTCTCCTGCCCTTCAATCTCGCAAATAACCGGATACCTTGTTTCTATTTCTTTAAATACATTCGTCCTTAAATCAGCCATTATTTCGGTGAGATTGCCGTCTTTACTCAAATCGGCGACAACCTGAATGACACGTTTTCGATTATACCGGGTTGTAGTATTCAGTCCTTCCTGCAATTTTATATCAGCCACACTGGCCAGCGGAACCCGTTTCCCGCCCGGGATTTCAATGCGTAATGTCTTCAAATACTCGATTGAATTGCGTCCGCCTTTTTCGGGATAACGAACCTTTACCCGAATATCGTCGCGGCCGCTTTGAAAGCGCAGCGCCTCGTTGCCATAAAAACCGCCCCGGATATAACGGCTGATGTCGTCCAGGCTCAATCCGTAGCGGTAGGCGCTGGGTTTTATAGTTATCACAAACTCGCGTTTCCCCGGGTTGTAATCTATTTTTTCGTCGTAGACGCCCGGGTACAAAGCGATTTTTTCCTTCAAGGCATTTGCCGCGGCTAATATGTCATCATAGGAGTCGCCTTTAATTTTCACCTCTATCGGATTGCCGCCCACATCGTGCTGTTTTTTGGTGAAGCTGGTTCTGAGCGCCCCGGCAATCGGGCCTACGGCTTTCTGCCACGCGCCGACCAGAGTATCTGAAAAGATTTTTCTGTATTCGGACCCGAGCAGGTCAATATTTATTTCCAGTTCCGAACTTTTAGTCACGCCTTCGCCAAACATCGTTGAAGCGCCAATCAATGTATAAACCCCGCTTGACATTTTTTTATCAGCGGGAATATCGTCAGCAAACATTTTCTCGACTTTCCGCCAGCCGGCCAATACCCGGGCGGCAACTTTTTTGGTTTCGGCCAGAGTTGTACCGGGAGTCATTTCAATTTTAGCCATAATGTAATCACTGTCGGTTTTCGGGAAAAAACTGATTTTGACCCAGCCGCTTTTGATAAGCCCGCCGATGATAATCAGTACTCCAACGGCAATACACACCGCCAGATAACGCCATTGTATAGCGAGTTTAACAAAAGGGCCGTATATATTTTTTATAAAATGTGTTAATCCACGTGAAATTTTCTGCCGCAGTCTTCCCATAATATTATATTTTTTCGGGGAATGCGTCTTGTCTAAACCGGGCAAATGCCGCAAATGCACCGGCAAAATGATCAGGCACTCAATCAGCGATACACTTAAAGCGGCAATAACCGGGATGGGAATTTGCAGAATAAATTTTCCCATAATTCCCGTGATCGCGAAGAGCGGCGTAAAAGCGACAATCGTAGTTGTTACCGCCGCAATTACCGGCAAAGCCACGATGCTGGTTCCATTTATAACCGAATCCCGGCAGCCGGCGCCTTCAACACGTTTATTATAGATGGATTCCCCTATAACGATGGCGTCATCCACGATCAATCCCAAAACCATTATGAATCCGAACAGGGAAAGCATGTTAATCGAACATCCCGACAGCGCCATGATGACCATTGCGCCCGCTAATGAGATTGGAATCCCTAATGTCACCCAGAAACTAAGTCTTATATCCAAAAACATCCAGAGAGCGAAAAATACCAGAACCAGGCCCAGCATTCCGTTATTTACCAGCATGTTCAGGCGTCCCCTTATCAGCTTCGCCATATCGGCAGTGATTGTAAAATGGATGGATTCAGGCATTTCTTTTTCTTTGCGGAGCAGAAATTTCTTTATATTATCAGAAATATCAATGGTGTCTTCCTTATCCGTTTTGAAAACATTCAGCGATACCGCCGGTTTGCCGTTAAACAGTGAAATTACTCTGGAATCAGGGTTGAACGTATCTTTGATTTCAGCTATGTCCCCCAAAGTTATGATGGTTCCATCGGTACGGGTGATAATTGGGATTTTATCATAATCGCGAGCATGGTATTTGCGTCCGACGGCGCGGATGCGGTATTCCTCGTCGCTGGTTCGGATGGTTCCCATGGAATAATTGAGTCCATTACGGCGGATCGCGTCGCTCACCATGGAGAAATTCAAATTATACTTGCGCAATTTATCTTCAGAAACTTCAACTGATATTTCGTATTCCCGGGTTCCGCTGATTGAAGCCTGGCTGATGCCTTTTATCTGCAGTAATTCATCTTTCAGCACCCGTACCGCCTCTTTCAACTGCCGTTCCGGTAAATCCCCCCAGACTATTATTGATAAGACGTTGGCTCTGCGTTTTATTTTTTCCACGGTCGGGCTTTCCGCATCCGCCGGAAAGGTTGAAATCGCATCCACTGCGGATGTCACTTCGTCAACGACATCATTCAGGTCAAATCCATCCTCAACCGTAATCAGGGCGCTGCCGCAGCCTTCGGCCGCGGTAGTCTGTATTTCTTTAACTCCCTCAATCCCGTCAATAGCTTCTTCCAGCTTCAAGCATATAGATTCCTCGACTTCCGCCGGATAGGCGCCGCGGCAAACGACTTCAACCAGAATCCTGTCCAATTCAAAGCTGGGGAATAATTCCCTGGACATCGAAGCCGCGCCGAAAATACCGCCCGCAATGACAATAAACATCAACATATTGACGAAAACCGGATTTTTCAGTAAAATTTTAAAGAATCCTTTCATATTCTATTTTCCCGCGGGCCGCTTTTTATTTGGCTTCCGTTCGTCATTCCCGAGCTCATACGGCAAGTTGGTTTTTGGATTGACCGGACGTACTTTCATACCATTTATCAAACCGTGCGGCAAGCGCTGGATGATCAGGAGATCGCCATTTTTCAGGCCTTCGGAAATAATGGCTTTTTCACCTTTTGTTGAAAAAACCGTTATTTTACGCTGTTCAAGCCGCCCCTGTTTGTTGACGACATAAGCATTCCCGTCGAGCTGTACGGCCGGCCAGGAAACCAAAACGGCATTCTTTAAAGTAATTCCGGTAAAAAAGACTTTACAGAACATCCCGGAAAGCAAAGGAAAAAAACCGTTGCACCCTTTCAGGAAGCGCACCGGGCGAATAATAAAAGTTACCGTCCCGGTTTCGGCGCAAAACTCTTTCACCCGGTTAATACGGCCTTCCCATTCACACAAATCCGCCCCTTCCGTCCATTGAATTTTGACTTTTTTGTTTTCCGGAGACTTGAACCAGTTTAAATATTTTTTTTCGGATTTATTTTTAATCAATCCCATGGACCGGGCGGCCTCGCGGGCGTCAATCGAAACCGGTATTTCCAGTTGCGTATCATCAGCGATATCAAATAATTTTGTGCCGCAGCCGGCCAGTTCTCCATGATCAATGTATAATTTTTTGAGCCGGCCGTTGAAAGGACTGCGAATGACGCTGCGTGTTATATTTACCCGCGCTTGTTTTTCCTGAGCCTCCGCGCCTCTCAGGCGGGCTTGCAGGGTTGCAATCTGCAAGCGCTTCTGTTTGAGATTACTGTTGGCGTTAATAAGTTCCTTGCGTTGATTGACGACCAGGCGCTGCGCGATTTCAACGGATTTCGTGGCGGTTGCGCCCCGGCGCTGAAGTTTTGTCTGCCGCCTGTAATCGCTGACGCACAAAGCTAAAATTTTCCTGTCCTTCTCAAGCTCCCCCTCCCAGTCTTTAATGTATTGTCTGAGTTGAATCAATTCAGCGCGGAGCCGCATGACTTCGGCCGAAGCTTTCTGCAAGGCGATTTCGTAGTCAATGGAATTAATTTTAGCAAGAACTTGTCCTTTCATGACTAATTGCCCGGCCTTTAAATCTACGGATTTCATGGTAATCCGGCCCTGCAATTCTGAACTCAGGGTTACTTCCTGGATCGGTTCAACCGTACCGTAGCCGCAAAGTGTCAGTTTAACGTCCTCAAGTTTTACCGGAACAGCCAGAAGCACTTTGACCAATTCGGAAGCTGAGCGGCGTTTAGGAGTTTTCCGCAACAACATGAACAGGCCGGCGAGTAAAAGCGAAAAGGCCAAAACTCCCACGCATAATATTATACGAACCGCTACTATTTTAGATTTTTCATCTTCCAGATATTTTTTCATATTTTCCTCAACTGCAAAATAATTTATCTCCGACTTGAGCGTTTTGATACCATTTTTCAAGTTCGTCGGCGCCGGCTTCACCCTCCGCGGGCGTTCCCGGCAGCCAATCCCCGGCAGCCGGGCGCATATAGGGCCCGCTTTTGACTTCCATTACAATGGAAGCGCTTTGCATTGAAGCGAAAGCATGCCATGAACTCGCGGGAATTTCCACCGAACAAGTGTCGCCGCCGGCGGTCATTTCAACACGTTTCAGCACCCGGCCGTCCTCAGCAAATATCAAAACCACGATTTTTCCGCGCAAAATAGTAAATAACTCCCATTTGCCGGCCGAAAAATGCCGGTGGGGACGGATAAATGTTCCGGGTTCCGCCCCCATGCATAAACGGTGAATGCCTTCATCAAGCGATTCATGAAAATTAAAATGAGCTCGCTTGCGCTCACTTGTTTTCGCCTGTCCAGTAAGCTTATCCATAAATTCGCGGTCAACTATCTGCATAAAAATATATCCTTATTATTTTTTAATAATATTCCAAAAGTCGTTCCCCGGATATGCGACTTTTAAAAAACAAGATTAATATAAAGCTCGTTAATCATTTTGTCCAGTTGAAAGCGGACAATCCGGAATGCGCTAAGCAATTACCACCCTAAGTTTCCGCCACAGGCGGATGTTACAAGACAAGCAACATTTCTACCATAATGCAATTTGAAGATATATCTGCTTTTCCCAGTTTGGAGCTGTGCTTTCGCGTCCAGCCAGAAATCCGCCGCGTTGAAACTGCAGGCTAAAATCACACAACGTTTTATTGCGGTATTTTCATCCAAACCAGCCCGACGCCAGATGACAGTCTCATCAGGCGGCTTTGAATATTCGCGTAAATCCGCTTCCACACAACGGAAACCACCGGCGATTTTTGCGAAACGGCATAATTCCAGGGATTTTTCATCCTGCTTCCGTAAAAATTCCTCCAGCAGATCAAAACGCTTTTCCATCGGCAATTTGCCTTTGTTTAAATCGCAATACGGCTCAATAAAAGTACAAAATTTAACAAAAAAGTCCTCAATTCGCCGGGCGCAGAAACGAAATACATTTCTCAATCCCGGCGGATTATACCACGAATCCAGGACATAAGAATACAAAGCGGCCGTTGTTAAATCCGCCGCGCTCATTTCATTAGTCTGCTCTATCCGCCAGGGGGGGGCCGGGTTATACTTCAGGCCCGGCGGTGGATTTTCGCGCAGCGCCGTTCCCGGCAGAAGTTTTAAATTTTCCAGTTGAATTTCGTCGGGAGCTAATTCCAGCAACTTATTTACATCGCTTAGCAAAGACGCCAAAGTCTGCCCCGGCAAACCGGCAAGCAAATCCGCGTGGAGTTCTAAATTACCTGAAGAAAGCAGGGAAAGTAAAGCTTTTTCGACTGTTTCCGCTGATGACGGCCGGCAAATCCGTTTCAGTACGAGCGGATCAAAACTTTGAATTCCAGCCTCCAGATGCAAACTGCCTTTTTTCGCTTTCGCCAACTGCTCAAGGACTTCCATCTTAAGCCTGCCGGGATGAATTTCCAAATGAAAACGCATGTCCGGAAAATCTTCCGCGAAAAATTTTAGCATTGTAAGCGCGCGTTTGGAATCCTCGTTGAAAGTACGGTCAATCAGCCTTATATCCCGATACCCGAGCCCATGGAGCGCCCGCAAATCTTTTTTTACCCGTGCCGGAGAATGATATTTGACGCCTTTACTTTTGGAACTGGTGCAAAAAGTACACGCTCCGCCGCAGCCCCGGCTGGTTTCCAGTTGATAAAAAGCTTTTCCGCGATGAATTATGCCCTGTTGATACGGGGACGGCAAAGTATCAAGTTCAGCTTTGTAATCCGCCCGCTGATTGTCCCGGTAACAATTTTGCTCATCGAGATAACATAAGCCGGCAACCCGCTTAAAGTTCTTCCGCCGCAGTAAATCAGGAACCGAAGACTCATCTCCCCGGATGACCCCGGAAATACATGAATTTTCCCGCAGAAAATGTTCGTTGTCCCCAAGAAAACACGGGCCGCCAAGAAAAATCGGCAAGCGTTTATCAGCCTTTTTCAGCTCAATACAAACTTCCAGTAATAAGTCAAGGTTGAAAATATATCCGGTCGCCAGCAAAATATCCGGGTTCCCCGCCTCTACATCGCGGACAATTTCAGCAGGCGCGGTTTTGGTGGTCGCCCCGGAGTGCCCCCAGCGCCATTCAGGAAGCTGCTGTTCCGCCAGGGCGCGGATTAAGCAATATCCCGGCATTGAATGCGAATATGAGGAATTTATTTCCAGGAATACAACTTTTTTTTCATCACGCATAATATTTAATCGTCAACATGGTTATATCATCTGACCGGGGAGCGTCGCCCCTGAATTCAGCTACGGATTTTGTGACCCCGTCAAGTATTTCCCAGGGGTTGGCCCCGGTAAGCTTCTGTAACGCGGCATGCAGACGTTCTGCTTGATACTCCATCTGCTTATTATTGAAGGCCTCGGTCACGCCGTCAGTATACAGAAACAGGGTATCGCCTTTTCGCAACTGCAATTTTGTGATACTGAACTGCTCCCGTTTGAGCGGCAAAGCTCCGACTATCATGCCGTTTTCCGTTTTTACAGCCTCGAAGCTGTTCCCATGTCGCAAATAGGGCGGCGGATGCCCCGCATTGCTCAAAACAATTTCGCCGCTGCTGACATTTAACAAACCGCAAGTCCCGGTGAAAAACATACATGAATCATTGTTGTGTTCCAATTCATTACCGACGTTCACAAAAATTTCGTCAGGCGGGAATCCGTCCTCCGCCTCGTGCCGCAGCAAAGTCAGCGCCCGCATCATAAACAGCGCCGCGGAAAGCCCTTTACCTGAAATATCCCCGATCGCGAAAAATAAATGCTTTTCGTCGACAAGAAAAAAATCATAAAAATCACCGCCGACCTCTTTGGCCGGATGCATTTCCGCGTATATGTCAAATTCGTCATGTTCCGGAAAGGCCAAAGAAACATCCGGGAGCATTGAGCGTTGAATTTCGGCCGCCACAAGCATTTCATGCTTAGCCCGTTCCTGGTGAGCAATATTTTCCTTGAGGTTTTTAATTTGTTCGTTTAACTCGGACGCCATGGCGTTAAAAGTTTCCCCCAAGTCCTGAAACTCATCATTGCTTTTAAGCTCAATCCTCTCATTTAATTTCCTTTTGCCGAACAGTTCCACTCCCGCTTCCAACTGCGTAACCGGTTTTCCAAGACGCCGTGCCGCCCAGGCGGCAAAAAACAACATGATTATCAATACGGCCAGGCCGACTCCCAGATAAATTAATATCCTCTCATCAATATACTGCCGTGTAGACAGAATATAAACTTTCTTTTTCTTGGCTATTTTGCCTGAAGCCTTTCCCACGGCAACCCGGACATTTTTCAGGGGAATAGCGACACCAACCCCCCAGCGCCCGGGAAACATAGGATAAAACGCCACATTCAAACGCTCTCCTTTGAATACCGTCGTAAAATTTCCCTTCTTCCCGGTTGTTATTTTTTTAAGGACAGCCTCTTTAAATTCCATTTTCTCTTCAGGGGACAAGTTCCAGATAAGTTTTTTAGTAATCATATCCTCCCGCGCCACAAGCTCGCCGGACGGGGCAACTAAAAATGCAAAACAGCCGGTGCCGCGCGTCATAACAAATTCATTGAAAATAGTCTGCGGAAGCACGTCAATCACAATAATCGCTTCAATTTTGCCATTGATAACTACTGCTTGAGAAAAAGTTAAAAGCAATTTATTGCTGGTGCTGGATGGAGCCGGGTCAAGCCATGTAATCCCCCCTTTTTTGACTATTGCGCTTTTGAACCACTGAGTCTTTCGGACATCATAATCCAGCGGAACCGGAAACCAGTCATATTTTAAAAACAAACCATTGGGCAGAGCAATTCCCATTCCAACATAATAATCATTATAGGCACAGGAAAATTTAAACGCGTTGCGCATCATCGTTATTTTTTTCAAACCGCGCATTATTTCAGTTCGGCTGAGGCCGGCGGGATAATTAACATAAGTAAAATCATCATTAAGAGTATGGTTATATGTTTCCCCGGCCACAAAGCCTTTATCATCAATATTGTATTCTCCAGTATAAATAGCTGAATATAAAGAAACCATGTCTTTCATTCCGGCAAGAGCCCGCCGCATCTGAAATTGACAAATTGCCGCCTGTCCTTCAGCGAGCATCTGCAATTCCGCATTAATTTCCTTTTGCAGCGCGTAAACGCTTTCCTGAGTTACTTCATTCGCAATATCGGTTCCGGTCTTTGCGGCAAAACTCTGCAATTCATACATATCTATAATAGTCAGAATACCTGCCGCCACAAAAGCACAAAACGGTATGATCAGAAAATATAACAGTATTCTGTTTTTTAAAGACATTTTTTTCATACAAACCCGCCTTTGTACTCAATCGCCAATAGAGCAACATCTCTTTTTGATATTCGGGAACCATAAAATTCTTTTAATCGCGCCAAAGCAAACTTAATTACACTGTCATTTGAATCCTTTAAGTCTTTAAAGGTATCCAACAAATATTTTTCGCCAAACACTTCGCCCTTCTCATTTTCCTCCATATCAATGCCATTTGTGGTAAAAAACAAAATATCCCCGCAGCTTAACTGTAAGCTGTTTTGTTTAAAAAGCTCTTTCCCGACAGAATGAATTCCAAGCGCCGGGGATTTTTCTATTTGCGGACAAGCGGCCTTGCCGTCATGAATATAAACCATCGGAATATGTTCGGCATTACTGAACACCAGTTCACCGCTTTCAACATTCAGGAAAGCGCAAAATGCGCTGACCGACATATCTGTTTTATTGTTTATAACCAGAGTATTGTTGACTATGAGCAAAAGTTTTTCAGGTTCAACCTTCATAGCCCCCAGGTGGCTAAGCAAGGTCATCACCTGTGCCATATGCATTGCCGCCGGCACTCCTTTACCGGCGACTTTCCCGATGCAGAAGAATAAATGCTTCTTGTCAACCATAAAATAATTATAAAAATCACCGCTGACTTCATGAGCCGGCTTCAGATAGGATTCAATCGCGACTTCCGGCACTTTCTTAAATTTGGACGGCAGCATGAAAGACTGAATATTACCGGCTACCGCAAACTCCTGTTCTATTTTTTCGCGTTCCCGCACCGTATTGCTCACGTGCAGCATGTAGTGGGTAATATCCCTGGTCATCCTGTCAAAACTTTTGTCCAGGTGTTCAAGTTCATCCCCGGTGTGCAGATGAATGCCGCTCTTAAAATCCCCTTTCGCAATCCTCAAAGCTTTTTTCTTTAACATCAAAACCGGCGCGGTTATTCTATGGGAGAACACAATCCCCCATATCATAACCAGAATCAAAACACCTCCGCCGGTGATTAAATAAATTTTTAAATTTTTATCAAAATAGTTTTTTATACGCAACTTGTGTTTTTTAATATTATCTTCCATTACCGCTTCAACTTTGCGTACGGAAGCCGTCAGGACAGCGGAGTCCACAGCCACCCCGATACTCCAGCCTGTTATAGACACCGGCGCGAAGGCCACATGCATTTCGGGCTTTCCCCGCACACAAATCTTTTCAACGCCTTCTTTTCCCGCAACCATTTTCGCGGCTATTTTCCGCAGGCATTTATCTTTACTTTTAAACAGATTCTCTTTTTTAAAATCTTCATACCACTGCATGCCTTTGCCTTTCATCTTATGCCGTGCCAGAATATTTCCTTCCTTGTCAATCAAAAACGCCCGCCCCGCGTGAACCAGTTTCATGCCGATAAAACCATGGGTAATTTCTTTAACCGTTATATCCAAGCCGCAAACCGCGATTATTTCGCCCTGGAAATTCTTAATAGCTTTGGCGCAAGTCATGATTATTTTATTAGCGTTGGAGGAAATATAGGGGCCGACCCACACAACCCTGCCTGACGCTTTAACAGCTTCTTTGTACCATTCCCGTTTAAAGGGTAAAAAACATTTCCTAGGTTTCGTCCACGGATAGCTGATATAGTATCCGTCGGAAGTATATACATAAATCATATCCAGGCTGCGTTGATTACCATAAATAAACTTAAGCAAGGGGTGAAGCCGGCCAATACGCTCCATATTGGACCTGTATTGTTCACCGGAATCTTTGGAATAAACAATAATTCGCGATTTACTAAGCAGCGGGTCAGGCTTTTTCACACTCAAAAAACGTTGTTCATTACTTCCCGTTAACGAACTTTCCCCGCCAAGCAGGTAACGCCCGGACAAGTTGACCAGCATATTCAATTCATCCTCCAGGCGCTTCAACTGAACATTCGCGATCATTGCCTGCCCGGCCACCAGAGACAACAATTCTTCGCGCGAATGCTCCAGTAACGCGGCTCTGCTGTCCGCCAGCGACTTCGCCCCGAGTTCACCACAGGATTTCAGGGTAAAATTTCCCAGGGCGTTAATATTTCCCAGGGTTAAAATCGCGGCAAGGCCAAAAGTAATAACAGTCAAAAGCAGCATTACAATTAATATTTTCGCTTTTATGCCTATTCTTTTACCAAACATTCTTTCTCCATGAGTAACACTTATCTATTTAATGTATTGTATCCCGAAGCTATTATCAAGGGAGATCATCGCAAAAATACAATCTATTAAACAATCTGTCCGTGTTCATCGTCTGTCGGTGTTCGCTTCCTGATTGCTATTAACCTTTGCGTGAGTTGTGAAAAACGCGGTTCCAGGCGACTGTTTCGCACCGCCATGCCTATAGCCCTGGCGCCGCCGATCAAAATGAGCAGTTTTTTAGCGCGGGTCATTCCGGTGTACAATAAATTACGCTGCAGCAGCATATAATGCTGATTCAGCATCGGCATAATCACCACGGGAAATTCGCTGCCCTGCGATTTGTGGATCGTGATCGCGTAAGCCAAAGTTATCTGGTCAACTTCAGTGAACTCATATTTGACCACTTTCGAGCCGCCATAGTAAACACTGAAAACTTTTTCTTTGTTGTCAATATTTCCAATCCGTCCCAGGTCGCCGTTGAAAACGTTTTTATCATAATTATTGGAAACCTGCATAACCCGGTCGCCGGCTTTAAAAGAACGTTCGCCGACTTTGAATTGCGGTTTGTGCCCCGAATTCAAAATATGCTGCAGGCAGTCATTTATCGAATGCGTCCCGCAATTACCCCGGTTCATCGGCGTCAAAACCTGAACGTCACGAATCGGATCAAAACCAAAACGCTGCGGGATCCGCTCCGTCTGCAGACGTATAATTAAATCCAGGACTTTCTCCGGATCATCCTGTTCTATCCAGTAAAAATCCGCCAATTTCTGATTATCATTCGATTTTTCCGGCAATTCTCCATGATTCACCCGGTGCGCGTTGGAAATAATTCTGCTTCCCGCTCCCTGGCGGAAAATTTGCGTCAAGCGGGTTACGGCGAACATCCCCGACCTTAAAAAACTATGCAGAACTTTTCCCGGGCCGACCGAAGGCAACTGGTCGGCATCGCCTACCAGGACTACGGAAGTACCAAAATTCACCGCCCGGAACAGATACAAAGCCAAAGTAATATCCAACATTGAAATTTCATCAACAATCAGTAAATCACAAGGCAGTTTATGATCACTGTTATAAGCGAATTTGTGTTCAGCCGGTTCCCATTTGAGCATACGGTGAATAGTTTTAGCGGGAAAATCAGTCGCTTCGGACATCCGTTTCGCGGCGCGCCCGGTAGGAGCCGCCAGATAAACCTTTAGTCCAGCCGCCCGGGCGCGGCGGACGATTTCATGAATAACCGTTGTCTTGCCCACTCCGGGGCCGCCGGTAATAATATTCAGCGGATACCGCCCCACCCGCTCAACTGCGTGAATTTGTTCGCCGCTGAGCTGAAGGCCTGCAGCCGGAGCGACTTTTGCCAGTTTTAAACCAGGATGCCGCCGGCAAGTGCCTAAACCGTAAATATATTTCGGCAGCTCAGTTTCAGCCCGCAGTAAATTAACCGGATAAGCCATATCATTTTCAATGCTGATGAAGCCCTGCCGCAGCGCTTCATCCACGCCCTTGCCGGCGATTTCCACTTCAACGCGCAAGGTTTCCGCGCATTTGGCGGTAAATTCTTCAACGGGATAACAACAATGTCCGGACATAGTCAATTGATTCAAAGTGTACAGAGTTCCGGCCGCGAGGCGTTGCGGGTCGACTTGATCTATCCCAAGCGCCGAAGCGATATTGTCCGCCATCAAGAATCCGATTCCATCTATTTCATCAGCCAGCCGGAAGGGATTGGCTTTAACTACTTCCGCCGCCTGGTCGCCGTATTCCTTGTATAATTTCTGGCAGTAAAGACTGGAAATCCCCAAACCCTGCAGGAAGATGAAAATTTCCCGCCGTGAAGACTGCGCTTTCCACGCTTCGCTGATTTGGGAAGCGCGTTTTTTGCCGATTCCGGGAACTTCTTTCAAACGTACGGAGTATTTGTCGAGTATCTCTAAGGTTTTATCACCAAAATGATTAACGATATTCTCAGCGTTTTTAGGACCGATCCCGTCGATCATTCCTGAAGATAAATATTTGATAATTCCTTCACGTGTACTGGGCAGGAGAAAACGGAAATGCTCCGCGCGGAGTTGAATGCCGAATTCTTTATGCGTCTCAAATTTACCGGTAACTTCAAGGCTTTGTCCCGCAAAAGCACCGGAAAAATTACCCACGACCGTATGTTCAACACCTTGCGCGTCAGCAATACGTATAATGGAAAAGCCCCCCTCGTCATTTTCATAAATAACGCGGGTGATCTCGCCACGCAAAGTTTGAGCGGTCAAGCCGCCGGTTTTCTCCGGCACAATCTGTCCGTGTCCGTCCGTGTCCATCCGTGTTTATCCGTGTTCTTAAAATCCTAATGATGCGAAAAGATACGTTCCGGCGCGTGATAAAGCGCTACACCTAATTCGTTGGCGCGTTTGATTACGTCCGCGTCGCGCAGTGAACCCGCCGGGGCGATGATTGCTTTCACGCCTGCCGCCGCCGCAGTTTCCACGCCGTCCGCGAACGGGAAAAAACCGTCACTGGCCATGACAGCCCCCTCCAAAGTACCCTCGCCCTGATATTTTTCTTTTGCTTTGATGATAGCTTGTTCAACCGCGCCGACCCGGTCCTGTTCGCCGGTTCCGACCGCCAGAGTCTGGCCGTCGGCAACAATTACCACGCCATTTGAGCGGACACTCAAGTTCACGTACCAGGCAAAGAGTAAATCCTTGATTTGCTGTCCGGAAGCGGCGATTTCTGATTTTTGCCGGCCGGCGCGGTTGTTTTCGCCGGCCGCTGTCTTCATGTCCGCCGCGCCGCGCAATGAAGTCGTCAATGGAGCCGCGACCACCAGTGAGCCGTCGGCCAGAACTTTGATTGTGCTGCATATTTCAGCGTCATCACCGGTAAATTTCGGCAAAGTCGCCGGATCGCCGCATTTGATGATGCGGATATGCCGGTTAAGCTTGAAAGTTTCCCGGTCATTGAAAACGTCCAGCGCTCCGTCCGCGAAAGCCGGAGCTACTACACATTCGACGAATGACCCCATGATTTCCTTAGCTGTTTCGATATCGAGTTCCACGTTGAAAGCCACCGCGCTGCCGAATGCCGCGCGCGCGTCGGCATCGCGGGCTTTACAGTAAATTTGCTTCAAGCCTTCATCGCCGACCTGAACCGCCGCGCCGCTCGGGTTGACGTGTTTCATTACCGCGCAGGCCGGGGTGTCGAAAAATTTAACGATATTCAAAGCATAGGAAATATCTTCGAGATTTGTCTGTGAAAGTCCACTTTTACCGTTTTTGAGGATTTCCATATCGCCGATAACGCTGCTTTGACCGGCCGGCTTATAGAAAACCGCCGGTTGGTGAGGATTGGTTCCGTAACGTAAATCTTCGACTTTCAGGTATTCACGATCACCGATTTTGAGGGTTTCAGGAAAATTTCCCACGTTTTTTGACAAATAAGTATTGCGATTGAGTTCTTTGGCAGACATCTTGCGCTCCATTAATTTTAAAAATATTTGCTATATAAAACTTACTGCACTTTGCGAAATTCGCAAATGGAGCTATTTATAAATATAGACAAAATTCAGAATTTAACGGATCGGCAGAATATGAACGGCTGTTTTATTACATTTGAAGGCCCCGAGGGCGCGGGCAAAAGCACCCAGTTACGCTTGTTAAAAGACTATATCAGCAGGCGCGGCCGTGAATGCCTGATTACCCGCGAGCCCGGCGGCACTCCCGTGGCCGAACAGCTCCGCGAATTAATCAAACATCACAATGGCGAAGAAGCGATATTTGACGAAAGCGAATTATTTTTACTGGAAGCCGCCCGGGCGCAGCACGTCCGCTACCTGATCGAACCCGCCGTCAAGCGCGGCGCCGTTGTTTTGTGTGATCGTTTTTACGATTCCACCAACGCTTATCAGGGTTACGCGCGGGGAATGGATTTGAATAAACTCAATTTACTGAATGATTTTGCCGTGGGTTCCTGCAAACCGGTTTTGACGATTCTGCTGGATTTACCGCCGGAAGAAGGTTTTAAGCGCACCGCCAGACGTGAGGAAACCCAAAACACCCATGATCGTTTTGAAATGGAGGATATTGATTTCCACCGTGCCGTGCGCAATGGTTTTCTGGAAATAGCCCGCCGCGAACCCCAACGGGTAAAAATAGTCAGCGCCATAGGTGCTCCCGAACAAATTCACCGGAAAATAGTGGAGTTCGTAGAAAATGTTATTTAAAAAATACGCTGAAAAGTTTCCATTGATAGTCAGGAGTTTGATAAACGCCTGCAGAACCAACAAATTGGCACACGCCTATTTACTGCACGGCGACACCCCTGAAATACGTGCGGAATTCGCTTCCCTAATCGCGCAGATTGTCATCTGCCCCGACAAAGACGACAAGGGCGCGCCTTGTTCCGAATGCAAAACCTGCCGCCAGTTAAGCGAACAGACTTACGCCGAGCTTTACACCCTAGCGCCCACCGGTAAAGCCTGGCAGATCCGGGTTGGCGAACATAGAAATCCCGAACCCAATACCATCCGCTGGTTTGAGGAACAATTTTATTTGACCAGTATCGCTGTCGCGGGGAAAAAAATCGGCATCATTTATGATTGCGACCGGATGAATACGCAGTCACAAAACGCCTTTCTCAAAACTCTGGAGGAACCGCCGCGCGATTCATTATTTATTTTAGCTACCGGCAATCCGGCGGCCTTGCTGCCGACGACGCGTTCACGCTGCCAGAGCCTAATTTTACTGGAAAACCGCTGCGAATTTGATTTTGAAAACAGCCGGGCTTTGTTTGCCGCCTTGAATGATTTACAGTTCAAGGCAAAAAACAATATGGTCCTCGCGGAACAATGCGCCGCTCAAATTATTTCAATCACCCAAAATCTCAAAGATTCAGCCGCCGGCCGCGTGGAAACGGAATGGGCGGCAAAACTGCAATACGCGCAGGAACTGGAGCCGCCGATGCGCAAACGCATTCTCGCACAGTTTGAAGCGGCGGCGGCCGGCGAATACATCCGCGAACGCAATTATTTTATTTCCGCGATGCATACCTGTTTTGCGCAGACTTATTTATTGAGTTGCGGTACGCCGCCGGAAAAGCTGGCGAATCCGGAAATATTCGACGGCCTGGAAATTCCTGCTGAAATCGATGAAAAAGCGGCGTATCAGGCTCTGGAAGCAGTAGACAAACTGCTTTACGAGCTGAAATTCAACGTCAGCGAGGAATTGGCGCTTCGTTCATTCTGCATGAACGTGGCAATAGGCTAATGTCATTGAGTAACAAGCAGGAATGTAGCTCAAGCGTCCCGCTTGAGAATATTCACAACCGGGACGGTTGTGCTACATTAAAGTCGAAGTAAATACGGATTTTTATGCTATAATAATCTATTAGGCTGTCATTATACCAATTTGCACTCTAAGAGTTAGTTACTAATAATATACTGCATTAACAGTTTTGCGCCTCTAGCAGCCTGTCGGACTTATGGATAATCTGCTGTAAAACTGCCGAATTTTGCTGAGATTTCCACCAAAATCGTCAAAAAATTCGACCAGCGCGTTGCCTTTCGCTGCGCTCAGGCTCAGCCTGCGCAAAGTCCGCCGCTGGATCACGGAGCTGTTACATCCGGCTTTTTTTATTTTTTTCTGCCGTAATCAATATCTTTGATCCTGATCGTTGGTTCGGGCAAGGCTTCACCGGCTAAAAAGTTATTTACCAGCCCTTTCGCCTGCTCAAAATCGCCCCCGGGCAGCCAATGGATTACGTGTCCTTCGCGTTCCATTTTGCGGAACCAGATGTCCTGCCGTTTGGCGAATTGGCGGATTTTGATGAGTAATTTATCGCGCATATCGCCGTAAGTTGTTTTTCCCCGCAAATATTCCGCGACATAACGATATTCCAAACCCAGGAAATCAAGCCTTTTCCATGAAACACCATCATTATGAAGTTTTTCCACCTCCTCAATCATTCCCGCCCTGAGCCGCGCGTCGAGCCGGGATTCGATGCGTTGATGAACCGTTTTGCGGGGGAAATACACCCCGAGGATTAATGATTCGAATTTCACAGGCGGAAGCTCCGGCACCCGTCCGGGAGCCCGGGATTTTTCCAGTGCCCGCAGAAGCCTGGTTCGATTATTGTGATCCTTGAGTTGCGCGAACGCTTCAGGACTGGTGGTTTTCAGTAGTTCGTCCAGCTCCGCGACGGTTTTGGAGCGCAGTTCCCGGCGTTTTGCTTCATCAGGGGGAGCTCCCGGCAGACTGAAACCGGAAAGAAAGGCATTCAAGTACATGGCGCTGCCGCCGGAAAGAATCGGCAAATGCCCGGCGGCGCTGATTTTTTTAACGGCGCAACGCGCGTCCAGACAAAATTCCATCAGGTTATACGCGTAGTCCGGATCGGCAATATCAATTAAGTGATACGGAACCGCCCGCCCTTTGAACTGATACTCCGCCAGGTCTTTGCCGGTGCCGATATCCATGCCGCGGTAAACCTGCCGCGAATCAACACTGACGATCTCCCCGGCAAAACAATTTGCCAGTTTTACCGTCAAAGCGGTCTTTCCGGTAGCGGTCGGGCCGGTTACAACGACTATTTTCACTGATTCATCCATAATTTTCGTCTGCCGGTTTCAAATTTGAATAACTGCGCTATATTAAAACTTTACTAACATAACTTATTTTAGCGTTTTTAATATGCCGAAACAACGAACTTTTGCAAAATCCGCGACATTATCCGGAATAGCGCTTCACACCGGGGCCCGCGCGACTCTCACCGTGCTGCCGGCGGCGGTAAATACCGGAATTACTTTCAGGCGGGTGGACCTGCCCGGCAAACCGGAAATCAAAGCCCTGGCCGCTAATGTCGTCGACGCGCGCCGCGGCACCACTATCGGCAATGGAAACGTGCTCGTTTATACAATTGAACATATCATGTCCGCCCTGCATGCCGGCGCTATTGACAACGCCGCAGTTGACCTGGACGGGCCGGAACCTCCTATTGTCGACGGCAGCGCTCTGCCGTTTCTGGAAGCAGTGCTCGAAGCCGGCAGCGTCGAACAGGATGCCGAAGCGAAAATCTGGACAGCGAAAAAAATTATCCATATCGAAGGGAAGGGCACTCAATTAATAATTACGCCGGGCGATGAATTAAAAATATCCTGTGTAAGCTCCTTTGCCGGCTGTCCGCTTGAAACCCAGTACATGGAAGTCAGCGTGACGCCTGAAGTTTACCGGAATGAAATATGTTCCGCCCGGACCTTTGTCCATTACCGGGACCTTAAACAGTTAATGGCAATGGGCTTAGTCAAAGGCGGCAGTCTGGACAGCGCTGCGATTATCCATGACGGGGCGATTATCTGCAAAGATGAGTTGAGATTTAAAGATGAAATTGTCCGCCACAAAATTCTCGATTTAATCGGCGATATTTATTTGTGCGGACAACGGGTAAAAGCCAATATCATAGCTGTCAAGCCGGGACATTATTTCAATGTCCAGTTGGCCGCGGCAATGTTAAAACAAATATAAACCGGTGGGGACACAAAATTATGAATAATAATATTATCAGCTTGAACAAAATCAAGAAAATTCTTCCGCAGCGTTATCCAATGTTAATGCTGGACCGCGCCACGAAGGAAAGCGACACAAAATATGTCGGAGTCAAAAACTTAACCATTAATGAACATTTTTTCCAGGGGCACTTCTCCGGGCATCCAATCATGCCCGGCGTTTTGCAGGTCGAAGCGATGAAACAGCTCGCCCAGCTCGCGGTCGCGGACAAGCTTGATCCCGCCGGGAAAAATGACATTTATATGCGTCTTGTTGAAAAAGTCAAATTCCGCAAACCGAACAATC
Organism: uncultured Victivallaceae bacterium; assembly: GCA_964515915.1. Classification (GTDB taxonomy): domain Bacteria; phylum Verrucomicrobiota; class Lentisphaeria; order Victivallales; family Victivallaceae; genus JAHOYW01. The sequence goes on from CAZEXM010000001.1 coordinate 59,358, forward strand.
CCGGCGACCGGATCCGGATTGATGCCGAAGTTCTTGAGATCGAAAATGGTGAAGCCGTGGTTTCCTGTAAAACTTCAAATAATTCCGGCCTCAGCTGTCAGGCCAGGATAACTTTAGCGCTGCGTCCGAAGACGCATCCTGAAGCAATGCCGGAAATGTATAACGAATTTGACAAGACTCCGGAAATATCTCATGACGTCAATGAGATTATGAAATTAATTCCGCATCGTTATCCTTTCCTGCTCATTGACAACATCATCAAAATTGACGGCAACAACCTGGTCGCGACCAAAAATATTTCTCAAAACGAAGAAATCTTCGCGAACTGCCCGGACGACTACGCTACGCTGCCCGGCTCCCTCCTGTGTGAAATCACTGCCCAGGCGGGTTGCGTGGCAGTGCTTTCCCGCCCTGAAAACCAGGGGAAAATCGGTTATTTCATGTCAATTGAGCGCGCCGAAGTATTCCATCCGGTTTTCCCGGGCGACCAATTAGTCTGCGATATGATTATTGCGCCGGGTTCCTCCCGTTTCGGAAAAGGACACGGCACTATCAGCGTTGACGGCAAAAAAGTATTTGAAGTAAAATTAATGTTCGCAATCGTCGACGCCTAAGGAGTTGTAAAAAAATAAATACAAAAAAAAGCTCAACTGCAATGTCGAGCTTTTTTGTAAATATTAGAAAAATTATTCGGCTACTTTCAGGGTTAAAGCTGTAAAGGCTATTTTCTCATCTTTTTTCTTAGCATAATTCGGCAAAATTATAATTTTCACAAAAGCGGTTCCCGGACGGAAAAATTTCCACCCCATCTGTCCAGGTTTTCCAAGAACAGCACTATTACTATATGCTTTCCAGATTTTTGGAACTTTTGAACCAACAATAGTTGTATAAACATACGAACCACAGGCTGGGGTATGCATTCTTACTTTAGTATCTGCCGGATATGCTTTTTTTACAGCAGTGGAAAGTTGTAATTCCATATTGTCACCTTCAGGAACAATTTTGAGAATTTTATATACAACTTCGTAGTTAGGCAAATCTGAAAAATCATCTTTTGCGTTAAATGCTATAGCCTGGTTAATTTTCCATTTCTTATTACTTAAGTTTTGCAGTTCGTTTTTCTGCTTGATATTATGATGCAATTTTG
>CAZEXM010000002.1:0-11638 GCA_964515915.1 uncultured Victivallaceae bacterium
TGTTAATGCAGTATATTATTAGTAACTAACTCTTAGATTGCAAATTGGTATTAATCATTCAACGACGAACATGATCGTCCTCAGTCCCGGTTTATTCAGGGCGGCTTGCGCGTTAATCAGGAAACCGTATTCATCTGCGGGAACAAGGCGTGGTTTCAGATCGACCGTACAAATAATTTCCAGCCTGCGCGGAGAAACTTTTCTGCTGCTGATTTTTATTGTACCGCCGTCCTGCGGTAATTTGATGGAGCAATTTTCAGGTTGAATGACGATCTGTTTGAGATTGCCGGGCAATTCGACTGAATATTTTATTCTAAGGCGTTTATATTCACTTTGGAAATACGGATTCACGCGTTTTTCGCTTCCCGTTGAAATTAAGTTTTTCAGATAATCAACCGGTAATTTGAAATAAAGATATTTACCGTCTTTTACCACGTAATCAGGAATTTTCACGGCATAATCTACTTTGCCGGGATAAGCCTTGAAATTGCTGGTTAATTTTCTTATCGGGACGGCGGACTGGGCGAGCCGCGATACCGCTTTCTCGAAATAACGTTTATGTTCTTCGGGTGAAATTTCACTGAATAAACGATTGTTTTTTTCGAAATAGCGCCCGTAGTAAGAGGCGGCGGAGGAAATTAAAGTACTGCCGTCATTGAATAGTTTTAAGTTGTATTCCAGGTCAAGACGGTTGGCCATAGCTGCCTGCGCTTTGATGATTTCCAACTTGGCGCTGGTCAAATTCAAGGCGATATTGCCTTCGTTGGCACAAGTGCCGAGTTGAGCGTACTGGCTGCTGTCATTGAAGAAATAACTCTTCCCTTTGTGGACGACTTTGACCAGTACCGTGTCAAAATCATTGGCGGGGCGGGCATTAAGTTCAGCCAGAGTCTGTGCCAGCGCGGGAGCGTTCGCGACAGCAAGGAATTCCGCTTTGAAACCAGCTTTTTTAAGCATAGTATACAACAGCACCGCGCGGTCGGTGGAGTTGCCGTAGGCGTCGAGTAAAGTTTTGTCCGCGCTGCTAATGCAGGATAGCGGAAGCGAACTCAGGCCGGGGCCGGCTGAGCGTATTTTTTTGGCGACATAATCACGGATTGCCCGCATTGCCTCAAGCGGCAGTTTACCGGCAGCGAGTTCAGTTGCCAGGGTTTCAGTTTTCGTTTGCTTGCTGCTGGCTCTTTCCAGATATGTTCTCACTTCTTTTGAATAATCCTGCCAGTCCCCGGTGGAAAAACTAAGCGCCGGGGCAAAAAGCCATGCGGGAGGCGTTCTTATTTCCGATGGAATCGCCGCGACATTGGCGCTTTGCCATTTTTGAATAATCTTTCCATCTTTTCTGCTGCTGGAAACTTGCAGGCATTCCGTCGGTTTTGAAATTTTCAATTTCATCTTTTCGGGGTATTGCAGAATGACTTGTTTGCTGATAACGGGGTCGCTGCTTTGGAAAAGGGCAGTAGTGCTGATGAAAGGCTGTTCATTATTTTCCACGGCCAGCTCATATTCGATCAGGCTGCCGACTTGAACGCCGGGCAGGGCGACTACCATGATTTTACCGGCGGGATAACGCGGCGCGCTGCCGGCCCAGCCTTGATCCATGATATTGGTTTCGGTTTTGTTCAGTTTTAACTTTTTGCCGTCCGGGTTGGTGATGACAAGGGATTTGACGGAAACTTTTTGCCATACGGGGTTATAATAGAATTTTATTTCTGAATTATTTTTGACGCCGGCATAGCTTAATATTTTCTTTTTCACCTTAGTGCTGGTGGTGAAGCTGTGTTGATTTCTAATATTAATCAAACTTTTTTGGCTGACGATTACGGCTTGAGCCGCCGGGAACAATTTTTTCAGGTCTTTTACTTTCGCGAAATCCTTTTGCACGACAAGCATTTTGCGGTTTTGAAATTGAATTGTCTTAATATCCTTTTTCAGTTTTATATATTCTTCGGGCAGAAATTCAACCGCGTTAATGAAATATTTGGATTTGCCGACGAGATAATTATCTTTGAGTTTAATTTCGCGTTTCCAATTAAGTTTGTCCCAAGTGATTTTTTTGTATTCGGGAAATTTGGCGATAGTGAAATCTACCGGCAATTTATAATTAAAGTTTTCAACAACGCCGCAGGTAGCTGATAGCAACAGGGGGTATTTGCGTTTTTTCAAACCCGTACTGCCCAGTATCCAGTTTACAGCGCTGAATGAAGAACCAATCCGGGGTATTTGCATGAGCATCGCGTTTTTGCCTTGAATCAGCAGGCTGTTTGTGCTGAAACTGAATTCAACCGCGAGCGGAATTTTGAAATCACGCAAATTTCCGGGAGTGATTTTAAAGCTGGTGAGTTTAGCGCCGGGCAACAGGGATTTCAGGCGCGCGGCGAAAAACTGCTTGATGCGTTCCGGCTTCCAGCGTAAAAACGCGCCGCGATAAATACCGTCGTTGATTCCGTTAAATTTGAGTTTTGTGCTTGCCGTCAGGCTGCCGTTCTTGAGTAATTCGCCGGTGGTGTCCGCCTGCAGCAGATTAGCGGCCGCCGGGACGACCGGCGAGGTGAGTAAATCACTGCCGGAAGGTATGGCCGGCAAATAACTTTTGTCCGAGAGGTACGCCGGCAGTATATCCCTGGAGGTTTCGTCGGTGGGGTCCATCAGGACAGTTTCACCTTTTTTCGTGACTGCGCCGGTGATGGCGTGGTTAAATATGCTGTTGGGGACTTCTTTGTCTTTCTTTGGGCCGTTCATGATTAATACGGGATAAGCTTTGATGCCGGCGAGGCGGAGCATTCCCGCGAGCAGGGCGGCTTTGTCGCGGCAGACGCCGTAGCGGTTTTTGAAAGTCATGTCAATATCGTGCGGTTCATAGCCGGGTGCCGTGGTTTCAATGGTAAGTCCCATATAACGGATTTTGTTTGCGACGAAATGGAAAACAGCTTCGATTTTCTTCCGGTCGCTGTTGAGTCCTTTGGTTAATTCCGCGACTTTCTCTTTCATTGCCGGGCTTACTTTAGTCAGGTGCGGGGCACAGAGTTTGTCGTACCATTTGGAGATTTCCGCCCACGATGCCGCGGTGCTGAGCAGCAGGCGCTGGGTATACATATAATAAGCCGGCATTTTTGGCTCAGGGAAAATACGCGGCAGATTGCGGAAGGTCCAATCGTAAATGATTCTGTCGCCGACTTCTTTTTTACTGAATGAAACTGAATCTTTAACCGGGTCTTTGACGAGATATTTTTTCAGCGGCCTGTTTTTGGGGCCGTTGACCACTATATTGTAATATACCACCGGAGTTGTCGTCTGCAGCACATACATATCGGTCCAAATGTTTTTCATGCGCGGCGCAGTGAGACTGCGCTGTACAAAATAATACATTGTATCGCCGATTTCCACGCCCGGAACGGTTACGCTTAAAATTTTAGCGTTGGGATTGTAAATATTGCTTCCCATTTGTCCGGGACTAATCATTACTTTTGAATTTTTGGCGATATCGATTTTTATGACTTTGCCATTCGGTTTTATTATCTCAATAGCCCATATTTTGACTTTTCCGTATGCGCGGTTGAAATATTCACTGAATACGCCCGCGCCGCGTTTGCCTTTTTCAGTAAGGATTTTCTGGTAGAATTCATCAAATTCAAGTGAAGTGCCGTCCGCTTGATAAGTAATTTTCTGCACGTCCCGTACTAACACGCTGTCGGCATCCGGATATTTTTCCCGATTCACCTTTCTTATTGCCGTCATTACTTTGGGGCGGCTAATAAAAGATTTGGGAACTGTCTGGCTCTGCTTCGTTTTCAGTTTGCCGCCGGCCGGCAGGACGGGTTGTCCAACTATGAGAAATGCCAATATAATTAAAGCTTTATGAAAATGTAATTTCATAAAAAATCTCCTGTATTTTTTTATTTTAATGAAAACAATAACCTCAATTACTAAAAATACCAATACATTTGACATTTTAATGTAGTGAAGCGGCCGCAAATCCCGCGCATATCTTTTGCTTATTCAAGTGGGCGGAGCACGAGCGGAAAAAGCAAAAAAACATGGTGCAGGCGCCTGCGCCTGCTGCCGCCTGCATAAGGCGCGGGGGGAGTTTGAGGGGCGAAGCGCCCCTCAACAAATAACGCCAAACCGGTGCAGTCGGCTTACAAATTTCCATAGAAATGAATTTATCTTAGTTTGGCGATTGTTTTTGCCGTATCTTATAGTATAGTTCATCTAATAATACTGGATTGACAAAAAAGTAAGAGTTTATTTATAATGAAATTGAAATCGTACAAAAAAAATGACATTGTTGTTATTGAGATATCCGGGCGGCTCAATGCGGTGAATGTGCATTTGCTGCAAAATAAATTTCAGGAATTTTGTCCTGAAGAGAATAGTTTTGTTTTCGATTTGGCGTCTCTGGAATACCTTGACAGTACCGGACTCGGGGGCGTTGTGGCCTGTCTCAAAACCGCAACTGATAATGACGGCGACGTAAAAATAGCCTGTTTGCAGAACAAAACTAAAATGGTTTTTGAAATCACGCGCGCATATAAGATTTTTGATATTTTCGAGGATGTTGACTCAGCTCTGGCGGCATTTAAATGACATGCAGTCTTTTTGCAAAAATGTTTAAGGTATCGAACTGAATATAAATATTTAAGCAGGGCCGCTTACTTGGTTTGCGGGATAGTGATTTTGAAACTTCATTGTAAAGACATAAATCTTTTGGCGGTAGACAGTGAGATGACCAACCTTCTGCTGTTAGAGGAAGCTCTGAAAAATGAAGGCATTAATGTGGATTGCTGTAATGTTGGCGAAAAAGCAATTGAATTAACCAAAAAAAATAATTACGATGTTGTACTGCTTGATATAGTGATGCCCGGTAAGGATGGTTTTGAACTCCGCAAGCTGATTCGAAAACATAATCCATATTTGCCGATAATTTATCTTACCGCGATTGTTGATACTGCTTACAGCGATCTGCTTGAGAAGATTGCCAGCGATCAAGCCACTTATTACATGAAAAAACCTTTCGAACTGCCCCGCTTGCTCAAAATGCTCAAAACCGTAGTCAAAACTCATCGTTCCGAAGATCAAACCCGGAAATATTATAATGTTCTGGAGGAAAATCTCAATTTGGCTTCAGAAGTGCAGCACTTGCTTTTGCCGGATTGGGTCATAATCGAGGATAGTTTCATAATGTCATCACTTTACCGGCCTGTTTACAAAGTCAGCGGTGATATTTTCGAGGCCATTAAAATCAGTCCCGGGCGTTATTTTATTATTCTGGGGGATATTGCCGGGCATGGTATTCAAGCCGCCCTGTATATGAGCGCCATCCAGGCCTTGCTCAAAACGATTATTATGGCTGCCGGGGATGATATCAGGATTGATGATATTTTGAATCGCCTGAACAGCTTTTTCTGTGTGGATATGCAGGGGGAAAATTATATGACCTGTATAGCGGCACTGTTTGATTTTAATGCAAATAAATTACAATTTATCAGTGCGGGGCACCTCAGTTTCTTCATGCATGATGCCAAATCCGGAAAAACACAATTATTAAATTCCGGAAACAGAGGCGCGATTCCGGTCGGCTGGGTTAAAGATTACGGGTTCAATTGTGAAAGCGAAGCGGTGGAGCTTGATTTCAATGATGACAGTATTTTTTTCGGGGTTACGGATGGAATTGTTGAGATCAGCAATGAAAGAGGCAAAACTCTGGGTGTTGAAAATTTAAGATTGTTACTTGAAGATTTCGCGACTAGGACGATGCCGCCTTTGGTATCCTATCATGTTTGTCAAGCTGTACCGGAGACCGGATACACCACCATTGAAGATGATATTTGTATGATCATGATAAAAAAGCAGCAATGCCTGAAAAACGAGAAAAAACATTTACAGCTCACCACTATACCGAGTATTCAGCATGCCGATTTGCTGGGAATGGAATTTGAACGTTTTATTGTAAAGAATACTAATGATGAAAGATTAGCGGTGCAGGCGGAGTTATTGCTGAACGAATTTTTAAATAATATAATTATGCACGGCTTGGAGAGGCTCCAGCAGGAGCGGCCGAAAATTCTGGTTGACCTGCTAATTAATAAAGGTGAAATTGTATTGACAATCTGGGATAAAGGCAAGCCCTGGACATTTAATACAAATCCGGTTGTTATTGATGAAAAAATTTGGGATGACAATAATAAATTAGCGACGGCCGGGCGTGGTATGGCGATCATTAAGTCCATTGCCGGTAAAATTGAATGCACTCGTTATGGAGATTTGAACGAAACGAGTTTCGTTATTATGCGGGAGGGATAAGTTTAATGCCTTTAGTTACTATTGTGATGCGCTCGAAAAATGATATACTTTATATCGAGAGGACTTTTGAGAAGATTCTGGAACAAAAATTCAGCGATTTTGAAATATTGAATATTGATTCCGGTTCGGAAGACGGTACCTGGGAAATTATCCGGGAAATTAATCCCGATAAATCATGGCGCATAAAACCGGAAAGCTATGTTCCCGGAAAAGTGCTCAATGACGCGGTTAATAAAGCCGAAGGCGAAATCATTGTTTTTAATAATTCCGACTGTATTCCCGAAAATGAAAACTGGCTCGAAAAGCTGATTAAACCACTGCTCTCACCGGGCGCGGACAAAATTTCCGGCGTCTTTTGCGCACAATCAGCCCGGCCTGATGCTTTCGCCCTGGTGCGCAAAGATAATATGCGCGCCTTTGGCGACGGCAGCATCGCCGCCTGGGAGAACTTTTTCTCATTAGCCAGTTCCGGTGCTTTCCGGAAAATTTTACAGGAGCATCCATTCCGGGAGGATTTGCAGTATTCCGAAGATGTGGATTGGGCATGGCGGATGAAAAAGTTGAATTACAAGCCTTTTTACGTTCCGGACGCGAAAGTCGAACATTCCCATAATTACAGTTTGCAGGAACTGAAAAAACGTTTTTACAATGAAGGAATTGCTGAAGGGCAGATCTACGCAGTAAAAAAGACTTTCTGGCGCGGCTTCGTTTTGCCTTGCCTGGCGGAGATATGCCGGGATATTATCTATTTATTAAAAGGCGGAAAAATATTGGTTTTGCCGGCTGCCCTGGTGTACCGTACTGTGCAGCGTTTTTCAGTCTGGAAAGGGCGGCGCGATTATCTGGCGGCGGGGAAGGGCGGACATGAACAGTAAAAAACAAAATATTAAACGAATTTTATATGTTTCGGAAAAGGCCGGTTTTTTTGGCGGGGTTGAACGTTATATCTACGACAGCGCGAAAGCCCTGAAAGACGCCGGCTGGAGCGTCAGTATGATGTTCGCTGAAAAAGCCCTGGACGCAAAATCTTTTCTGGCGCTTTTTGACAAGTCTTTCCAGACGGAGGAAATTGATAAAGTAAGCGCGGAAGAAGATTTTGACCTGGTGGTCATTTACAAAGTGAGCAGCGCGCAGCTGGTTTCCAAGCTGCGTCTGGCGTTTAACACTTCCGTATGTGTATCCGACCATGATTATTATTGTCTGCGGCGCCACAAATATTTCCCGCTCGGACGAATTAATTGTCCTTTGCCGTCAAACCTCTTGTATTGCGGCATCTGTAATATGGGACGGGGGAAAATGTTCAATTTTGCTGCGTTGCTCAATGAAATCCGCAAATGCCGCAGCTTTATGGTCTTGTCGGAATTTATGCGAAGCAATCTGCTGCTGAACAATTTCGATAAAAAAGCTATTTTTAAAATTTATCCGGTACAGCAGCTGCCGGCGAAACAAAGTCGAAGAAAAGCTTTTTCCAAGCCCCCCGTAATTATGTTTGCCGGCCAGTTGATTCGCGGGAAGGGAGTTGATTTAATGCTGTGCGCTTTGGCGCGGCTCAGTAAAGAATATCACGCCCTGATCGTTGGCGATGGCAAAGATATGGACTTTCTGCAGAATTCAGCTGTAAAGCTGGGGATTGCGGACAAGCTTGAATTTACCGGCTGGCAGAGTGATGTTTCACGATTCTGGCAAAAAGCGGATATTGCGGTTTTTCCTTCGCGCTGGCAGGAACCTTTCGGTTTGACGGGGATTGAGGCTTTCGCGCACAAAGTGCCGGTGATAGCTTTTGACGTCGGCGGGGTTTCAGAATGGCTGCATAACGACGAAAACGGTACATCTGTACCTTCAAAAGATGTTACTGCTTTATATGTTGAGCTGGAATATCTTTTAGGCGAACCGGAATTAGCCGCGAAAATGGGTGAGGCCGGCTATGAATTTGTCGCGAAAAATTTCACGCCCGAAAAATTTGTTTCAGCGATGGACGCGATGCTGAAAAAAACAAAAAATAGTAGCCAGAATTAAGAATAAATAAAAAGTTAATGTGCCGGATTTTTTGGTGAATGCTTTATCATTCAGGAAAATGAATATCCCGGAGGGATTAAATTTTATTTAAAGCGTATTATCGGCCAGTTGTGTTCGAGCGCCCCGGCTTCTAATTCCTGACACGGATTGGCGGCGACGGGGAAACCCACCGCTTCCAGAATCGGGAAATCATTGACGCTGTCGCCGTAATAAGCCGCGTCAGCCAAGCTTAAGTTGTGCATTTCGCAATACTCCCGCGCCATGCCGATTTTGCCGGCGCCTAAAGCGTATTCACCCGCGAGTTTGCCGGTATAATAACCGTCTTTTATCTCTAATTCGGTGGCCAGGCACGCGTCAAAAGCAAAGTATTCCGCAACCGGCCGCGCGATCGGGCGATTCGTCGCGCTCAATAGAACGGTCGGCACACCTAAAGCCTGAATGCGTTTGACTTCGGTCACTGCATCGGCGTAAATAGTCTTTTTTACCCATGTTTCAAAATGCAAGCGCACGAGTTTTTCCATTTCAGCCTCGGTTTTGCCGACAAACTCTTTTAGTTGGAAATCCATAAAGTCAGTTATATCCAGTTTGCCGTCCACGTATTGGTAATAATAAAACCCGGCACGCTCCAAGGCGCCCGACGGAGCGAGTTTTTGTTCGACGACAAAACTTTTCCACGAAACATCGCAGTCATTATCAATTAAAGTGTGATCCATATCAAAAAAATAAATTTTCGGCATCTTTTTTCCCTCTGTTTCCGGTGTTACCGTTAAATAATATTCTATTCAGAAAAGTGTATTTTAATCAATGCAGCATAAGCGTCCCGCTTGTGAATATTCTCAAGCGGGACGGTTGACTTTCGCTCTGCTCAGTCTCAGCCTCCGCAAAGTGAGCTACATTATCAAACAAGCTGAAAAAACAATAATATTTTTTTCAGAACACTTGCTGTTCATTTCGTAAAACTTTTGATTTTCCGTTTACAAACTTTCCCGGTAAGATCGAGTAATTTCTTTACATAAACCGCAAGAATTTCCAAATCCTCTTTCGATATTCGATACTTCGGATCATAGCGGGCGCCAATATAAGCATCGTCCAATAGCTTAAAACGGTCTTTTTCTTCTTCTGTTTCACGAGGGAAAATGTTAGCAAAAGAGCTGTTTTCCTCCTCGGCAATGTCACTTAGTAAAGCAAGCAAATGTTCATTGGGGATGTAGTTAATGAATACGAGAAGAACTGTTTTATAAGAATGTTCTGCTGCCTGATGCAGGTCGAAAGCTGCTTTATTATAATCTTCGCGTTTCATCGCATCCAAATAACCATTATAGAAACTTTTCGCGCTTTTAAACCAATATTCAAAATGGTCCTGAGCAATGCGTTGTTTTTCTTCACGTGTCAAATCGCGTTCATCCGCAAGTTCAAGTTTACCGGAATCAAAAAGTATACGGCCTTCTTTCTTAATATCGGAAAAAAAATATTGTCCTTCAGCAAGCTGGATATTCAATTCCTGAATATCGTGAGCAATGACTCTTGGATGAGCACTTAGTTTCAGAGCATTACATGCTTTAGTTATTTCATCCCAGAGCTTGATATCATCAATGGTCTTTTTTTGCCTGCTGACGGCCAGAATATCATAATCCGACACGTGCCCGGACCTACGGTCGGGTTTGAGATCGGCTTCGACCTTATAGTTCCCGCGCGCGTACGAGCCGAAAAGGATAATCATCTCCACGTCATTGCACCTGGCGCGAATAACTGAGGCTATACGCTCCAACTCATCTCTTTTTAATTCCGGTAAATGCTCAAGTGTCTGTTTCATGATGATAAATACCCTGCTCTGTTTTAATTTTTATTTTTCTGTTGCTAAGGAGCCGTTCAAAAATAACCTTTACATCTCCGCAATTCGCCCGAATGCCTTTGTGTTTGTCGATTCGTTACATACCTTCGGGTATGCGCCTCATACACTGTAAAATTTACAACTTCGTATTTTTTCACAAATTAATGTAGCACAACCGTCTCGGTTGTGAAGATACTCAAGCGAGACGCTTGAGCTACATTTTTTATATACAATGCGAACATTTAAGTTGTATAGTGCACTCATCGGCAATCCCCAAAATCACCTCGGGATATTTTGCGGAACCTGTCAAGTTTATTTCTTCACAACTCCTAAAAGCGGAAGCGTCTATATGTTAAGTTTTTTAATTTCCGCGGCAAAATCATGCAATAATTTTTGGGCGTCCCGTCGTTTCCGGGCTTCAACGGTCAGGCGCAAAACCGGTTCAGTGTTTGAGCCGCGCAGCAAAACCCAGCCATCCGGCAGGCTGACCCGCAAACCGTCAAAGGTGATGCATTCGTAATCCTGGTAACGCCTGCTGAATTCGCGGATAATTTCCCGGACACGAAAAGCGCCGCAGGGATATTTTTCCGACAAAGTGAAATATTTCGGTACCGAGGCGCAAATATCACTCATGCTTTCTTTGGTCAGGGCCAGCATTTCGAGCATCAATGCCATGGCGGCGTAACTGTCGCGTCCGGGATGCAGGCGCCGCCAGATAACTCCGCCGCAATTTCCCTCGCCGCCGATTTCAGCGTGTTTTTCGAGCATCAGCTTGACGAGATTAATTTCGCCGACTTTTGAATAGAAGGTCTCACAGCCGTAGGAAGCCGCGATATCTTCAACGGCGCGACTGGTCTGGAGGTTTACGGCAACCGGGCCGGGGGCCTCGGAAAGGACATGGTCAACCGCCAGTAAAACCGTAAGCTGCGGGTTCAGGGCCCGGCCCTTATCGTCAACCAAGGTCATCCGGTCCCCGTCAGGATCGTGCGCAAAACCAATCGCGCAATTCTCCTGCTTAACGGTTTCGCATAGTTTTGTAATGTTCCCCGGCAGAGGTTCGGGAGGGCGTTCGAATATACCGTCGGCTTTGTCATAAATACTTACCACTTCACAGCCTGCTTTTTCAAGAAAGCGCCTGCTGTATAAAGCCCCGACGCCGTTACAGCAGTCAAGCGCGACTTTGAAATGACGCCCGCGAATTGACTCGACATCAATTTCTTTGAAAATCCGCCGCCGGTGTAATTCAAAGGCATTGCTTTCGTAACGAAGCTTTTTAAAATCATTTTCCGAACAATAATCCAGATTCCCCTGCGTAAAAATATCAAAAAGTTCCGCCGATTCCCTGATGTCAAGAAATGTCCCGGACGGGCCGATAAATTTTAAGGCGTTCCATTCCACCGGATTGTGGCTGGCGGAAATGACAATCCCGCCGTTTGCTTTATAATGTTTCACCATCAACTGCGCGGTAGGCGTGGGGACAATGCCGAGAAT
>CAZEXM010000002.1:11648-54848 GCA_964515915.1 uncultured Victivallaceae bacterium
AAGCGGTTGACAGCCTGCTGCGAGCAAACCCGCGACGACGGCTTGTTCGAGCATTTTACCCGAATGCCGGGTATCCCGCGCGACAATAACGCTGCCGCCGCCGGTGTATTTTCCAAAAGTTGACGCTAATGAAGCAGTCAACTGCGGCGTTAATGAATCACCGACGATTCCTCTGACTCCGGCTTCCGAAAATTTTAAGGTGTGCAGATTTTTATTCATAATCAGCCTAAGTTCTCCAGTAAAGCAAGAATTTTCAAAGCTCTGTCTTCAGACAATTCTTTATCTTTTGATTCTGAAATCAGACGAATAACCTGCTCTGTACTTGAGGCTCTCAGGCTTACCCAGCCGTCATCCCAATCCAGGCGCAAACCATCAATTTCACATATTTTCGCGTCATTAAAATAATTTTTAAGAATACGGATACGATTGTAAGCGTGCATTGAGGAGCAGTCCACTATTTTTTTTACAATATGATAACGCGGCAATTCCGCGACAAGTTCCGCCAAAGTTTTTTGTTTCACCGCCATTGCTTCAAGGATGACCGCGCTTTCGTATAAAGCGTCAAAGCCCGGCAGCCAGTCGCTGCTCGTAAATGAACCGGAACCTTCCCCGCTGATAAAGGCGTTTGTTTCTTCCATATAGTCAATAATATTGGACTGCCCGGTTGTATGCTTTTCGAGAATTCCATGGTGCAGCGCGACCACGTCATCCAGGGTTTTGGTCGTGCATGTGTTGCTTATTACCCGCAAGCCGTTGCTGCCGGCTTTTTCCAGCAGGTAATTTACGCCAAGCGGAAAAGTATACTCTTCGGATAAAGTTTCACCGCTGTTGCTTACCAGGGAAACGCGGCTCATATCGCTGTTGAAAACGAAACCGGCATCGCTTTTCAGCGGCTTAATGAGCGACTGCACCTGAAACGCGCTATGCGGACGAGGTTCAGGGTCATGCGGCAGGACACCGGACAAAATATTATTTATCGGAATTGAATTAAGGCCGAAACGCGACGCGAATTCTTTTTCTAAAACTGATCCCGAGCCATTACAGAAATCGCTGATTACCGTAAACTTCGCAGCGGCAATAGCTTCAGCATCAACGACCTTGCATAATGCGTCAAAGTATTGTTCCTGAATGTTTTTTGCGACGCGAATAATTTTTTTAATACCGTCCCAGCGACAAGCCAGGAAACGCCGCCCGTAATAAATATCGAATAATTCCCGAAGCTGTATGCTGTTAAGGTAAGCTCCGTTCGCGCCCCAGGGAACGATTGAATTCCACGATTCTTTCTGGTGGCCGCCGCCGATCAGCAGAGCGCCGTCAGCTTTCAGTTTGGAAATGGCGAAAGACAGAAGCATCGCGGGCGCGATTCCCAAATCGTGGACTTCACAGCCACAGCTCTGCAGTCCGGAAATGACCGCCTGATGCAGCATTTCGGAGGAAAAACGGGTATCCAGGGCCACAAGGACTTTGCCGCCATTGGTGAAAGTACCAAAGGCGCAGGCAAAATCTATCGCGTTTTCCGGGGTTAATCCAGATCCGATGACACCTCGAATTCCCGCTGATCCCAATTTAAGAGGCAGCATAATTATTCCTGTTTAGCTGGTTGCAAAAGTTCAATACTTTTCATTACAATAAACCAATTTTACAAAAACTCAAAAAAATAAACCTTATAATTGCAATGTCCGGATTTCAAAATCGCAGTTTTCCCACGGCAGTGAGCGTTTTAAAAAAAATCGAATCCAGAGCCAAAGCAAATACCATATCACGCAATGCGGCTTCGGAGGCAGTTATAATACTAACTTCAACATTTAATTTTCGAGTTCAAGGCGCGGTCATCCGTGGCGGCGAACACCAGATAAAATCCGTCAAGGTCAGCCCCGTTCAATAAAAATGATTTCAGCTGCTTCACGAATCCGGCCGGAGGCACGCCGCGCGATCACCGTTACCGCGGCGCCCGAGGCCAGCAGGCCTTTCAGTTTACGTGCCGCCACCCTGCCGCCGCCGACAATCAGGCAGCGTTTGCCCTGCAATAACAAGTTGACCGGATAAGTATTCATATTTTAAACCTTGCATGTACTATTTGATAATTACAATAATCGCTGAAAACGCGAAAACAAAACGCAAACCCGGCAAAATAAGGATAATCTAAGTCCGTCGTCCCCGGAAAATAGCAACTGACACTTGATTTTATTTAAACACCGGATAATATTTAAGTAGAATTAATACATTGTTTTTGCTCACAATTAACTTATAAACCGGGTTGGACTATGATTGAAAAGACTGAAAGAGCTAAACGTCAAGGTTTGCTCATTAATATAAGCGGCAACGGTAAAGGAAAAACAACCAGCGCCCTCGGTACTTCGCTGCGCGCGCTTGGCTGGGGCTGGAAAGTTACTGTCCTGCAGTTTGTCAAAAACGCCGGGAAAACCGGAGAGAAACGCTTTGCGGATAATTCGGAACTCCCGTTTGAAATAATTCCGCTTGGAGCGGGATTCACCTGGCGCAAAAACGCGGACGAAAGTGAAGACAGGAAGTGTGCCGAAGCCGCATGGGAATTAACAAAAGAATATATAAAGCAGGCGGAAGTTGACCTGCTTGTGCTTGACGAATTGAATGTCGCGTTAAAAAAAGGCTGGCTGAACGCCGCGGAAATCCTTGACGGCCTGAAACAAAGGCCGGCCTGGATGCACATAATCGCAACCGGACGCGGTGTTTTGCCGGAAATAGTTGAAGCTTTCGACCTGGTATCCGAGATTCAGGAATTGAAGCATCCATACAAACAGGGCATAAAGGCCCAGAAAGGGATTGAATTCTGAAGAATAATTCCAATGGCGGACTTGTTTCAAGCAGGATAGCAAAGCCGTGAATGACAAACACCATATATACGTAATAAGGGCTGTGGAATATCCAGTTTCTCAGTCACGGAAGCGGCAAAGGAGATAATTTTTACTTGGACATCAGGACACGTCTGACAAAACTCGGTCTAACTTAAATTCTTGAAAAAAATAAAACTTTGCAGCAAGGCTCGAACGCTCACATCTTTTCAAAAAAATCGCCAGCTCTTTTTTGAAAAGCTTCGCTTTTCGAGGCGGAATTATTCAATTGCGCGACTTCGTCGCTTAAGTTTCACCCGTTGGAGACGGGCAACCAGCGTTCCGCCGCTGGACCGCGTCCCGAACGTCGGTTTCGTTATTTTTTTGCTTTTTGCCGGTGCCGTCCATTAGCCCGAAATCGGTGTTTTTTTGATTTTGTCGGTGAGTATCAGTTGATTATGCGGAAATAGATAGTATTTTGAACTGGTATATCATGATTTAAAATCAGTAAATGAGATTACATGAAAACTATTAATTTATATATATTGAAAGCCTTTCTGCTGACTTTTGGAATGGCTATAGGTTTGCTTACCTTCTTCATGATGGGAGCCAATGTCGCCAAGGACCTCGATAAATTCGTTACTCAAGGTTTGCCGCTTTCCAGCGTGTTTGAATTTGCGCTTTATTTGATTCCGATTGCACTTACTTTTACTATTCCGTGGGGAATTCTGGTCGCTGTCATGCTGGTTTTCGGACGGCTGTCGGCGGATTCGGAAATTACCGCTATGCGGGCTTGCGGTATATCCGTTCTGCAAATCGTTTCGCCGGTAATGATAATTGCGTTCCTGATGATGATTTTGTGTTTGTATTTACAGGTGCAGATTGGCCCCCCCCTGCTGGGCGAGGCGCGCAAAGTCGCGGCGAAAACCGCGATAGACCACCCCTCCGCGATGTTTGAACCGGGAGTCAGGGTCAAATTTAAAGACAGTATTATTTATATTGATGACAAAGAAGGCGATAATATTATTAAGGATATTCAGATTTTTACCATCGGGGAGCAGGGCGAAGACAAAGGCAAAGTCATTCGTGATATTACCGCGAGTCACGGGAAATTGCTGGTGGATAAGAAATTGAAAACTTTAACTATTGCTTTGTTTGACTGCAATATTGTTGATAAAAAATCAAAGCCGCCGGTACGGGCCTTTAATAAAAAAGTTGAATTTGTTATTGATTACGGCAAAGAAATGAATAGTTTGGAAATAGGTAAACGCGACAAATATATGACCCTTAAAGAATTATTCGGGTGTATCAGGATTGAGAAAAAATTTAAGCGTGATACTTGTGATTTGGAAGTGGAATTGAATCAACGTATTGCTTTTGCGCTGGCGCCGATAGCGTTTATGCTTTTGGGTTTGCCTTTGGCGATTCGTACTTCACGGCGGGAGACTTCGGTCGGTTTGTTTTTGAGTGTCGTACTGGCGGGAGTATTCTTCCTGAGTATTATTCTTTGTGAATCGTTGACCTCATACCCTAAACTTTACCCGCAATATCTTTTATGGATTCCTAATTTGACTTATCAGATAGTTGGCGCAATCATGATTTATAAAATAGCTAAGCACTAAAGCTGTATTACTTTTTGGGGGAGGGGGGATGGAATGACAACATTCGCGGCAATTCGTATAAAAGTTGAACCAGGCGACCAGGGGCCTGTTTACCACGAAACGGATATGTCTCGTATTCCGGTGGAACCCTGGAGCATGTTCAGTAATTTAATTTTTCTGCTGGTTTTCATTTATTTTGCGGCCAGAACAAAATTCAACTACAGAAAATATCCTTTACTCACTGTTTTTCTGCCGACACTGTTGCTCGGCTGGGTCGGCGGAACGATTTATCATGCGCTGCGCTGTAATAATATCTGGTTATTACTGGATTACATACCGATAATGTTTCTGGTGTTGATGTCGAGTATATATTTCTGGCGCGAAGTTGTCGGCAAATGGATATTGGTATTTACTTTCACTTTGCTGCCGGTTGTGATTTATCGATTAATTTACGAAACTCTCACATTATCGCATTCAGTATCAATTTCGATAGGCTATTCTGTATTGGCCCTGATTGTTATTATTCCGCTCGTACTGCATTGCGTACGGAAAAATCCGCGCGGATGGAAAATCTTAGCCGGGGCGTTTGGCTCATTTTTTATCGCGATTGCTTTTCGAGTCCTGGACGACCGCGGTCTGGCATCATTTTTGCCGATGGGAACGCATTTCCTGTGGCATTTTTTCGGCGGATTCTGTTGCTTCTTCATGTTGTATTACGTTTACGAATCGGAAAAAATAAAAAACGAACTCCATGGGAACGGCTGAATTAAGGACTTCAAACCCCTTTTCCGTCACCGGCATAGGCTTTTTTCAAGACAATCACGCTTTCCACGATCATCCATATTTCAAATCCAATGATTATCAGGGAAATAACCAGCAACATAAGGTTGGGTGCGGCTCCCCGGAAACCGGCGAATACCATTATATTGTAATACATCGCCCAGCCCGTCATGACAATCATAAAAACCATAGGAACGGCGGTATATACGGAACTTATCTTTTTACGGGCCAGATAAACCGTGATGACCAGCAGGGCCAAACCGCCGAGCAGTTGATTCATCGCTCCGAATAAAGGCCATAATTTGAACGCTCCACTGCCGGAGCTTTCGCAGAAAGCCAGGATAAAAGCACTGCCGACCGCGATGCAGGTGGCGGGATGCTTGTGCGCGAACAAAGGCATTTTACACATGGTCGCGGTTTCCGCGATAATGTAGCGCTGAATACGCGTCGCCGAATCCAAAGTGGTTGCCGCGAATGAAACAATAAATACGCCCATCATAGTTTTTCCCACATCCAGCGGCAGGCCGAATGAAGTCATCATATTGCTTGAGCCATCGATAAACGCGCCCAGTTTCGCGCCCAGCCCTTTGGCGTCCGCCCATGAGCCGTAATGTTCCGAAAACGCTCCGGCGGCGGCATCGGAGCCGTAAGCGATTCCGGCTCCGCAGGCGATGATGACAAATACGGCCAGCAGGCTTTCGATCAACATTGAACCATAGCCGATGAAAAGCGAATCATGCTCATTGCGGCATTGTTTGGAGGACGTTCCCGACGATACCAGGGAGTGGAACCCGGAAATCGCCCCGCAGGCGACAAATACAAACAACATCGGCAAAACCGGCGGACTGCCCTCTACCGCGAAATTTGTTACCGGTGCGGCCATTGGCGGATGCGCCATGATGATACCAAGCGCCAGCAGGCCCATAGCGATAAAAAGTTGATATGAATTGATGAAATCGCGCGGCTGCAGCAGGGTTTTGACCGAAATTGTCGAAGCGATATAAACATAAACAAGCAGCAGCACAACCCATATCGCCGTCGGGCTGAAAACCGTCTTCCATTGTTCCTGCCCCCCGGCGCCGAGCGTCGCGACTTTCAGGCTTCCCATGCTGACTGGATTATAGGCCCCGAAAACGATAGTAGCGTACATTACGGCAACCGCTATTAATCCAAGCATGGTCGCGTTCCAGTTTTTTCTGTACAGCAGCACGCCGAAAACAACCGCAATCGGGATTTGCAGCCAGACCGGCCAGACGGATTCAGGAAACTTATCAAAACACACGCCGATAATCACCGCGAAGATCGCCACAACTATTAATAAAGTAAAGAAAATAATCAAAAGAAACAACAGTTTGACCCGTTTGCTGATTAAATCGCCGGCGATATCGCCAATAGAACGTCCCTGGTTACGCAGGGAAATTACCAGCGCGCCGAAATCATGTACCGCTCCCATAAAAATAGAACCAATCACCACCCAGAGCAAAGCCGGCAGCCAGCCCCAGATAATCGCCAGCGCCGGCCCGACAATCGGCCCGGTACCCGCGATCGAGGCAAAATGATGTCCGAACAAAACCTGTCTCTGGGAGGGAACGAAATCCACACCGTCATGCAGTTCGACGCTCGGGCACACATTGTCTTTTGCCAGTCTGAAAATTTTATTGCCGAGGAATTTACCGTATGTATAATAAGCAATCAAATACAGGGTTCCGGCGCCGGCGGCAATCAACAGTGAATTCATTATATATTCCTTTATTTTTTAGTTGGCCGGCTTATCATAATAAGCAAGGCTGTTGCAAACTGAAATTCTTTTTATTTAAAAAACTCATCCCAAACACACCAGCGGTTTTCTTTTTTATTAATATTTTTACCCATTATCCAATACGAATAAAGCCTTTCCAGAACCCCGTCGGTTTTTTTTACGCCAAGCCAGGCATTTAAATATTGACAAAAACTTGCATTATCCTGAGAAATTACATATGCCAAATCTTCTTTGAGGATTTCCGGACGGGGAATGACTACAGAGAAAGCCGGATATAAGACACACCACGCAAAACCTTCCTCAGCCGATATTAGTAATGCGTCCGCTTTAACTTTACCACTTAAAAAATCTTCTTCAGATTCCACATCAACAAAAATCAGATTAGGATAATACTTTTTCATATGAGTGCGATATGAAAGTCCAGGTACGCAGGCAACACGAAACTTGCCCTTCTTCCGGATATCATCTGCAAATCTATATTCACTCTGTTTATAATCTTTTACCACAAATGCAAGATTCACCTGCATATAAGGGTTGGTAAAATGCAGAGTCTTAATCCGTTCCAGAGTTATAGATACTCCCGCCATGACAATATCAATTACCCCATTCGATAAACCTCTGCCGACATTAGTATATTCAATAGGTATAAATTCCAGCGTACAAGCTAAATCTCTTGCCAGCATATTAGCCATTTCTATGTCATATCCCACCAAATCACCCGCTGAATTAAAATAGCAGAACGGACGGGAGGCGGAAGAATATCCTACTCTTAGTACTCCGCGTTTTTTGATTAACTGTAAATGATTGCCAAGCTGCCCGGCAGTCAGAGGCTTTAGCTGCTGCGGAGTTGGATACTTTCGAAAAATTTTTGTTTTAACAGTATTTTTTATATGCATTTCTGCCAGAATATCTTTACCTCCGGGTTCTTTGTTTATTGTAAGTTTCAGATAACTTGCGCAGGCGAGAAGCGTTAAAAATGTAGCCGTAAGTATAATAGAAAAATTCTTTACTATTTTTCGCAAATCTATCTTCAAAAATCCAGTTAACCACGCAGTACATAAGATGCTGAAAGCAATCAGGTAAACCGAACTGCACAAAGCCCCTATTCTATCGTTGAGGACATTAAACGCCACAAAAAAATCAATTATATCAGTTGGAATATGGAAATAATTGAGTAAAAACAGCATGGCGGTAACCGAACTGCCGAACAGGCCTAATATACCGGCTCCAATTAGTTCAGGGTAGTTCCATAAATCCAATTTTATATCATAAAACCAGGCGGCAAAAGGGATAAAAAGCAACAACAAAACCCTTCCCCCCAGGGGAACGTTAAAACTAATAGGTACAATAGTATCAAGTATAACGCGGCGTTCTTCACTGTCAATATTTTTATCTTTAATTAATTGTTTGACACTCCGGGTTATTATTGGTATCAAGACAAACACATTACCTGTAGCAAAGGCGGTCAGCATCGCATCTTTAGAAGCATGCATGACATCCCGGTATTTAAAATTGGTGAAAGCTGTAACCAGCAATGGAAAGGTACAAAAACTTACTAACAGAATTATAGCAGTATAAATAACCAGATAAACCTGCATGCGTCCAATTTCATCCAGGGTTATGGTTCCAGTTAAATTCGCCAGAAGGGCAAAAGTTCCAATTGGCGCCAGCTTAACTACTCCGTTATTAACTTTAGTCAATGTCGTACAGCAAATTTTCAAATCCTGTAATATAGCAGCTTTATTTTTGACACTTATTAAGGCCACGCCGACACAAATACAGAATACCGTTATCGCCGGCACAAAACTATTAGCCAGTGAATAAAATGGATTAGAAGGAATGTACAGTTCTAAATAATTAACTTTACTAATCGTCTCAACAACATTTAAGCTGAAAAACACAGTAGCGTCCCAGTCCGGGAAACAAAAAGGCATTAACACGAGATAAAGAGCCATTATGCCCCAGAAAATTAAGGTCAGAGACACTCCTTTGAAGGCCATTTCCTTGGATTCCTTAATTCCCAGACGTCCAATACCATACATTATTGAGACAACAACATAAGGCAATATACACATTTGCAGCAAAGCAATATAGCCTTGACCAACCAGCGACAAGTAACTGCAGCGTTCACCAAATATTATTCCACATCCAATTCCCAATATCATTGATATAATAACAAGTTTAGCAAATGTAAGATTGACCTTCCATTTTAAAAACATCAATACCAACCCCGCTTTAATTCTGTTGTGACATCCGCTTGTTATAAAATCTATCATAAAGGTAAGATTCATGCAAATTGATTATATATATTTTTACATCTTTGTTGCACTTTTGCAATTAGTCGCACCCGACAAAAAGCCGGATGCAACGGCTCGGTGATCCAACGGGCGAAAGCGTTGGTCGCCATCTCCAATGGCGAAACTTAAGCGACGAAGTCGCGCAATTGAATAATTCCGCCTCGAAAAGCGAAGCTTTTCAAAAAAGAGCTGGCGATTTTTTTGAAAAGATGTGAGCGTTCGAGCTTTGCTGCAAAGTTTTATTTTTTTCAAAAATTTAAGTTAGACCGAGTTTTGTCGGTCTCGTCGCGTCCCTGATGTTTTCAAAAAATCTTTTCAAAAAAGTGAAAGTCATTTTCATATTAGCGAATCAGTGCTATTTTAATGCTCTGTATAATAACACAAGATAAGGCCTGGTTGAAGTAATGAAAGCTCTTAAAATAGCGGACGTAAAATTTAAAAGCCGGCTTTTCCTCGGAACCGGAAAATTTTCTTCCCGGGAAGCACTGGGAAAAGCGATTGCAGCCGCGGAAACTGAACTGGTCACCGTGGCTTTGACGCGGGTTGATTTTGCAAAGCGCGAAGATGACATCCTGTCGGCGATAGACAGTTCCAAAGTAAGAATAATGTTGAATACTTCAGGGGCGCGGGATGCTGAAGAAGCAATTCGAATCGCCGAATTCGGCCGGGCTGCCGGACACAACTGGATAAAACTGGAAATCCATCCGGATCCGGTTTACCTGCTGCCGGACCCGGTGGAAACACTCAAAGCGGCGGAAGCGCTGGTAAATAAAGGCTTTATTGTCCTGCCCTATATCAACGCCGACCCGGTGCTGGCAAAACGGCTTGAAGACGTCGGCGTTCATACCGTAATGCCGCTTGGCGCTCCCATCGGCTCCAACCAGGGACTGAAAACTGAAACCATGCTCAGGATTATCATTGAACAGGCGACAATTCCAGTCATCGTCGATGCCGGAATCGGTTTGCCCTCGCACGCCGCCGCCGCGATTGAAATCGGCGCGGACGCGGTGCTGGTCAATACCGCGATAGCTTCCGCGGACGACCCCGAAGGCATGGCGAAGGCATTTGCGCTGGCGGTAAAAAGCGCGGAACTCGGGATTGAATCGGGGCCGGCTGCGGCAGCGCTTGCCGCCAGCGCCACTTCACCCCAAAATACATTTAAAGAACTGTTTTGAGAATTAATATATGCTGCCGTATTTAAAAAAAACTGAAAAGCAGATCAGCTCTTATATCGGCGGAGTAAGCGTGGATATGGTCAAATCCTCACTCCGGAAGGAACGGCGGGATTTTCAGGACCTGCTCAATCTTATTTCCCCGGCAGCCGGACGGGAACTTGAGCGAATGCGCCCGGTAGCGGCGGCATACCGCAAAATGCATTTCGGCAAGGCCGTGCGCCTGTACACGCCGCTGTACATCTCCAATAAATGCGTCAACTCCTGCGTGTATTGTGATTTCAGCATAAAAAACAAGTCGCCGCGCAAAACATTGACTTTAGACGAGATCAGCAAAGAAGCCGAAGCAATAAAATCCATGGGTATGGATTCATTGCTGCTGGTCGCCGGAGAAGACCCGGAAAGCATGTCGATGGAATTTCTGGAACAGGCCGCCAAAGAGTTGAAAAAATATTTTTCATACTTGTCCATTGAGATATTTCCGCTGGATACGAAAGGCTACAAACGGCTGTTTGACGCCGGGGTTGACGGCTTGACGCTTTATCAGGAAACTTATAAGCGGGAACTTTATTCGGAACTGCATCCTTCCGGCCCGAAACGCGATTACCTTAACCGGATTGACGCGATTGCCCGCGGCGGCAAAGCCGGAATACGAACCCTGGGAATCGGATTTCTGCTGGGCTTGTATGACTGGCGGACGGAAAGCGCTTCGCTGGCGGCTCACGCGATATGGCTCAGAAAACATTTTTGGAAAAGTAAAATACAATTTTCTTTTCCCCGGCTGACTCCCGTTGAAACCGGTTTCCGGGCGCCGGCGCCGGTTTCCGAAGCGGAACTGGAACAAATGATGCTGGCCTTCCGGATTGTTTTTCCGGAAGCGGATATGACGATTTCCACCCGGGAAAGAGGAGATTTCAGAAACCGGATGGCCTTGAGCTGCGCCGGGAACATAAGCGCCGCTTCTCGAGTTACTCCGGGGGGTTACGCCGGTACCGGCGACAAGGACCTGGGGCAGTTTATGTTGAACGATACCAGGCCGGTTGAACAAATAAAAGACGACCTGAAAAAAATCGGGCTGGAAACGGTCATTAAATATTGGGATAAATGCATCTAAAACCAGGTGACAGCGATGAAAATAACGGTTAACGGGAAAATGCTCGAAGTAAGCGATGGCGAAACGCTCGCCGGGATTATTGCCGGGAAAAAACTGGATGAAGCCAGAGTCCTGGCGTCAGTGAACAAAAAAATAGTAAAAGCCGGAAACTTTTCCGAAATAATTCCCGCCGAAGGCGACGAAATAGAACTTTTCTGTTTTGTCAGCGGCGGATAATTGAGGATTGAACCGCATGGATACTTTTTTTACGTCAAATCCACCCGGAGTAACTGAAATACTGAGAAAAAAATCGGTATTCCTTGCCGGTGCCGGCGGCTTGGGGTCAAATGTCTGTTTCATACTGGCCCGTGCCGGTATCGGGCATATCATTGTCGCGGATTTTGACCGCGTTGAAGCTGCCAACCTCAATCGGCAGCAGTATTTCAGGGATCAGCTTGGAATGCCTAAAGTAACTGCCTTAAAGGAAAACCTGCTCAGGATCAATCCGGAACTGCAAGTCAGCACTATTGAGCAGAAGCTTACGATAAGCAACTGCGGGGAACTGATTCCCGAAAAAACCGGCCTGATCTTCGAATGTTTCGATAACGCGGCGGCCAAAGCCATGCTGGCGGCTTTTGTGCTTGCCGAGCGGCCGGAAATCCCGGCGATAGCGGTTTCCGGGGTCGCCGGGCTCGGGCCCTGCGCGGACATCACAATAAGCAGGGGCCCGGGCCGACTGTACATTGTCGGCGACGGAACGAGCGAGATGAATGCGGAAACCGGCACAATTGCGTCAAGAGTGGTTCAAGTTTCCGCTATTCAGGCACATATCGGCATCCGGCTGCTGCTGAAGCTGCCGGTCGGATAATCCTTGCGATATGTCCGTATTCACACTGCGAAGCACCCCGGATATTTCTCAATGTCGCATATGCAGGTAGTGGTGCGATTTTTTACTGAGCGGATGATCCAGAAATTCCTTGTACAATTGCTGTACCGCCGGATTTTTATGGGATTTGCGCAATTTCATGTTCTTATCATTCGCGTAAGTCCCGTCCTTGCGTTTTTTCAAGGTTCCGGGTTCTCTGAAAATGGGTTGCCCGCCGCCGCCGATACAGCCTCCCGTACATGCCATTATTTCAATGAAATGATAATCGTCGGCGTGCTTTAGTAATTGCCAGGCGTTTTCCAGCCCGTTTGCTACAGCCACCTTGACTTTAATTCCATTTATGTCGATTTCCGCCGACTTGATTCCCGCCAGGCCGCGCATGTCGTCAAACTCTATTTTTGCCAGTTCTTCCTTGGTAATGAGCTCATAAGCCGTGCGTAACGCCGCCTCCATAACCCCGCCGCTGACACCGAAAAGCACTCCCGCCCCGGTAGTAATACCGAAGGGCGCGTCATATTCGCTTTTCGCCAAATCAGGCAAATGCAGGCCTTTTTCCTGAATCATGGTGGCCAGTTCCCGGGTCGTCAGGACATAGTCAACGTCGTAAATGCCATTCTGCTTCATCTGCGCGCGCATACACTCTATTTTTTTAGCGGTGCACGGCATGATTGAAACTGAAACAATATCTTTCGGGTCCAGGCCGTTTTTTTCAGCATAATAACTCTTGAGCAAGGCGCCGAACATCTGCTGCGGAGATTTGCACGTGGACAAATTATCTTTTAATTCCGGCATCTTTTCTTCGGCAAAATTTATCCAGCCCGGACAACATGAACTTATAAGCGGAAGCGTGCCGCCCTCGGTAAAGCGTTTGATAAATTCCGCGCTTTCTTCCATGATCGTTAAGTCCGCGGTAAAAACCGTGTCAAAAACCTGGTCAAAACCAAGCCGCCGCAATGCCGTAGCCATTTGTTTTTCCAGATTTTCCCCCGGCCTGGAACCAAATTCCTCGCCGATGGTAAAACGCACCGATGGCGCGGTCTGTACGACCACATGTTTTTTCGGATCGGCGATTGCCGCCCGCACCTTATCGATGCTGTAAATTTCCTCTATCGCGCCGACCGGGCAAACCAGCAGGCACTGTCCGCAACCGGTACAGTCAACATTTCCCATGCCTTTATCCATAAATGTCGTTACCTTGGTCGCCGGCCCGCGCCGGCTCGCGGTCAATACGCCGACATGCTGAATCTCGCGGCAGACCCGGACGCAGCGCCCGCAACTTATACACTGGCTGCTGTCATATTGGACGGCAAGTGAGCTGTCGTCTACTTTCCCTTTCCGGGGTATAGGCTGAAATTTGAGTTTGTCAATGCCCATCTCTTCCGCCAGCTGCCGAAGCTCACAAATTCTGCTGTTGTCGCAGCTATTACAATTCAAGCGGCACTCAAAGGGATAATAGGCCATTATCAAATCAAATATGTTTTTTCTGATTTCACGTAATTTCGGCGTATGGGTCAACACTTCCATGCCTTCTTCCACCGGCGTGGCGCAGGATATCGGGTAACCGGAGCGGCCTTTGATTTCGACAACGCACAATCGGCAGCCCCCGTAAACACTTAAATCACGGTGGTAACACAGTGCGGGAATTTTGCATCCGTTTGACTCCGCAGCCGCAAAAATGGACGTACCGTCAGCGGCCTCGACTAATTGATCATTAATTTTAAGCTTGATCATCTGCTGTCTCCTTCATTTTTCCCATTGCAGGCAATACGCCCTGAAAAATCTTCTCTGAACTTTACTATCAGACTGCTGACCAGATCTCCGCAACTCTGCCCGAGCCCGCATCTGGCGGCGCAGGACGCCGTTGTCGTGATGTCGTCCCGGATGAGTCCCAGGTAACGCTCCTGTCCTTCGCCCTTGCGAATCAGCTCCAGCAAATGATTTATCTGCCGGTTTCCCTCTTTGCAGGGAAAACATATACCGCAGGTTTCAGACTTAAAAAAATCGGCGGCGCTGCACGCCACATCCAGAGCGTCAACGCTTTCGTCAACCACAATCACCGCGCCGGTACCCAGAGATGTTCCGGCTTTCCGCAAACTTTTATAGTCCAGCGGTATTTTCAATTCCTGTGCGCTTAACGCCGAGGTCGAGGTTCCGCCCGGAATGACGAATTTTATTTTTCCGCCGGAACAGCCGCCGCCAAGTCCGTAAATAATTTTTTCGAGAGTAATTTTACCCATTTCAATTTCATATAATCCGGGTTTGTCAACCTTGCCGCTCAGGCAAATCAATTTGGTTCCACGGCTGCCTTCAACGCCCAGGCTGGAAAATTTCGCACCGCCGTCGCGAATTATCAAGGGCAGATTGCTCAAAGTTTCAACATTGTTGACAATGGTGGGCAGGCTCCGCATTCCCTCCGCCGCCGGGAAAGGCGGCTTTATCCGCGAATGCGGGCGTTTGCCTTCCAGGGAGTTTATCAATGAAGTCTCGTCGCCGCAGACATAAGCACCCCCGCCGGCAATCACCTTCAGTTTAAATTCAGGATTCACCCGCTCCCGGTACCAGCTGATTGAATCCGCATTCGCACCCAGGCATTTATGAAACGATTTCAGCGCTTCTTTATATTCATCGCGAACATAAAGATACACTTCGGATGAATTCAGCATAAACGCGGAAATCAGCAGGCCTTCGAGCAAAAGGAAAGACCCGTTCTCCAGTATATAACGGTCCTTGAACGAGCCGGGTTCGCCCTCGTCCCCGTTGCAGATCATGATGACATTGGAACTGTTCCACGCGAATTTCCATTTCGCGGCGGTCGAAAAACCGGCCCCGCCGCGCCCGACCAAACCGGACTTTTCAAGTTCATTCAAACACGCATCACGACCGTATTCCACAGCTTTGCGCAAAATCGCAAAATCGCCTGACGGCCCGGCTTCAATGAATTTTTTGAGATATTTATATTCAAGCATTTTATTCACCCGCCTTGTTGATATGAAGCAATAATTTCAATGGTTTTTTCGGGAGTAAGTTTATCGTAAACTTTATCATTCACCGTCATTACCGGCCCCTCGGCGCAATGCCCGAGGCACTCCACGGTTTCCAGGGCGAACAATCCGTCTTTTGAATGTCCGTCCTTGATTTCAAGGTACTCCTCGACTTTTCGCCGAATATCGGCCGCCTGATTAATACTGCAGGAAACCGATTTACAAATCCTGACAATAAATTTTTCCACAGGCTGCAGATAAAAACGTGAATAAAAGGTGATAATTCCAAACAATTCCGCCTTGGAAATGTCCTGTTCATCCGCAATGCGGACAATCTCAGCCTCCGGCAGATAACCAAACTTATCCTGCGTCCGGTGCAATTTCTCAAGCAAAAGCTCCATAGTCCTTTCCTCCGTAAATAATGAAAATTAAAAAAATCTTGCGAAACGCTTAATAACTCACAACTTTTTTCAGTTATCAGTTATCAGTTATTAGTTATCAGTTATTAGTTATCAGTTAAGAATGCCGGTCTGGCGACCAGCGCTCCCAGCTTTTTTTTGCTCACAACTTACAACTCACAACTGTTTTAAGTTAACCCTTGACCTTTCCGGTCATAGGGACAAAACGAACGGCAATGCCGGGTTTTATTTCCACTCCCTCCTTTGTTTTTTCCAAAACGGAAAGTGTTTGAATTTCATTGGTGCCGCCAAGCGGAATAACCATTTTCCCCCCTGTTTTCAGTTGAGTGACAAGAACCTCCGGTATCTTCACGGCTGCGGCAGTTACCACAATACCGTCAAAGGGGGCGTGTTCCTTCCAGCCTTCGTTACCGTCGGCACAGCGAAAATGGATATTGGCGTAACCCGCGGCGTCAAGCTTGCGCCGGGCTTCATCCGCCAGAGATTTTATTATTTCAACGGTATATACTTCGCTGACAATCTCAGCAAGTATCGCGGCTTGATAACCGGAGCCGGTACCAATTTCAAGTACCGTGTGTCCGGGCCGCGGCTGAAGCAGTTCCGTCATCAGGGCAACAATATACGGCTGGGAAATAGTTTGTCCGTGGCCGATAGGCAATGGGGAGTCAATGTAGGCGGAAGCGGCAAATTTCGCGGGAAGCAGGCTGTGCCGCGGAACTTTACGCATTGCCGCGAGCACCGCTGGATTGCTGATTCCGCGATTCTCAATTTGAAACCTCAGCATATTTTCCCGTTCTTCCATTCGCCAACCTCGAATTACGGTTTAATACAGAGCAAGCGTAAAGGTCAAAATCCGCGAAAATCACGCTTATATTGAACTTCTGCAATTACTTTTGCAATCACTATAGTACCTTTATCGTTTTATAGCAAGCATGATATATATTTTATCCCCGGCAAAAGAATCAAACTATAGCTGAAAAAGTTGATTTCCCGTAATTATTGATATATATTTATAAATAAGTATAGTTAGATTATGGAAGAAAAATGAGTTTAATACATCAACCAAAAGGGAATCCGTGAATTGTTTTACGGGTTCAGGTAAGTATTAAGCGAATAATTTTATCGGGAATTTTTTATATTATGGACTATAGTTTATGGACCCCGGTGCGCACTAAGCCCAGACGAGAGAAAAAACTGGCTCGGTTTTGCCGGGCAAAAGGTGTTGCCGTTTATCTGCCGTTGATAAATAAACTACATACTTATGGTAAGCGCAAGGCTGAATTTTCGTCTCCGATGCTGCCCGGGTATGTATTCTGCCGCATTAACGAAGAATCATACCAGAAAATACTTCCGTCAAATGCCGTGGTATACAAAATAGATATAGATGCTTATTCTGAAAAAGAGTTGAAAAACGACTTGAAGGCGTTAAGGGCTTTTGAACGCTTGTCAAATACACATCAGCTTGAGGTGAAGCCGGAGCTTGTTGCCGGAACTCCCGTTGAAATAGCATCCGGTTCATTCCAGGGAACCAATGGAGTTGTCATGTCAAGAAAGAATCACTCTTTCCTTATAGTCAATATTAAGCTGCTTGGATACTCGGTCAGAGCGGAAATTAATGCGGAAGATTTAGATGTAGTGGATGAAATGGACATAAAATCAGGGTTGCCGACAAGTGAGTAATATTGCCGGAAATAAAATTACGCAAAAAATTTAAATCTTTTTTACAACATATTTTCAGAGATGTAACTTTTGCATATATCTTTAATTTTATCGCGTTCCCCTGACTGCAATATTTCTAAAATTTCCCCTACGCTGACGCGAAATCCTTCTACATTTTCTTTTCTGGCGACACAAATACGATCGGACGACGTACGGTCTACCTGCTCCTCTTTCGATAAAAGTTCTTCATATTCTTTTTCGCCGGGACGTATCCCGGTAAATTCTATTTTTATATCACGGTGCGGCATAAACCCCGACAACTTTATCAACCGCTTCGCCATTTCGTAAATATTGACCTGTTCGCCCATTTCCAGAATCATTATATCACGGTCCTTTCCGATCGTGCCGGCCTGTAAAACCAGCTCCACGGCTTCAGGAATAGACATAAAATACCGGATCATATTTTTTGATGTGACAGTGACCGGCCCGCCGGCTTCGATTTGTTTCTCAAATAATGGAACAACACTGCCGCGGCTGCCGAGTACATTACCAAAACGCACCACGGTAAACTCGGTTCCTTTCTCCTCCCGTTCAAGAACAATTCTTTCCGCAACGCGTTTGGTCGCTCCCATCATACTTGTCGGCCTGACCGCTTTGTCGGTGGAAATCACGACGACACGCTTTACTCCGCATTCTTCAGCGCAATCCGCGACATTTGAAGTTCCGATAATATTTGTATGGACTCCTGTCAGTACATTTTTCTCCAATAATGGAACATGTTTGTAAGCGGCGGCATGATAAAGGACTTCAATGGAATGCTTTTTCATTGCCCTTGACAGTGAATCCTTAAATCTGATATCCCCCAATACGGCCTCAATTTTCTGCCCGGGAAATTTCAGTTCGAGTTTACGTTCAATTTCATAAAGATTATATTCAGAAGATTCAAACACAACCAGTTTTTCAGGGCGGTATCGGCAAATTTGAGAACATAACTCGCTGCCGATACTCCCCCCGCCGCCGGTAACCATAATGTTTTTATCCGAAACTAATGACGCGATTTCTAAATGATCGAACTTTACCGGGGGACGCCCCAGCAGGTCTTCTATTTTAACTTTGCGGATATTAGAAAAATTAATTTCACCTTTCGTAATATGCCCGACTCCCGGAACAATTTTCAAAGTGCAGGTATAATCAATTTTTTCGAGCTGTCCCAGCAGTAAATTCAAAAAACGTTTTCTGGAATAAGGCGGTATCAGAATAATTTCCTTAATTTCATCTTTTTTCGCATAATTGGCAATTTTAGAAGGAGTTCCTTTTATCTTAACTCCGCGGATAGTTGCCCCTGAAGCTTTTTCAGGACAAAAAACAGCGACAATTTTTCTGCCGGTTTTGCTCCCGTTTATGCCATGGAGAAAGGTATCAATATCTTCGAGTTTGCCCACGACAATCGTTCTTATCAAGGGGCTGTCGCCGGTATTATCATCAAACTCACGAATAATCCTGACACAAATCCTGACAAATGACATGGCGAAAAAACAAATCAGGAAATCCACGACAATTATCGACAAGGCAAAATTGCTGCATATATAGCTCCGCCAGCCGTAAAAAATAAACATTAAAATTGCCGCGGAAAATAAATTCGCTTTGAATACTTCTTTGACATCTGTTATTGAAATATAACGCCACAAACCTTTATTCAGTCCAAAAATATGGTTTAACGACATTTTTACAAAAATAAACACCGCAGCTGTCTTCAGGAAATGTTCCGCATAATTAGGAGGGACAGTGAACTCGAAGCGTAATATTATAGAAATTAACAGAGAACATAAAATAATTTCTATATTAAGCATAAAAACCAGCAACCTGCGCTGCTTGAATAATAAGCTGACCGCTTTGTCAAGAGTTAATCTTAATGTGTTCAAAATTATTTTTTTCATATTTTCCAATTATCCGGAGCAAATAAGAGAATTTTCGGATTTTTTTGTTTCTGCTGATTCGGGCATAGCCCACTCTTGAACAGCGCAACAGTCCTTTGTGTATAGTATTTTTCTCCAATTTTTTTCTTATGAGCCAATTGCAAAAGTCTTCACAATGATTTTTGATTTTATACGGCATATTTTGAATTTGAGCTCATTTACATACCCGGAGGGTATGCTCAATCGCTCAAAAAGCAAAATCTACTCGTCTAAAACGCTAAAAATCACGTTTGCGACGGACTTTTGCAATTAACTCTTATATTACATATACACTCCCGGAGGCGGTTTTACAATATGAATATTGTCCGGTAAACTATTTTGGAATTAATTGAGGAGGGGATTGCTGTTTATGCTTTTTGTTTTACTGCATTTAAAACAATGTTGTAGCAGGCTGAAAATATAAGGAGAAACATAATTTCAACGGCTAATACCCAAACTAAACCATAATTTCTAATTCTTTGTATCAGGAAAATTATAAGGGTTTGAGAAAAGCCGTACATAAGAGAAATCTTCCAGTGGGAAATTTTCAACTCATTTGCCAAAAGCTGATATAAATGTCCGCGATGCGGCTTAAACAAGCTTTGCCTTTTTTTTAACCTGGCCAGGACACTAATTAATTCATCAGCGTAAAATGGAAATATAAAAGCGAAATAACAAAAAATATCCAGCAGGCTCCGGGACAACATTATGGCTGTTCCGGCAAACAAAAAACCCAGCAGAATACTGCCGCCGTCTCCCATGAAAACTTTTCCAGGCAGGTTCAATATAAGAAACCCGGCACACGCACTGCTGACAGCAATGCAAATGATAGATATATCAGACATTCCGGTGTTGTGGGCCGCCGCCGCTAAATATCCGAAGGCAACAAATCCGGTAATTCCGGCAATACCGTTGATCCCGTCCATAAAGTTATAATAGTTGGCTGTTCCGGTTACCATAAGGATAAAAGCCGCGACAATGAAAATAAGCGGAATCCCGGTTGCGCTTGATATTTCATGATAATTGTTTTTCGCCGCGAACCAGACTAAAAAACCGGCGCACAGGAACTGAACGACAAGACGCAGTTTTTGTGCCAAATGAAGCTTGTCCCCATATAAACTCAACAGAGATAACAATAATGCCGGCATCCATAAAGCCCAACTGCTCCCGGCCCAGATTGCGGCCGCTGAAAACGCGGCCAAAATTCCAATCCCGCCGCCTTTGGGGGTTTCAACCGAATGCGAACTGCGGTGATTGGGTTTGTCAATCAAGCCGAAAATATATCCGTAACGAGCCGCCAGCCAGGCGCCGGCCCAGCCAATAAAGAAACCTGAAAACACATAAACCAGCATTATTTATTTTCCTCCTGCATGATCATTTCCGGCAGGGATTTTTCCAAATCATAATCCGCTTTAAAGCCAAGTTCCCGTTCAATTTTTTCAGAGGAAAACCAGGCTGATCCGGAAATTTTACTTAATGCGTCTGAATCAAAGAAAGATCTCCGCCCGCGAATTTTACCAGTTAAATCACCAACTTTTCCCAGAACAGTAAAGAAAAAAGCGGGAATACTAAACGGAAATGGTTTTTTCCCCAGAGCCCGCGTTATCGCAATGGCCAATTGCCTGCTTGAATAGGCTCTGCCGTCCGATACTATATATATCTGCTTTTCAGCT
The DNA here is from genome assembly GCA_964515915.1 of uncultured Victivallaceae bacterium. GTDB lineage: Bacteria > Verrucomicrobiota > Lentisphaeria > Victivallales > Victivallaceae > JAHOYW01. The sequence goes on from CAZEXM010000002.1 coordinate 32,734, forward strand.
TCATTTTTTTCAGCGGCTGAAATTCCGGCTTTAACCACATCGCGCACATCAATCATGGAACGTTTATTATTAAACTCCGGCAACAAAAAAGGTATTCCCTTTTTCATCAGCTTTATCATTTTGTGAATATTTCCTTTCGCCCCCGGGCCATACACCATACACAATCTAAGCACCGTGGCATCAGCAATATAATTTCCCTTAAGCACAAGTTCTTCAGCGGCCAGTTTTGACTGCCCGTACGGAGTATCCGGAATGGCTTCAATTTGTTCGTCAACCGGAGTTTTTTTATTATCCAGGCCGGGAATCTTTTCCCCGTAAACTTTAACGCTGCTGAAAAAGACGAATTTGCCAACCGAATTTTTAGCGGCGGCTTTGAGTAAATTTTCAGTCCCGGCCGTATTTATGAGCTTATACTGTTCAATGTCAGCTTTGATTTCAGCCAGGGAATGCACTTTGGCGGCGAGATGAAAGATCACATCCACATTTTCACAGGCGGTGAATAAATTATCATCCAACACAGTGATATCCGCTTTAAAATATTTGTCGCAGTACTTCGGCTTCTCACCAGACACATCCAGCCCGGACACAACATAACCCTTTGCGGATAAAGCATTGCACAAAAACTTTCCAATAAAACCGCCGGCGCCAGTTACAAGAGCATTCATTTTTTACTTTCCATCAATTTTTTTAAACATATTTTCCACTTTATCAAAAAGCTTATTGCGCTCAAAAACTTTTTTATAATAGCTCAACGCGTTTTCGCCGAGAGCATCGCGTTCCGGTGCTGATTGTTTATATGTTTTCAAAACATTTTCCGCCAAACCTTCAGCATCGCCGGAAGCGCATACAAAACCTGCTTCCGCTTCTTTTACAATTCTGCTTCCCTCACCGTCAAGCATAGTCAAAATAGGTTTGCCGCATGCCATATAAGCCTGTAATCGCGCCGGCACGGTCAACTCGAAAAGAGCTTCCTTTTTAAGAGTTACAAGCATCACGTCAGCATGGCTGAAGAAATTACTCATGGCCTCGACAGGAAAGCGCCCGAGAATAAAAAAATGTTGCTGCAGCCTGCGTTTAACAATCTCTTTCTTAAGCCATTCTGTTTTTCTTCCATCACCAATGATGATCCACTTGATATCCGGATATTTTTTCACTTTTTCCGCGGCATTGAGAATAGATTGAAAATCCTGAGACTCGCCGATATTACCCGCAAACATAATTTTAAAGCCGTCGGGAAGCAGGTGTTTATGTTCAAAAACAGCACGCCGCAAGGGCACAAAATGCTCCTCCGCCCAATTCGGAAAATATTCAAGCTTGTCGTCAGCAATGCCGAATGATTTTATTGAACTTCTGAATGCTTTCGATGCCATCAGTAATTTATCCGTGCGCGCGTAAATAAACTTAACAATCCACCTGCCCGGCTTCAGAAGCAGCGGCGAAGTTATATTTCCGGCCGCCGTGAGGCTTTCCGGCCATAAATCCAGAATCCATAAAAATACCGGAGCTTTAAAACGCCATTTCATGACCAGGGCGGGAATGCCGATAAATATTGGTGAAGGCTCATGGACAAATATTATATCAAACTTTCCCCTTAATTTCAACAGGCCCCATATTGACACCAGGACAGTAAAGGAAATATAGTTAATAAACAGCCTCGGGCCGCTGCTGCCGCCGCGCGGAAACAACCACGAACGAACAACCCGGATACCTTCATATTCGTCCTCCAGGCGCTTAAAGAACCCGTAGCCTTTGAAAATTTTACCGCCGGGATAATTAGGCAGCCCGGTCAGAACGACAAGCTCATGCCCGCGTTTTTTCATGCCGACGGCAAAGTCATTGATTTTGAAATTTTCCGGATAAAAATATTGGGTTACAATTAAAATTTTCATGTTATCTGTTTACTTTATACAATGAATAAAATTTTTTGTGCTTTGCCTTGAACTCTTTCAGAAGTATAAGCCCCTCGGGGAATTTGATTTTTTTATTACTGAAACATTTTCTGAATTCAGCATCTCTGGATTTTACAAATAAAAAAATATTCCTGTTTTTGGAACTCAATGTTTTCAGTGCGCTTGCGAAATAAACCGGATTGTCGATATTTATCACGGAAGACAATGGAAGTAATTCAGCCTTTGAATGCCAGGCGACTCGCCTGGCGTCACGTAAATTTGATATGAGCAGGGGGGGGACAGGAGCTTCTGAACCGTTTATGATTTTCGCCGTATCCTGGATATAGAATTTTCTGCTCGGCGGATGCAGCGCCTTGCCTATACAGGCTATACTTATCAGCAGCAGTAAAAATACGGTTAAATGTTTTTCTCTAACCCATGGTATTTTTTTTGTCAGGCGCTTCAGAAAGCACAGCGCCGCCGGAAAGCCGGGAACACATAAGATAATCACATAAAACGCGCCTGTATACAAGTAGCGGGTGTTAATTTTCGTATTCATATGGACAAAGAACATGTAACGGGAAATCAGGCTGACAACAAGGGCCGTTAAAATAAAGCGGAGCAGCTTTGCGTTCGTGTTTTTGTATTCTTTGCGGTTGATAAGCGCAAACACAAGCATAAGCACGATAACGGGGAATATTGCGTCTTTCAGCAGCCTTGTAAAGATAAAATCGCACCAGGCTGATAGTGACAAGATTACTTCCAAAATATATTTCCCTCCTTAGATGCCGAACGGGGCCCAGACACTCGGGGTGTCCCGTAACATAATATACAGGACCGGAAGAGTCAAGCCCAGAAAAACAACTGACACCAGAACAGACGCCAGCACATAATAAGCAATATCCTTTCTGAAGCTTTTCCAGTCAATAACAAATTCAACCGCCTGCCATGCAAAAAATATAACAATCAGGAGTATCCCCTCACGCCGGGTCATATTCGCCAAAGCCGCCAGAACAGCAAAAACGCACCATTTCCACAATGATTTATTATGTATTGCCGATATTGCGAAGGCCACCGCAAACACCATAAACGGCAGGTACAGTATTTCCCGCAGGCAGCTGACGCTTATCCTGGCCAGAAACGGATGCACCGCCACAAGAAACGCCGCCAGCAGGGCATAGGCACGGTTGCGGGGTATCGCCTCTGCTTGAACATCCTCATTTTGCCGCTTTGCGGTGGAAAACAGATTAAATACTATCCAGAAAGCGGCCAGCGGCATAAGCGATCCCAACACAATGCCGATAATAAGGCCGGTATGTTCCGGGGTTAATCCGAAATTATATCCCATTGCCATTACCCACGGCAGTAAGGGCGGAATGATTTTAGTATCATACGAATACACATACTCAGCGCCGTGATATGCCCAGTTTTCCGCCATTTGAAAATACAAATATACGTCGGTGCCGTACCTTTCCACTTCAAGCAGCCTTGCCATCCTGACTGCCCCGGACAACAGGACAATCAAAATCAGATATACTGCGGTTCTGCTGAATAATTTACGCATATTTCAGTCTTGTTTATCCCAGTCATAACGGCTGAATTCGTCCATGTTGCGCCAGCGGTGGGCCAGCTTGGCGGTCCCGATAATAAATTTGGCGACCCGAAGGGAAGTATTTTCAACTTCGTATTCCCATGGAATTTCGCGCTTCGGAAAAAGTTCCCGTTCATTTGTAACAACTTTAACTGCCGACAAAAGAATTTCCGGGTTAAGCCCGCTAATCAGAATAGATCCGGCATCGAGCGCTTCGGGCCTTTCGAGAGAATTCCGCAAAGTTACCGCCGGGAAGTCAAGAATGGCGGACTCCTCACTTATGGTGCCGCTGTCGGATATTGCGCAAAACGCATTCATCTGCAGTTGGTTGTAATCAAAAAATCCGAAAGGTTTTAAAAAGCTTATATCCTGCGAAGCTGTGTCGATATTTAATTGTTCAAGCCGGTTACGGGTGCGCGGGTGGGTGGAAACGACAATCGGCAGTTTATATTCGTCATGAAGCGACTCCAGGCAGGCAAGAACCTTACGCAGGTTATCCGGACTGTCGACATTTTCTTCACGGTGAACGCTGACAATAAAATATTTTCCGGCTTCAAGTCCGAGTTTTTCGAGAATGGCGGATTTTTTAATATTATCCAGTTTACTCATCAGCACTTCTTTCATCGGGGAGCCGGTTAAATAGATATAACGATGAGAAAGCCCTTCACTTAACAAATGCCGTCTGGCGTGTTCAGTATACACCAGATTAAAATCAGCAAGATGGTCCACCAGCTTACGGTTTGTTTCTTCCGGGACATTAGGGTCAAAAGAACGGTTTCCCGCTTCCATGTGATAAGTCGGGATTTTCATCCTTTTCGCCATCATCAGCGATACCGCGCTGTTGGTGTCGCCCAGTACCAGGAATGCGTCCGGGTTTTCCCGCAAAATAACTTCTTCCGTTTTAATAATTATTTCGCCGAGTACTTTGCCCAGCGATGAAGTATCAATGTCCAGGAAATAATCAGGCCTGCTTACTCCAAGTTCGTCAAAGAATACCTGGTTGAGTTCATAATCATAATTTTGTCCGGTATGAACGAGAACATGATCAGTATATTTTTCAAGAGTGGAAATAACTGAAGATAAACGGATAATTTCCGGCCTGGTTCCCAATACTGTCATTACTTTTAATTTTTTTGTTTTCATCTATACCTCCTCGAGGGCTTGATTTGCTTAAGGTCATTTTCCAACTCGGCAAAACTTCTTTCATAATCCAGCTTTTTTTGTTCATTTTGGAATTTTTTCACTATCATCCCATAATTTCTAAGAATTAACTATTTCGAGTAACTTTGAGCTTACGCTTGCGCACTTCCCGTTATCCTCATTTTTCATTTCCAGGCTTGGTCTACTGTAAATTTATATATTATTTTCAGCGACTAAGTAGTCGCGAGTGCAGCCTTGCACCGCGACCTTTGCGCTCGACAAGGTCAATAACTTTAGTCAAGCAGAAGTCTCTGTCACGGAGCAAGCTGCTCCTGTGACTACTTTTTACAAACATACTTTATTTTCCATGGGATGACTGTGGAATTTTTTGTATTCTAAAGCTGATTTTTACCCTCAATCACGCCGTGTCTAGTACACTGTAAAATTTACAACTTCGTATTTTTTCACAAATTAATGTAGCACAACCGTCTCGGTTGTGAAGATACTCAAGCGAGACGCTTGAGCTACATTTTTTATTACAATGCGAACATTTAAGTTGTATAGTGTACTAGTGGCATGTCGGAATTTCCGACATACCAGTTCTTCTTTCAATTCGCCTTCCTTGAATATATTGGCAATATGCTCTGTTACAGTAGACCTGCTCTTGCCGAATAACTGAGCCATATGCGCCTTCGACAGCCACACGGTTTCATCTTCCAGACGAACATCAACTTTGATATTGCCGTCTGAATTCGCATATATTAAGATTTCGTTATCCGGTTTTCGCATAATTTTTCCAGTGTTGCATGTTAAATTGTTTTCCAATTCATAACTCATACTTCCTCCCAAAAAGTATCCGGGTTATCGGGATCAAAGAATTCATTAATCCAAAATACTGTATAAACGTCATCATTACCAGTATTGCTTATATTATGGGTGAACCAAACCGGCATATCCACAAAGCCCGGACATCGATTCGCGTCTATGTCAAAATTCAAAACTTCTTCGCTGCCGATACGGCGAAGCTGTAACCGCGCTTTGCCTTTTATTACCGCGAAGCGTTCAAATTTGCGGGTGTGGTAATGATTGCCGCGGGTTATGCCCGGATGAGTAGTCGAAAATGAAACCTGCCCCCCCGTTTTATCCAGTTTCAATACTTCGACAAAACTTCCACGCTCGTCCGTATGCGGAGCAAGTTTGCCGGGATAAAATTTCTTATGGTCTATATAACAGACAAAAGTATTGAACAAATCAAACTCGAATTTGTCCTTGAATTCTGGAATAATTTGTTTGTCAAAATAAGTTTCCTTAAAATAAGTGAGCAATGCCAGTATCCCGGATACTTTCTTCTCGGTACAAGGTGGAACATAATAAGGATTATCCGTAATTTCTCCACGTATTATCGCAATAAATTCCCGGCATAACGCGTTAATATAAATTAATTTGACAGAGCCGTCAATATTTATTTCCGGAGTCCCGCCATGAGTCAGTTTGTGGCAGAATGTCGCAACCACTGAATTATAATCGGGTTTGCCGAAGGGCCCGAATACATTCGGAATTAGCGCAGCGGTAAACTTTGCGCCGGTTTTGATTGCCCATTCATCCAGTAAGCGCCTGCCTTCACGTTTTGACCTGCCGTAAAGATTATCGCGCTCCTCCTGGGTGGATGATGACATAAGAACATGCGGAGTAACATTTTCCGCTTCCAGTGCCGCGATTAACTGCTGAACCAGCCTGACATTGGTATCATATATCACCCGCATATCAGAATGGCGGTTCAGCGCCGCTAAATGAACAATCACATCACACTGCCTGACAAAATTCTGCAAGGCTTGAGCGCGGTCAAAAAAGGCATCTTCAAAAGGAATTCTTTCAATATCATCATCCTGCCCGAGGAAGTTATATAAATGAGTCCCCATGAAGCCCGGCTGGCCGGTTATTCCAATTTTTAACATTTTCCTGAAGCCTCCATCTACGTGTTACGTGCTACGTGTTACGTGCTACGATGCTTAATAGTTTTTTGCAGGTTCGATAACATAGACAATATTACTTACTTAGCGGTTTTGATTACTTGTAACATACTGCGTATATAAAGCTTTTGTTTGACATTGTAATCTTTGAAGACTACGTAATTTAGATTTGAAAGCTGCCAGGCGGCGCATTGAATATTTAAGTAGTTTCTCACTATTGCGTATATTTTTATAATAAATCCGCAATTGTTTTCTTAGTTTTGCACTAGGACCGGCAGAACCTTGAGATGTAATAATGCTACCATTTTTATTTATCATTGTTGTTGTAATACTATTGTCTTTTAAAAAAATAATGTATTTTTCCCGATCAGCTTTTATTGCCTTTTCATCATTAGGCATTTTCTGTTCTAACTTTTGAATAGTTTCTTTTAATGTTTTTTCCCTAATGTTCAAATATTCAAAATATTGCTTTGCATTTATGAGGCACAGACTAAAATCTTTTTTTACCTCCCAATGTGGCTCATATATTTTTTTGTTTAAATCGCGAGCATAGTATTTCCCCTTGTATAATACTCTTTCAAGCAACTCACCTTCTCCAAATACATTGTATCGTAATTCTTTGATATATTTCAGCCTGTTATTTTTTGATTTTGGAATTGTAAAAAAACACCATTCGCCATTGTACTTAAATGCCTCTTTTATATTCTGAGGAGAAGGATTTTTGGCTTCCGTGTTTTTTGTTTTAAGGAGTTCGGAAAATTTAAAGGTATAAGTTTTTCCTTTGCTTTTTATTATTAAATTATCTTTCTCTACCACAATTGATTCAATATCTGAATCTGTTGAATGCAGTATCACTTCAGTTCCTGATAAAAATGTACAGCATGAAAGTAAAGCTAAAATCATAACTCTTTTCGGCAACAATAGTTTTCTCATTTTTTGACTTCCTCTTTTTTAGCGTGATTTTATCAAAACCTTTGACCTTTTAACTTCTTAACACGTAACACGTAACACTTAACACATATCTTTACGAATGAATTCCAAATTCAGCAAAAGTTTTTTGGTAGCTTCAACATCCAGGCGTTCAGTGTTATGAGAATGATATTCAGCCGCGTCAGTCAGTTTTGTTTCGCCGTCTGAGAAATAGAGATTATAATTCAAATCGCGGGTATCCGCCGGAATGCGGAAGTAATCACCCATATCTTCAGCCTTTACCATATCTTCACGGCTGACCAGTGACTCGTAAAGTTTTTCCCCGTGCCGGGTGCCGATTACTTTTAGCTCGTTATTCCTGTTATAAAGTTCCTTGAGGGCGCTGGTAAGCGTTTCCAGAGTACATGCCGGGGATTTCTGGACAAAAATATCTCCCTGGTTAGCATGTTGAAAAGCAAAAATAACCAGTGTTACAGCATTTTCAAGCGTCATCATAAACCGGGTCATATCAGGATTTGTGACAGTCAAAGCTTTTCCGCTCTTAAGCTGCCCGGTAAAAAGCGGAATTACTGAGCCGCGTGACGCCATAACATTGCCGTAACGAGTCCCGCATATAAGCGTCGCGTCATTTGGAATGTTGCGTGAACGTGAAATCATCACTTTTTCCATCACGGCTTTACTCATCCCCATGGCATTAACCGGATACACCGCTTTGTCCGTACTAAGCACCACAACCTTTTTCACTTTATGGCGAACCGCGGACTCAAGAACATTTTCTGTTCCCAGTATATTGGTTTTCACCGCTTCCAAAGGAAAGAATTCACAGGACGGCACCTGCTTGAGAGCGGCGGCGTGAAAGATATAGTCAACGCCGTCCATCACGCTGTCAACGCTTTGTTGGTCCCGCACGTTTCCGATGTAGAATTTAAGTTTGGGATTATTGTATTTTTTACGCATGTCATCCTGCTTCTTTTCATCGCGGCTGAATATGCGTATTTCGCCAATATCCGTGTCCAAAAAACGATCAAGAACGGCGTTTCCGAATGAACCCGTTCCACCTGTAATTAATAAAACTTTGTTTTTAAACATTTTGCCCTCGTTTTTTATATCGCTAAAATTCCAAAAATATGATTCCAGTTTTCATAATACACTTCAGTGCTGAATTCAGCCTGGTATTTATTCAACGCGTTTACGGCCATTGTCGTTCTTAATTCATTATCCTCAGCAAGTTTTAAAATATTCCCGGAAATATTCTCAGACAGCATATTGTCCAGCAATATCGCGTTGCCATCGCTGAACATGAAAGGTATTTCACCTGCTTTTGTGCTTATTACCGCACATCCGGCAGCCATAGCCTCCATTAATACTACTGGTTGAGCTTCAATCCTTGATGGAAACACAAAAATATGACTTTCCTTAAAAAGCTTTTCTTTGTCTTCACCGTAAAGGCCTTTTACCCATTTTATGCTGATTTCAGCTGAATTATTGATTGTTTTTATTTTATTTTTTACTATCGCTTCCAAATCCGGAATATTTTGCTTTGAATAATTGCTTTGCATAAGTTCACCGCACAAAACAGCTTTTATGTTAATTTTTAAAGCGCTGTTTTCTGATAAACGAATAAGCGCGTCAAGATATTCAATATACCCTTTTGATTTTATCAGATTACTTAAAAATGTAACATTAATCCCGTTCGCTGATAAGAGATGCTTAGCTTTTATCAGTTTTTCCGTCAGCGGCTTAAAACCACAGCTGTTGGGTACAATATATATTTTTTCTTCAGATATTCCATTCTTCAGTAAAAACTCCTGAGTTTTTTCCCCGAGAACGGTAATCAATGTGGTTCTTTTTAATATATGGAATAATAATTTATATTTGACGTCTTGCTTCCGCCAGGCTAAAAAACACGCCCCGTGCAATGAGATAACGCTTTTATGCCCTTTCCGCAGATATATAAGGGACAGGTATGGCAATCCTGTACGGACTAAGGCATTTAAAGTTAATCCTGTATTAAAACAGATTAGCCCGGAAGGGGAAAAAAGAATACGAAGAAACGAAAACCATACGGACAAAGTATAAAATATATATTTGGTGAACGCTGATAATAAATTTTTGCCTGAACGTTCCAGGGCTTTAATTTTGACAGGCTTAAAATCAAAACGGCGATCTGTTTTAAAATGAGAAATTATTTGTTCCGAAGCAAACTGCTGTCCGGATATTTTATCACTGAAAGGGTAAATAATGTATATTGGAGTAATCATAATTCATTTATTTTGCTCAAATCCGCGAATATTTCAGAAATATCAGTTCTGTCCGGCCCGGAAAGTTTCCTTTCTTCCACCATGCCCGCGTCCAGTCCCGCTTCTTTAAGGATACGCGCTAAAACATCTCTCATTTTGACAGGATTTCCGCTGCCTACGTTATACGCCTCGCCGGATTTTCCCCGCTCCATGATTTTTCCATAATGTTTCACGGCCTCCTGAACATCAATATAATCCCGCCCGGCTTCCAGATTTCCAACCATGATTTTGGAAAGCTCTCCTTTCTTTATTTTCTCTATCTGTTCAGCAACTCTGCCGGGAAACAAAAGCTTTGATATTTTTACGCCGTCGCCATACAGATTAAACGTGCGCGCCATAACAATATCCATATTATAAACTTTACAGTAAAAATTCATCAGGTATGTCTGATACACCTTGGTCAGTCCGTAAATACGCGACGGCTGAAGCGGCTGGTTCTCTGTAACCGGATTATCCTCAGGCTTTACAAAGCCGTATTCCGCCGCGCTTCCGATTAATAGCATCCGGCTTTTAATTTTATACTTCAGCAAAGCGTCCAGAATATTTTTTGCACACAAAACATTCACTGAATAATCAGTTTCATAGTTATTAGTATAGCTGCCGGCAAGATGAAAAATGCGTTCGGGACGGATTTTTTCAATCAAAGTATCTACGGAACTGTTTTGAGTTAAATCGCAGCACTGGATTTTTTTACCGCCGGCTTTAACCCGGTCCGTCAAATAAAGTTCGCAGGCGGGCTCCTGAACAAGAAGTTTTTCCAGATAATACGCGGTAAACCCCGAAGCGCCGGTAATTAAAACCCTCATTTTTCCAATCCCATCATTTTCTTTACTTCCGCGTAATGTTCATCCGCATATTGATAATCTTCCACCCGGCCTATATCCAGCCATACGCCGTCGAATGGATTTATCCATATTTTCCGTTTATTCTTTATACCGTCAATCATCAGATGATTGAAGCCATAAGCCCGGCCCTTCGGCAGCTCTTTAACCGCAGAACGGCTCAGGCAGTAAATCCCCATGCTGACATCAAAATTGTATACCGGTTTTTCATGGAATTCGGTCAAATAATTATCCGCGGAATATTTCAACACGCCGAAATCGATTTCATACTTTCTGGAGCAGGCCGCGACAGAAACATAGCTTTCTCTTTTCACATGCTCCGCATAAAATTTTCTAATATCCAAATCGCATAATACATCCGCATTCATAACCAGGAAATTTTCAGGGAGATCAGGAATAAGCGTCAAGGGCCCGATTGTATTCAGCGGTTTATCCTCAAGGGAATAATCAATAAGGACGCCCCATTTGCCGCCGTCGCCAAAGTATGCCCTTATTAGATCAGCAAGATGATTAACCGCCAAAGTGATATGCGTAAACCCGGCGCCGGCCAACTGAAAAATTACCAGCTCAAGCACCGAATACTCGCCGCCGATGGGAACCAGCGGTTTAGGGATCAAGGTTGTATAGGGCTTAAGCCGCGTGCCTTTTCCGCCGGCTAAAATAATCGCTCTCATAAGTTATATATCCCCGCTTTATATTTTTTAAGGTTTTCCTCTTTTTTAAACCAGGAGATGGTTTCGTCCAAGCCGGCTTCCAAATCATACCGCGGCCGCCAGTTCGTTAGTTCCATTATTTTTTTATTGCTGCCCAGAAGCCTGTCCACTTCCGAATTTTCAGGCCTGCCGCGCTCTTCATCACAGATGATTTTCGCGCTTCGATTCAGTTTGTTTATCAATGTTTTTACCAGTTTTTCAATGGAAATCTCAACTCCTGTGGCAATATTGATTTCCTGTCCGATCGTTTTTTCAGATTTGGCAATCTCAAAAAAACCGCGGCAGGTGTCTTTTACATAATTAAAATCACGCGTGGGGCTTAAATTTCCTAAACGTATTTCCGTATTTCCCGCTAACAGTTGAGTGATAATCGTTGGAATTACCGCGCGCGCTGACTGCCGGGGGCCGTAAGTATTAAACGGCCGGGCAATCACAAGCGGCAAATTGAAGGATTTATGAAAAGACTCGGCAAGACGGTCGGCGGCAATCTTGGTAGCGCTGTACGGCGACTGCCCCTGCATAGGATGATTCTCATCAATCGGGACGTAACGGGCCGTGCCGTAAACTTCCGAAGTGGAAGTAACAATTAATTTTTTAATATTAAACTTTCTGGCGGCCTGCAGTACGTTCAGGGTTCCCTTGATATTCGTGTCAACATAAGAATCAGGAGAATGGTAGGAAAAGGGGATCGCGATAAGAGCGGCCAGATGGAAAACAACATCGCAGCCCTTCATTGCTGTTTCAACACCGTGCGGGTCGCGGATATCACCTGAAAATATCTGAATTCGTTTGATTTTTTCCTCAGGGAGCGTATCAAGCCAGCCCCAGGAGTTAAAAGAATTATAATAAACAAAGGCTTTTATATCACATCCCTGATCAAGCAGGAACTCAACCAGATGGCTGCCGATAAAACCATCCGCCCCGGTTAGCAGTATTTTCTTCCCGATATTATTCATTTAAATTTTCCTCCATAGAATTTGCAGCACATATATAATCTAACAATCTCTTTTTTTAATCTTCTTTGATTACTGTGTCGTCGAGTGCTGCCTGAATTGGATCGGAACGCCACTTATGCCCGGTCTGTACAAAACGTTCCCCCTTTAACAGGAAGCGTCCCGCTCGCCGGGCCAGGCGGACAAGGTGTCGCGGCATTCCGGCAAAATCATAACGGAATATATAGTACAATGCCTGCAGTCCCCGTCCCATTTTCGACTTAGTTCTGTCGATGGCGAAACCGTTGTTTTTCAGTGCGATCCGAATAAACGCCTCCTTACGCTTTTTCGCCGGAAAATCCGGCGTGTCAAACGCTACCATCCCGTGGCTGTTGGCCTCATCATATTTGAGCAGCTGCCGTCCGTGTTTATTTGCCCAGTTGAAAGCCTCAGTGCCTGGAAACGGCACCAGGATCTGCCACATGGATCCATCCACTCCCAGTTCTGAGGAAAGCTCGTATGAGCGCATGGTCCGCTCATAAGTGTCCCCCGGCAATCCTATAATGTGAAAGGCGTTTACAAGGATATTATTTTTTTTGAAAAGCCGCACGGCATTGCGGATATCATCCAGGGTTTCTCCTTTATTAATTGAAGCGAAAACCTCGGGAACCATACTCTCCACCCCTAAAAATACTCGTGTGCATCCTGATTTTTTCATTTTGCCAACCAGCGAATCAGAGACTAAATCGGCGCGAATACCGTTGGAACACGCCCAGGGCCAATTCATTTTCTCCGCCACTAAGCGATCACAGAAATCCTCGGCCCGGGCTTTATTCAAAGTGAAGCAGTCATCTATAATATTGAATGAACGAAATTTGTATTTCTTTTGAGCGTATTTTAATTCCGCAATAAGATGATCAACCTTGCGTGCGCGCCAGCGACGCCCCCCGGCTAAAACGGGCGACAGACAAAATATACAATTATACGGACACCCGCGGCTGGTGAGCAATGGATATGCATCCATCTCCTCAACACCAAAAGCCGAGTAATCCGGAAAGGGAAGTAAATCCAAATCCCTGATAATCTCCACTGGCGGCGTCTCGCGAATACCATCCTTATCGCGATAAATGATCCCGTTAATCGAAGACAGTTCCCTCCTGCCGGCCAGATGATCCAGCAAGGCAAGAAGCGTACGCTCGCCCTCGCCAACCGCCAGATAGTCAATTTCAGGATGTTTATTGAGCAAATTTTCCTTTTCCACCGTTATGTGAGCGCCACCCCAGACAATAGCTCCCTTGAAATACCCGCGCATTGACTGCATCATCCGGGTTGCCCCTTTATAGGATAAGGTCAGTACAGAAAATCCCACCAGGTCGGGTTTAAAGCGCATCACTGTATCCTGCAGCCATTTCTCCGGATTTTTCTTGCGGTAGTTATTAAAATTAAGTACAACTACACTGTGTCCCTGCTCTTTCAAGGCAGCCGCCAGGTAAGCAAGCCCGATATTGATTCCCATCAGGTTGCCCGGCGACTCAATAAGCAGTACCCGTTTTCCTTGAATTTTCTCTTTTTTGCTTGAATTCAATTCACGATGCCTGCAATCAGGGGATGTTTCAGTATAATATTCTTTATTCTGCTGCTCCAGGTTTGACATATTATTTTGCTCCCTTTTGTTTACTTTATATTACTCTTTATTTCAGAAAAATCAACGAAAAACTATCCGGCTCCACAAGAGAGCTTTATCAATATACCCGATCCGGGCTGCAGGAACTTTCATTGCCGTTTCAACGGCGCCGCAGAGATTTACGGCAAAAGTTTCAGGCGTCCAGTTGCTGATAATGCCGCGGCTCGCCTCTCCCATCTCGCCTGGATTGCATCTGTCACCTGAAATAAAAGACATATGTTGTGAAAGCTCTTCAATGTTATCAGGATCAAAAGTAAATCCATTGCTGCCGTTTTTCACAAGATCAGGCGCGCACCCGCATCGGGAAGATACAATAAGCGGCAAACCGGACGCCATTGCCTCGTTTACGACAAGCCCCCATTGCTCACTGGTGCTGGCCAGAATAAATGCTCCGGCCAATCCATAATATACCGGCAGTTCCGGATATTGTTTAAAGCCGGGCAATATGAGCTTATCAACCAGTCCCAGTTCTCTTCGCAGACTCACAATTTCAGGTTTGAGCGGCCCGTCGCCAAGCAGAACCATATTCCAGGGATTTTGGGCATTACGCAGATAATCCGCGTATGCCCGCAGGACAACAAAAATGTTTTTTTTCTGAACGAATCTGCTTGAAGAAAGGAAATAACGATCCGGCAGGGAAAACTTTTTCCTTAGAGAAGCTGAATTTTGCCGGGCTGATTCCGCTCCTTCAGCAAAATAGTCGTTGTCTACAACATCACAACCTGAAAAAATCCTGTCTTCCGGTATACCCAGAGATTTTAAATAGGCGGCATGGGGTGTTCCGCCGGCAAACCCGGCGGAATTCAAACGCACTATTCTCCCCTTGAGCATTTCCCTCCACCATACACGCCGTTCATCTTTTTCCTGGCTTTCAGACATCAGCACGGTCGGGGTTTTCGTCTCAAGACACCAGCATAACGCAGTCAATGAAGCCGGCGCGTCCCAACCTGAAACTACCACCACCCGGGGACGAAGCTTGTCAAGAACGCTTCTCACCCTTTTCATAACCAGCCTGCCGGGCTGCAAATTCATTGGCTTATCCTCGAACAAAGTAATCTTCGGACATCCGCCGTCATCATCAAAGGGCTTCCAGCCATTTGTCTGGTCCAATGACGAAAACTCAATCGCGGTTATTGCAAGAAGCCGGTTGGCCGCATTAAAACGCGCGTAATGATACGGCCCCAGCGAATCACATAGAAGCGCTGTTTTAATACCTTTCAAACCCTTTTCAGACATTATTTCCCTCCCGCAAGCAATAACTCCATATCCCGCGCAATATTCCCGGCGTTAAAAAGTAGTGCCAGCCTGTCCCGGCAAGCCAGGGCGGTTTCCCCTGCCGCGGCCTTGTTTTGAATAAAATAAACCGTCTTCTCCGCAAGAACATCAAGGTCATGAGTAGAAATCAAAAAACCGTAATCATCCTTGTTTACAATTTCCTTCAAGCCACCATGTTGTACTGACGCGACCAGCGGAACACCGTAACTTAGGGCTTCCAAAGGAGACAAGCCCATCGCGTCAAAGTCGGAATTGAACAGCATTACATCAAGGCTGTGGTAAAAATCAGTCAAATCCTTCCGCCATCCCAGCCATCTCACCCGTTCGGCTATATTTAATTTTTCCGCAAGCGCTTTCAGTTTTAATTGTTCCTCTCCTTCTCCGGCGATAAGGAACAACGCGTCCGGTATCTTCCGCAGAACTTTCTGCGCCACACGAAGAAAAATATCAAATCGTTTTCGCGGAATCAACCACCCCGCGTTACCGATTACCGGCACATCACAAGGCAACCCGAGAACACTGCGGGCGCGATCCTGATCCTCAGACGAAAGTAATTCAGGTATAAAAAACGGATCGTGAACGGTGCGCGATAACAACTTCAGCGGCGGATAGAGCATTTCCGCTTCAACACGTATAAAATCGGAAGGGAAAGTTACAGCATTGAATTTACGGCAGACAACTCGATAGAGAAGTCTCCACTGCCAGGGAAGTTTAACTCCCGTATGGTGAAAATGGACAGCAAGCACTCTTCTCCCGCGACACATTCCCCCCAGCGCCAGCATTGCAAACAGGTTATGGCCGGTCATCAACAAGGCATCCGCCCGGATGGAACGTAATGTACGCCGCAGCAGAAAAAAACTCCGCCAGCCGCCCCTGCCGCTGTATGGAAGTCCTTTAACAGGTATATCATGCTCCGCCAATATAGGCCCCAGGGTTCCAACCGGATGCAGAGAAACAACTTCACAGGAATGGCCGCGTTTTTTTAATTCAATCATCAGCCGCAGCGTGGACTGTTCAGTTCCGCCAAGTTCTGTGCCCTGCATAAGAATAACTATTTTCATAATTTAACTTCAATTGACCCTTCTGTTATGGGAACCAACTATAATGGAATATATTTTTCTGAAAATATTCTGTACTGAATGAGGGAGAAGAGCAATTGCCGGGCCGGCATAATTTTTTAATTTAATAAGCGCTTCATACGCTCTCCTTTTTTCCCATATATTCTTTTTTTTGCTGTATTTAAATACATTCGGCATAATTGTCCAGATATTACAATCCTTACATTCCGCAAACGGAAGCTGTCCGGCCTCCGCTCTCCGGCGCGCTTTTTTTATTGCGTCATCATTGAAGACCTGAAGTAACTCTTTATTTAAAACATTGCCGATATTAAGCGATGAACCCTTACGATAACAGTCATTGCCTATCGTGCATGGATAAACAAAGCCTTCAATATCAATGTAAACAATGGAGTACATACTCCAGCACGGGTAGCGTTTTTTGACACTTTTAACGGCATCAAGCGATTGGCTGTTTTCCTGAACCGAGGGTTTATTGTAAATTGGCTGGAGATGAAAAATAACCGTTGAGTCATTTGCCGTGTCCGGGAAAAAACTTTTCATTTTTTCCAAATCCCGCTTCCCCATGCCGGATTCCGTAAACAATTGAATTCTTACCAGGGCCCTGCTTCCTTTTTCCTTTTTTAACTTAAGAAAATTCCTGACATTCCGGATAACTTCATCAAGTCTATCCTTTCCCATCATTTCAGTATAAGTTTCCCGGTCAACAAAATTAACGGAAAATGTAAAGTAGTTGACGGCCGATTCGAGCAATACTGCTGATATTGCTTCAGTAAGCGATACTCCGTTCGAAGTCAGTTCAACATTCCTGAATAAATGTGAATAAGCGGAAATAGTTTTAAGGTGCCGGGCCAAATTCCGGGTCAGGGCAGGTTCACCCAGCCCGACTAAAACCAGCGTATCCAGTTTATCACGACTGCTGTACGCGACTTCAATATCAGTGAGTATTTTTTTTAATAACTCATCCGGCATGTCGTTTACCATCATTCCTGCTTTTTCAAGCCGCTCCCGGTCGCAAAATACACAGGCTAAATTACACTGGTTGGTAAGTTCCAGACATATTCTGCCTGGTTTAACAAGTGGATTGTTTTTAAAACACATAATGATATCTGTCCTGTTATTTAACCGCGTTAGTTTTCGCAAAAAAATCCATTAACTGCCGGGCACGGCTTGTCACATCATGGCCGTCCGCCCAAACCCGTTTTCTGCCGGCCTCGGCGATACGTTCAATTTCACCAGGATGCTCCATCAGCCACAGGGCCTTTTCAACAAGTTCCTCCCTGCTCGAAAAGAAAACAGCCTCTTCCCCTTCGATGAACATTTTTTTCAGGTCATCAGTCCGCTCACACATAAGCAGTCGGCCGCATGCCGGTATTTCGAAACAACGACGGGTATAAGTGTCGCGGTTTAATTTGGATAAAAATGACAAACAAATCTTTGCTCCGCAAAGCGCTTTTACATAATCTCCGCCGTGAACCGGCAGCACATTTCCAAAATAGGATGTTAAATCACCCAGTACTTTCTTTGTCCAGTATCCTCCGCCGAATAAACGCACATGTAATCCCGCTTTAACCAAAGCCCGTAAATACTCTTCCCTGCCGTCAGGTTCATAATGCCCCGCGAATACTGCATCACAAGCAAATTTTTCTTTGTCCAGTGCGGAAAGAGCAACAGGATGATGCTGATCAGGAACAAAATATGACCGCAATAAATGTACATTTTTGGCGCCACAGGAAACGGCTTCCTGAATATTTATCGCCCGGTACACAAAATTTATATCACAATTTTTAAGACATTTCAGATACCATCTCCAGAGAAAGTGATGATGCCAGGGCTTATTGGTATGCGTTAACGGACTAAATGGATCATCATTACAGTATGAGCCAATCTTCACATTCCCCGTCTTGATCAATCTCAAGGTTCGCGGCAGTATCTGGGTGCCGTTCCAGACAAAAACAATATCCGGTTTACTGTCGCGTACTTTTTGCAGAAAAACTTTGTTTAATTTCCATAAAGCCGGCCCCGGGAAAGACAAGGCCATTTGACAATTACCCCATCTGCCTTGAAGAAACTTCTGATAATCAAACTCTATCACCTCATGACCCAATTTCGTCAAGGCATCCGCTAAAGCTTTTTCGCCATGATGCCAATTGAAATTTCCAGCAAAGAATATCTTCATTTTTCGCTCATCCTTTTCATTCAGCCTAAGTCCAAAGCAATCCAATGCGGAGGCGTCCAATCATCCCCCCAGGGTGATATTCCTTGGGGAAATACTGTCGTCTTGCCTTCACGGTCGCCGAGCCAGGCGGCCCACCAGCTGAATGTACTATGGCCGATAACAGCGTGATTACACATATACATCAGATAGAAATCAGCCAGGCTCGGTAAATTTCCCCGCGAAGCCGGCAAATCAACATAAACTATTTTTCCAGTCGGCAAAGAAATCATTTTCTTCGCGGCGGCGGGATCATCAGAAAATACAAAAAACACAATATCAGGATATTTCTTTAAGACTGTATTAACGGCATTGCGGTAATATTCGTCAAGATTATGATTAATAGTTTTTTCTTCATTATAGGAACGCCAGTGAATGAAACACGAACGGCACGATTGTATCTTGGACAGCATTTTGAGCGCCGCCGGATGCGTTGGCGCGGACGGTTTCAATTCCTGCCTGAGTTCTTTTTCCATACCCGCATAATACCGGCAGGATGCCCAGTATCCCGAAAAGTATGGATTTCCGGCATAGCGCGCGCGGTGGATTTCCGGCTGGTAACGCGGAGGAGTTCCCTCCTCCACTACTAATTTCAGTGAAACCGGCAATAACCGGCTGCAGACAGTTTGCAATTTTAAGACGCATTTAAAAAATAAACGCTTGAATTTGCTTTCCAGGCGGAATGAATGACAACTCGCGCGAAGGCCGGGAAACTGGTCAAGCATATACTCTCTTTGATAAAGGTCGTTCCAAAATCCGGATTCCACATCTAATTTGAGTTCCGCATTGTTTTGGGCCGCCACAGCCCTGCCGAACGCATAGCAATGCATTTGATTCCCTAATCCGCCGACGATACGCACCGTTAATGTTTTCATAATCCAGCACTTTTCCTGATAAAACGATAATTGCTTTTTATATGAACCGTATTGCCGTCAATTTCCGCGTTATTCGCCGCGAAATATGCCAACAGCTCCTTGTTTACCGGTTCTTCCGCTGTTTCCGCGTTAAATGACAGAAACATTTCCCCGCCCGGATTCAAGTTGTTGTCGTGTAAGCTGTTTAAAAAATATTCCCATTCTCTTATATGCCATACGTCCTGTTGTCCATGCCGGTTAAAGCAAATCATAAACGCGCTGATTAAGTCGTATTTACGATGAACATCTATTTTTTCAAACGAATCTATGTATTGAACATACCTTTTAATCTCAAGTTCCTTGATTATTTCATTGTACATTTCATTATCCGGCACGTCCAGAGCCTCGGCTTCATATCCGTAAAAATTACAGATAAAGGGGAAATAGCCGGCTCCGGTTCCAATATCCAATATTTTTATTTTTTTATGTTTTTTATGAAGGCCGAGAACGTAAAACCGGCGCAATGTTTCAAACAGCCAATAGTTTATTTCCAAATATTTCTGATACGAAATGGACGGATTTTCGATTTTATATTTATCCCGGATAAGAGAAAGTTTTCCCCGGATATTTTTCTTAATCACAAAATAATTTTTCAGAAAGGGAAATAAACTGCATATACCGCAATTCGGTATCAGGGATATAATGCATTTCAAATAAGAAAACAGACAATTTTTATATAAGTTGATTTGTTTATTCACTGGCTTTCCTGCTTTCTATCGCTGAATAAAGAACGCGCTCGTGCCCGTCTGCCATACTATCCAGAGTAAAATTATTTTCCACGCGGCGTCTTGCATTAAGTGACAGCATAAGGCTTCCCGGCTCATCCTGCAAAAGCTCAACTGTTTTTTGCGCGACTGCCTGAATATCTCCAAAGGGGACAAGATGCCCCGTTTCCCCGTTAAGTACAACATCACGGGTTCCGCGAACATCAAATCCCACTACCGGCAACCCCAAAGCCATTGCCTCGAGTACAACCATAGGCAATCCTTCACTCTCGCTCAAGTGCCAGAATACATGAGCTTTGGACATGAGTTCAAACGCGTCTTTCCGGTGTCCCGTAATCTCAATTTTACCTTCCAGTTTCATTTCTTTCACCAGGTCTTCCAGCACCGGACGATATGAGCCTTCCCCCACAATCATTAACCGGGCATCCGGAATACGTTTTAACATTATGCCAAGCGCTCTTATGCCCCGGAACTGCCCCTTGTTAAAACTTAAGGTGCCAAGCATCATAATTGTCGGGACACCGTCGGGAATCGCCCGGCGGGGCTCAAAACCGGACAAGTCAATCCCATTCGGCACACAGTGAAAACGCGACCGGGATATCCCGCCGAAATGAGCGGAACCGGCATCAGCCATGGGCTGAGCGGGTACAATAAAATCCGCGTTCAGACGATATTGTGCCAGGCGGTCAAGCATTTTCATTCCCCAGTCCTTATAAGACCCCCTCCGGGTAATAGCCCCATAGCCCTGCAGAACGTGAATGTACGGAATTTTCAGATTTGCCCACGCGGCCACCCAGGCAACTGTCGGAGTGTGAATCTCTATTATATCCGGCCGATAACTTTCAACCATTCGCTTAAGAAGAACCGCCGCTCCCGGAACAGACCGGGGCCAGCGGTAATCCGCTTCAGAAATCAGAAAATGGCGCGGTACTGAAAGATAACGTTTCTCCCGGTACTCATCCACATCCAGCCAGGAAACGACTTCAACATCATGGCCTTTCGCACGCAAATCCATCGCGATTTCCAGAAGCACACGTTCTGCCCCGCCCCGGCGGAGTGAATGGACAAAAAATAATATACGCATAGATTTAATTCACCCGTAAAATAGTTAAAACCATGAGAAATAAATGAATCATATTTTAATCTTGAAAAGCTTTATTTTTACCATAGATCCAGCCGTCCTTGTAATCAATGCCGGTTGATCTGGTATATATTTCAAAGTTGTTCGCACGCAGAAATTCCATAAGGGCCCGGCTCGTAAAGAGCGCTTCATTCCCGGTTCTTTTCCCCAGGAAATCATGTGACGAAATCGCGATGTGTTTAACTTTTTTAATCGCTTTGAAAGCCTGGATCATCAGCGTCTCAGCCCCTTCAATATTAATTTTCATGTAATCTATCGACTCTATTTTATTGTCGCTGATGTAGTCATCCAGGCTTAGGCTTTTCACCATACAACCGCCTTCCTGCCCGCCATTTTTCATTATAACATTTTCAATATGATTTCCAATCTTATCACTTATGCCGACCATTCCATTCTCATTTGATATGGCACAATTATGGGCCGTTACATTTCTCAAATTATTATACTTTATACACAATTCCAGAGCTTTACAGGTTTTCGGGGAAGCTTCAATGGAGAAAATTCTGCCTCCTTGTCCAACCAGGCCTGACATGACTCGGGTCTCGGTTCCGATCCCGGCGCCGATATCAACACATACATCCCCGTTTTTTGGGGTATAGGAATTAAAATAAACATCTTCGCATAAGGCTTCCACAGCTGAATTTTTGAGCCGGTAATTCGGCGACAAGTCAACAAAAAATATTCCACTCTGCTTTTGGAGCCAATATTCATTGTCAATTAATTTAAACTCAAGTTTTGCAGTTCAAATTTGAGCGAAAAACGAACGATCAAACATTGA
>CAZEXM010000003.1:0-45092 GCA_964515915.1 uncultured Victivallaceae bacterium
TTCAAAATTGCATCATAATATCAAGCAGAAAAACGAACTGCAAAACTTAAGTAAACAGTAAAGGTATGATTATGTATAGATTGATTGTTTTGGCCGGCTTAGTGCTTTTTGCCGCGACCGGCTGTATGAATTTTCAATATCAGGGCGCTGAATTCACCCCTACCGGTAAAGCCAGTATCTACGAACACAAAAAAAATATTCCTGATAAAAAATATCTGGTTATGGGTAAATGTGTCGTTTCAGGCCGTTATAACGATATTACACGCGAAGAAATTTATTTACGGCTTCAGAAAGAAGCCGAAAGCAAAGGTGCGGACGCGGTATTGATTAGAGCTTATCAAATTGTTCCGACCGGCATGTCGGAAAAGGGCCTTTTGAATCAGGATTCGGTCAGTTTATGGTCTGAAGGAAGCGTGACGAATTCAGGCTGGAATCAATTATACGGTGATTTTGACCAGTATTACGGCCAGGTCGGGAGAAAAAACAAAAGTTCCGTACCTCTTTCATACACTAGAATTGTCCGGGCGTCTTTTATAAAATATGACAAAAATTTACCCGAAGATTTCGACATGGCGGCATTCAGGAAAAAATGGCATAAGTGGTCGAAGAAGCTGAAGAAACTCAAGCCGCCGGTTGCTTTAAAAACGCCGCCGCCTGAAAAGGGACATGATGTCGTTAATTTCCGCGACATGAACTAGCGAGGCAATGTATGAAAAAACGACAAACTTCTTTTGATTTATTCGGGGAAAGCCGGGAGTCTCCCGGTTCTTCCCAAACACCTCCGCAAACAAATGATATGCCTGAAGAAATTTCCGGAAAAGCCGAAGTTGCGCGGCCTTTAACGCCATTGAAAATGAAACAGGCGGTGCTGTATTGGCTGGCAAAACAAAATCCCGGCGGAATTGCGACGAAAGTTGCCACCCGTATTTCTAAATATCAGGTTGACGCCGCTGCTTTCTGGTCGCTTCCGGCAGGAGCCAGGCGGCGTGTTGAAAAAACAGTTTTAGTGGAAATCCGCCACGACCGGGATCACTGCTGGCCGGATTGCGGTAACCGGGAGACTATTTTGAAAAGTATTCGCGAATTAAAAGCGGAGAAAGCGTCTTTGGAAAAAGTTATCGAACAGACGGAACCGCATTTGAAAGCGAGCGACACCCTGTTCGAGGAATATGACTGCTGGGATTACGAAAAAAGTCAAAATGCCGACTATCATAAATGTTTAAGCAAACTCAATAATTTGCAGCATAGTTTATACAAAGGCAGCCGTCTGGAATTAATTCGCCAGTCGCAAACCGCGGATTTCATTTATGTCGCGTTCCCGGAAGGAACAATTCACGCGGATGAACTCATCGACGGCATCGGCCTGCTTGCCATCAAAGACAATTTGGAAATAGAAGAAATCAAAACTCCCGACGCCTTGAGCTGCAAAGCGGAAAACAGAAACCATATTGTACAGAATATTGCCATAGCCTGCCGGAAAAGTTTACTTTTCGCCAACGGGATCAATATTTTCCCGAATAAAATTTTCGTCACCCGTCCACCGCGAAGAAGGCGCAAATAATGTTCAGGCTATTATTGACAATACGTCATCTGGCAGAATATGTTTTCGTGTTGATTTTTTATTTTCTGTTAAAAATACAGCCCCGCTTTATGCTTAAAATGATGGCATTTTGTTTTGGCTCGACAGCCTATTTGCTTCCTGCCGTCCGGAAATTGATTAATGCCAATATAAAAACCGCTTTCCCCGAAAAAGACAAGCGCGAAATCAAAGCTGTCGGACGGGCGAGCCTCATCAATTTCATTCGCAATATGCTGGAATTTTTCTGGATGGTCAACAGGCGGAGGCGAATTGAGAAATATACTTCGCTTACGCCGGAAATAACCGAAATTTTAGCTCGCCATGCCGCCAATGACGAACGGGTTATCATGGTTAATCCGCATTTGGGCAGCTGGGAAGCTTCAGGCCTGATCGCGCCGTATTATTCCGGCGTAAAAATGGCCGCCATCGTCAACCCCTTAAGCAATCCGTACTTAAACAAATTGTTTAATTCCGGTAATCGTGAAAAAACGAAAGGTATGCAGGTGATTTTTTCCAGAGGCGCGGTCCGGGCGACGATCAAGGCTTTACGCGACGGTTTCAATGTCGGAATTCTGATTGACCAGAACACCAAAGTCAGGGAGGGGGGAGCTTTCGTCAATTTTTTCGGGCTGCCGGTTCCATGCAGTAAAGCGCCGGCGGAATTTGTTCGTTTCGGCATGGCGCATGATATTAAAACAGTGGTGATTTTCGGCGTTTCCCTGCGCCGCGAAGATGGTGTTATGGCGGCGCAAAGCAGGCCTTTATCCAAAGCGCCTGAAGAATACGAAGCGGAAGAAATGATTCAGGAATTAATCAGTATTTCTGAAGAATTCATTCGCAAATATCCTGAACAATATCTCTGGATTTACAAGCGTTTCGCGCATATCCCGCAGGGAATTGACGAAAACCTGAAAAAACGTTATCCATATTACGCGCGCGTCGTCAAAGATTCATTTTATTCAAAAGTCAAAAAGGTCAACCCGAAAAGCAATACCATTAAGAAAAATCCTTGATACTGCAAAGGTTCTGTCAAAAGTTTTAACTTTGTTTTCTATTTATCTTGTTTTTATTTATATGTTTATGATGATAGTTTTTCTTTCCGCTGTTTTTGCGCGAAAAATTTCATTTAGAAAAATGTATTTTTATCAATGTAGCACAAGCGTCTCGCTTGTGAATATTCTCAAGCGAGACGCTTGTGCTACATTATCAAACAAGCTGAAAAAAACAATAATATTGTTTTTTCAGAACACTTTTTGTAATGTTTGTTTAATAT
This sequence comes from uncultured Victivallaceae bacterium, assembly GCA_964515915.1. GTDB lineage: Bacteria > Verrucomicrobiota > Lentisphaeria > Victivallales > Victivallaceae > JAHOYW01. The sequence continues at coordinate 2,853 of CAZEXM010000003.1, forward strand.
GTTAGTTTACTGAGGATGGACAAAATGGTTTTGAGCCTAAATATCATTTTCGCGGCGGAACGAAATTGATCACGCATGGTAAGGGTTCCCGGCGTGAAATTTAAGATTCAGTTATCAGGAAATTCCGAATAACTGCCAGTGGTGGGAAAAACTATTACTAATTTTTACAATCTTGACGCTATTATTTCAGTCGGTTAGCATGTGAACAGTGTTAAGGTTTGAGAGTTAAGTTTTAATTAAGGTTTTTTTAAAATGAGTGAAGTTCGATGTCCGATATGTAATTCAAACGAATATACGACTGAACAGGAAGTTTTTAATCCTGGTTGTGGTTGCCTTGGAGCGTTGTTATTTGGCTGGTGGGGGTTGCTTTTTGGCTTATTGGGTAATAATACGAATATTGTCTGTCTGAATTGCGGACACAAATGGAAACCTGGAAGTAAGTAGCACTGTTTCTCCGAAGCGGCTGAATACGCGGACGGCCAAATTACAAATGATAATAAACAGACGCTTGGCAGGGCGGCTAATAGAAGTTAAATAATTTAACAATAAAAAAGCCTTTGTGCTTAATGGTTAATCAAAATGGAAGCGGTTAAATTTATTCATTGCGCGGACTTACATCTGGGCAGTCCGTTCAAGGGAATCAGCAGCGGCAACGCGGCTCTGGGTTCGGCTTTGGCGGCGGCGACTTTCGATGCGTTCAGGAATATTATCGACCTGGCGCTTGAGCGTAAAATAGATTTCCTGCTTATCGCCGGTGATGTTTTCGACAGCGAAGACCGCAGTCTGCACAGCCGTTTGTTTTTCAAAAAACAACTCGAACGACTGGAAACTGAAAACATCAAATGCTTCATTGTCTGCGGCAATCATGACCCGCTCTTATCCTGGTCGCAGGCAGTCGAACTTCCCGGAAATACCCTTATTTTCGCCGCCGGCAAAGCACAGACTTTTATTGTGGAACGCGCCGGCCGGGACTTGGCGGCAATTTGCGGAACCAGTTTCGGCAGCAGTAAAGTCAAAACCAATCTGGCCAGGAAATTCAAGCGGGAACGCTCTGATATTCCAGCCATTGCCTTACTGCATGCCAATATTGAATGCGGTTCTCATGCCAATTACGCTCCCGCAAAATTGAGCGATCTGGAGAAAAGCGGTTTTGATTACTGGGCGCTGGGACACGTTCATTCTTTCGCGGTCTTGAACAAAGCCTGCCCGGCGGTGGTTTATCCCGGCTGTCCGCAAGGCACGAGCCCGCGCGAAACCGGAGAAAAAACCTGCTGCTTCGTTCAACTGCAAAATCATTCCGACCCGCGGATAGAAGCGGTCGTCGTCGATGAGATTCGTTACGCGTTCAAAGAAGTGAATATATCCGGCATAGATACTTTCGAGGATTTATTTGCGACTGTAAATGAATGTTGTGACAAAATCATCCGCGAAAACGGCAAGCGCAAAACCGTACTGCGCTTGAAACTTTCAGGGCGCGGCAAATTGAATAAGGAATTGCGCGATGAAGCCGAAAACGATGAGTTGGCGGAACGTTTTGAAAGCGAAACAGACGCCTTTGGCGACCAGCTTTTTTTAAATCGCGTCGAGCTTTCGACCCGGGACGATTATGCTATGGAAAATTTAAATCAGGACAGCGGTTTCATCGCCGATTTACTCGCCTGTTCTGACGAAATGCTCGAAAATCCTGAAGAAATGGAAAAGCTGGAAGCGGAAATGAAACTGATTTATAAAAAATGTCGTGCCATGCCGCGTTTCAGCGACGATGAACTGCGCGAAATTATTGAAGACGCGAAACATCTGGTTCTGGATAAACTCCTGGGGGAATACGGCAAATGATTATCAAAAACATACATATTGATAATTACGGAAAATATTCCGCCCGCTCATTTGGAGGGCTCGCCAAAGGCGTTAACGTTATTTTCGGCCCCAACGAACACGGCAAGACAACTTTACTCGAATTCGTCAGACGAATGTTTTTCGGTTTTCCGCGAAAAGATCTTAACAAAAATCGTTTTGAGCCGATTAACGGCAGCAATCCCGGCGGCAGATTGATTTGCACCCTTGATTCCGGCGCGGAGCTCACTATTGAACGTACAGGCTGGAAAAAAGGCGGGGCGCTCAAGCTTGATTCCGTCGACAGCAGTTCGCGCGAATTAAATGAATTACTACGGGCGGGCGAATTGTTTTATCACAATGTCTACGCCATCACCATTGAGGAACTTTATTCGGTTGACTCCCTCAAGGGTGAAGACATCAAGAGTCGTATTTACGGGGCCGGGCTGGATTTAGGCGGCGTATCGCTGGCACAGGTGAAAAAACAATTTAAGGACAAGGCGGAAAAAATATTTAAACCCGGTGGCTCAAAACAGCGGATTCACGAGCTGAACGAGCAAGTTAAAAGTTACGAACAGCAAATAAAAACCGCCGATGAAAATCTCAATTATTATGAGGAAATTATCGCTGAACAAAAACGAAACGACGCCGACATAGAATCTTTACGCGACAAAATAAAAAAAATCTCCGGGCTGAATGAATTTATAGATTACGAAGCTTTGACCCGGAAATTAGAAAAGATTCCCAATGTTCCGCCCGTAAGCCAGGAAGACATTGAGGAATATCTGGAATTGAGCGCTGAGCTGAAAGCCGCTTCCGGTAGTTTGGCCAAAAGCAAGGCAAAACAGCTTGAACTGCGGGAAAAAATAAAGGCCGTTAATATAAACTCCGCACTGCTTGAACTCGGCCCGGAAGTTACCCTGCTCGAACGCTCATCCGAACTTTACAGCAGCGACAGCGAAGACGCGAAAAAACAAAAAGGGCAAATTGAAAAACTCAAAAAACAATCAGCTGAAACCAGGCGGAATATCGCTTCCCTCTGGCGGGAAGATAAAATTCCGGATAAATTCAGTTTTAATTTAGAGTTCATAAGCCGAACCAATGAATTTGAACGGGAATTCAGCGACTTAAGGCAGCAGAAAATAAGCTCGGACATCCTGCTCCAGCAACAAACGCAAATTTCTCAAGCCGCTCCGCCGAAAAATGTATTGTCCCTGCTGATTATCGGAATACTTGATTTAACGATGATTGCCACCGGTATATTAATAAACTCACCCGCCGTAATTTTAATTGCTGTAATCATCTGCATTCCTACAGCTATTGCGGCGGCGCAAAGTTTCAACGAGGCGGCATCGGCTGACGATAAAGTTAAAACAGACCCTTTTGAAGAAAAACTCAACGAACTTGAGATTCGCTGGAAAGATTTTCTCAGGCAAAAATTTTTCAAGGATATATTAGCTCCACGGGATTTATCGGCCGGTGCTGAAATATATAAAAATTATTTGAAAGATCAAAGCTCAATGGCTGCTTTGCAGCAGGAATTAAATGACAAAGAGCTCCGGCTGAGTAATATTGATGAAACACTGCGCAAAGTCTCAACAAGGCTTGACAAACAAAGTTTGACCACGGACGCCCTGGCGAATATTGAAATTATTTCCAAAATTTTCAGACAGAATGAAAAAGCTTCAGTTGAATATGGAAATTTGCTCTCGGAACTGAAAAAACTTGAATCCAGTCTGGATTCGGCCCGGAACGAAGTAACAAGCCGCGAATCCGCACTCAAGGACTTGCGGGCTAAATTTCAGGCGAAAGACTTAAAGGATTTGCGGCGGATGCTTGCCTGCGGCCGGGAACGCAAAAACTTAAATGAAAAACTTGAAGAAAGCGGGAAACGGCTGAAAAATATTTTCGGGCTGAACGCAGAAATGGACGCTATCCGCAGCCAGTTGGAAAATTTTTCGCATGAGCATGCCGAACAGAAAGAGTCTTTGGAAAAAGACTTAGATAAATTGAAGCGCCGGCAGGGAGAATTAACTAACGAACAAAAGAACCTTGTTTCGGCGGATAAGCTTGTTGTCCTGCATAACGAACATGAACGCTGTATCCAGCAGATTCGAAATTGTGCCTTACAATGGGGCAAATATAAAGCCGCGGAACTTTTGATCAAGCGCGCCGTGAATAAATACGAACAGGAGCGGCAGCCGGAAGTTATCAGCCAGGCAACGGAAATATTCAAGCGGCTGACTAACGGGCTTTATGTAAATATCCGCAAACCCGCCGAGTCTGATGATTTATTACTGGTGGGCGTCAATGGCGCGACCCGCAAAGTGCTCGAACTCAGCCGCGGCACCCGCGAACAACTTTATCTGGCGATGCGTCTGGGTTTGATAGAACAATACGAAGAAAAAACCGAAAGCCTGCCGCTTATATTTGACGATATTTTGGTTAATTTCGATAAAACCCGTCTCAAGTCAGCGGTGGAGACGATTTTCAAGTTTGCCGGGAAGCGGCAGGTAATTATCTTAACCTGCCATGAAAACATACATTCCCTGCTTCTCAAATATGGAGCCAATGATATCTCATTGACAAAATAATTATGGGTCTTCAGTAGTCAAGACCACCGCCTTCCTTGCGGAATGCTTCGCCAGCGGGTGTAATTTCCAAAATAAATTCAGGTAAATTATTTGCTGAAATTTTTTAACCGTTATTTCGGTAAAAGTAACGGTTATTTTTCAAAAATCTTTTTGACACCAAATATTAAATCGGAATGACTTGGATGAACTTTATGGATATATGTATTCTCGTGGGTCTCTTCGTTGCTGCTTTTATTCTAAAATGTGTGAAGAAGTGTTCTATAACTCCAGATCCCTGGGAAAATGAAATAAGTAGAGATGAGGTAAATAAATTAAAAAGCGAAGTATGTTTGAGATGTTGCGCAGAGGTAAAGGCGGGGCAGTACTATTGTTCTAAATGTAACAATGCTACAGGTAAATATGTTCCATACCTTCCTTTTATAAATATTCCATTTAATTATTCAATGCACTGGACTTTATGGTCAAAACTAAAGTCTAAGGACCACAGTTTAGTTTATAAAGCAGTGGCAGTCCTGTTCATAGCCTGCACTGCGCCGCTGATGATTATCGTATATTGCCTGAATTGCGTTGGTGAATGGAATAAAAGCCCTTTGGCGGTGCATTAAACTGTAATCCAAGGCTGGTACATTGTCATGAATTAATTGTTTGCCGGACCTCATGGAAAAGCACGGCCGGGGCCAGCCGTGCTTTTCGCTAATTTTGTATTTTTTGAAATTTCGCCTCAAAATATCCGTCTACTCTGGTTTACAGGTATCCAGATCGATATTCAATTGCTCTATTTTGTAATGAAGAATGCGCGGCGTAAGCTGTAGTTGACGCGCGGTGGCGGCAACATTACCGTGTTTGAGCTTGAGGGCGTCAATAATTAATTCACATTCAAATGCTTTAACTAAAGTAGCAAAATCAGCATTCGTTTTAGCGTGACGAACAGTGCTGGAAAATCCATGGTCCGCCTGCAGTGCCGGCGGCAGATTGTAGACATGAATGATATTATCAGCCGCCGTCAAAACCGCGCGTTCCATGCAGCTTTCCAATTCGCGGACATTGCCCGGCCAGCTGTAGTTCATTATGGCGTTGATCGCCGGAGTGGAAAAGCGTTCGATAGACTTGTTGTAAAGTTTGTTGTATTTAGCGAGAAAACCGTCAGCCAGCAGCATTTTGTCCGAACGGCGGTCCTTTAAGTCCGGCAGGACAATCGGAAAAACATTTAAGCGGTAATACAAGTCCTCACGAAATTTTCCGGCTGATATCATGTTTTCAAGATTCACGCTGGTCGCGGCCAAAACCCGGACATTAACCTTATGTTCCTGGTTGCTGCCGATACGTTGAAAAGTCCTTTCCTGCAGAAAACGTAATAATTTGACCTGTATGGGGGGACGCAAATCCCCTATCTCATCTAAAAAGATAGTTCCGGTGTGTGCCGCTTCGACTCTGCCGACCCGGATACTGGTCGCACCGGTGAATGAGCCTTTTTCGTGGCCGAAAAGTTCACTTTCGATAAGGTTCTCAGGAAGTGCGGCGCAGTTGACTATGACAAAAGGATTGGAGCGCCGGGAGCTGCCGCGGTGAAGCGCGCGGGCGACCAGTTCTTTGCCGGTGCCGGAGCTGCCGCGAATCAAAACCGTGGCCAAACTGTCGGCAACCTGGGAAATCAGTAGATAAATTTCCCGCATTTTACTGCAGTTCCCGATAATATTAGTTGGACGGGGGTTTTTGTCCAATTCAAGTTTCAAAAGCCGGTTTTCTTCGAGCAGGCGATCCCGTTCTTCTTTTTCTATAAAGATAATCGAAACCGCGTCCGCTAGAATATTGGCCACGGTTTCCAGCAAATTAAAGTCTTTTTCCAGATCGGTATCAGGCCCTTTTTTGCGATCCATACTCATGGTGCCGATAACTTCGCCTTCGTAAATAATAGGAACGCAAAGAAAAGCAATATCTTGCAGGTCCGCACGGGACTGGGTGCGGTCAAGAAAATTCGGATCCTTGGAGATTTCCGGAATAATGATAGGTTTGGCGATCTGAGCGACGCGCCCGGTAATTCCTTCCCCGATATTATATTTGCCGCGTTTGATTTCGGCGTCGCTTAAACCGTGGGAAGCTTCAATGTATACCGCGCTCCCGCGCCGAAGCGTTACTGTTCCGCGCTGCAAACCTATTTCACGGTAAAGAATATCCAAAACTTCCTTTAACAGTAAAGAAACATTTTTCTGGCGGACAATAACGTGACTGATTTGGTTAAGTACTTCAATCTCTCGATTTGAACTTCTGTCCTTAATCATTAGAAAACCTTATTAATAGTTTAATAGTTACAATAATGTAAGAATTTAAACTGTCAAACCAAAATAGGCGCAAGTGCTTTTTTATTTTCTATTTTGAGCTGAATTTTTTCTTTATTTAAGAAAGAGCTTTTTTAACGGCATCGACAGTCGCTTCAATCACCATTGGAGCATTGGCGTAAGTTCCCTTGATACCGACTGAACCGAGTTCATCTTTATGGTAACCTATAACCGCGTCCGGGTCTTTCAGAATATTGCCGGTCAAAATACCAACAACGGTTGCATCGGATTTGATAACGCCCGCGTCAACAAGTTTTTTGGCTCCGGCAACGGAACAGCATGACGCCGGTTCGGCGCCGATACCGGCCGCGTCAACCATGGCTTTGGCGTCCATAATTTCCTGTTCGCTAACGTCCTCGACGGTTCCGCCGGACCATTTTATGCCGCGTAAAGATTTTTCCCAGGACACCGGATTCCCGATTTTAATAGCGGTGGCGATAGTGTCGGGATTTTTGACTGCCGCGTACCCGGAACCTTTTTTCCACATTTTAGACAGAGGAGCTGAACCCGCCGCCTGAATTACCGCTATACGCGGGATTTTGTTGATGATACCAAGCTCATATAATTCCTGCATACCCTTGCTCAAAGCAGTATTGTTACCCAGGTTTCCGCCCGGAATAACAAACCAGTCCGGCACCTCCCAGTCAAGCTGCTGGAGGACTTCGAAACCAATGGCTTTCTGGCCTTCGATACGGAAAGGATTGATTGAGTTTACCAGATAAATATTCAATTCGTCACAAACTTGCCGCACCAGTTCCATGGCAACATCAAAATTGCCCGTAATCTGCAATGTTTTACCGCCGAAAGCGAGAGCCTGCGCGAGTTTGCCGTATGCAATTTTGCCTTCGGGAATGAAAATAACTGAAGGTAATCCGGCAATTGCCGCGTAGGAAGACATACTGGCACTGGTGTTTCCGGTGCTGGCGCAGGCGACAGAAGCGGCCTTATAAAATTTTGCCGCGGTAATTCCGCAGGTCATGCCGCGATCCTTGAAACTGCCGGTAGGATTCTCGCCCTCATGTTTGAGATAAAAGTTCTTCAGCCCGGCGTATTCGCCGGCTTTGCCCGCGTCGTACAAACGGGTATTGCCTTCCTGGCGAGTAACGATGCAGTCATCTTCGCAGTCAAAAATAAGTTCTTTGTAACGCCAGACGCCGGAGGCGTAAAGTCCGCGCTTAGTTCCCCAGCGCGCTTCCCAGAGCCGTTTAAGTTTCCGCCCGTCAACGGACGACAAATCGCGCCGCATATCAAGCGTTCCGCCGCATGTACAATTATAACGGACCTTTTCCAGATCGTATTTTTTATTGCAGCGAACGCATTCCAACCAGGCTTTTATCATGTTAGCCATAATTTTACCGTGCTCCAGAATATTTGTATATAGTTAATCAAATAACTTAACAGTCATTAGAGGCAATTGCAAAAGTCTCCACAAGAGATTTTTGATTTTGAGCTTATTTATTTAATGCTTCAAGTTGACGTTCGCAGTCGATGGAGATAATCGGATCAAGAAGAATGTCTAATTCGCCCTCGAGAACCCGCGGCAAATGATAAAGCGTGATGTTGTAACGATGATCTGTTACGCGGTTTTGAGGATAATTATAAGTCCGGATGCGTTCGCTCCGGTCGCCTGTTCCAACTTGGGCACGTTTGTCGGCAGCCTGTTTGTCGGCTTCTTCCTGCTGCTTGACTTCAAGCAGGCGGGCGCACAAAATACGCATAGCTATTTCGCGGTTGCGATGTTGAGATTTTTCCTGCTGGCTGACCACGCATACGCCGGTCGGAATATGGGTTATACGGACTGCCGAGTCAGTAGTATTCACGCACTGGCCGCCCGGGCCGGAAGCCCGGAATACGTCAACCCGTAATTCCGCGGGATCTAAATTGAGTTCAACTTCTTCAGCTTCAGGCATTACTGAGACCGTTACCGTGGAAGTGTGAATACGTCCGCCGGATTCCGTTGCCGGCACACGCTGTACCCGGTGCACGCCGCTTTCGTATTTCATGCGCGAATAAACGCTGTCGCCCGATAATGAAAACGCCACTGATTTGATTCCGCCAAGATCGCTGGCGCTTTGGCCGAGAACTTCCAGCTTCCAGTTTTTGCTCTCGGAATAATGTGTGTAAAGACGTAAAAGTTCACCCGCAAACAGGGCGGCTTCATCACCGCCGGCGGCCGGCCGTATTTCGACAATGATATTACGCGCGTCGTTGGGATCGGGGGGAAGCAGCGCCAATTGTATGCCGCTTTCAAGTTTTTCGGCTTTAATTTCTAAAACCTCGAGGTCGGCACTAATCATTTCCTTCAGTTCTTCGTCATCCTCTTCCTGCAGCAGTTCTTTGTTTTCCTCTATTTCCACAAGCGCGCTTTTCCAGGCTTCAAAGTCTTTAAATAAATTATCAAGCTTGCGGTGTTCCCGGGAAACAGCTTTAGCCACAAGCGGCTTGCTGTAGATTGACGGATCGGAAAGGCGTTGTTCGAGTTCCTTAAAGTGATCTTTAAGGCCGTCAATATATCCTGAAATTTCCTGTGGAGTCATCAATCTCTCCCAATAAACCGGAATTTTAATAAAAAACGCCTGCAAAACGAGTATAATTCGTTTGCAGGCGGAGTAAAAAGTTTAAGAATTGTCTTTTTTCGCGTAACGCTGACGGAAGCGTTCCACCCGGCCGGCGGTATCGACAAATTTCTGCGTACCAGTGAAAAACGGGTGGCATTTGGCGCAAATACCAACTTTAGTTTCAGGTAAAGTTGATTTAGTTTCCCAGGCCTGTCCACATGCGCAAGTGATTTTCGCATCACCGTATTTTGGATGTATCTTCTTTTTCATTTTGAACTACCTCGATTTTAAGTTATATTCAATATATATAATTTCGTTATATTATTAGACAATCAAAGCTATTGAATATACTGTAATTGTAAAAAAAATCAAGAGTTAAATCGAGAAAACATAAAAAAAAGAGGAGTTTTAAATCATGAGCTCAAATCGTCCCCTCTGGGCGCCATGGCGCATTGAATTTATCCGCGGCGAAGAAGAAGACAGTTGTTTTCTGTGTGATAATGAACAATATAATCCCCGGTCAGGGGAGGAAAACCTCATTATTTACCGCGGCAAAAACTGTTTTGTAATGATTAACCGCTTTCCTTACAATTCGGGGCACATGTTGATTTCGCCTTACCGGCACGTCGGGGATTTAGCTGATTTGACAGCGGAAGAACGTCACGAATTAATGGATTTGTGTGTTGACTGCAAAAAAGTTTTACAGACGGCAATGGCTCCTGATGCTTTCAACGCCGGTTTCAATCTCGGCGCCGCCGCGGGAGCGGGAATTGCCGATCATTTACACATGCACATAGTACCGCGCTGGGGTGGAGACACTAATTTCATGCCGGTGTTGGCGGACACGCGCTGCGTCCCGGAAGCAATTGAAAAAACAGCGGAACTCCTGCGCAGCGCATGGGAAAAAGAATTTTAAACGGAAACAAAAAAAATACGGAAACTTAGGCCTGATCGCGTTCCACAAATTCTTTATGCAAAGCTATTTGCGCCTGGTCAAAGCAATCGCGTTCAATAATGAATTGCATATTTACCTGGCGCATACATTGAGTCAGGGCGAGAACATTGATATCCGCCCCGGCTAAGGCATTAGCCGCGCGTGATAAAAATCCGGGGATATTCATATTGCTGCCGATCACCGCGACAATCGCGACTTTGAAAATGGAGATTTTGGCTCCGGGAAAATGTTTTTTCAAGCTGTCCGTGCATTTATCCAGTTCTTTGGATTTTTCTGAAACATAATGCGTAATGGTATTGGCATTGGTATTTTTGGCGATGATATTGATCCCGCATTCGGCGAAACTTTTCAGCAGTCTGTAGTCATAACCGCTGACTCCGACCATTTCCGGGTCAAACACTTCCAGCGCGACAATGTCTTTGCGTCCGCAAATCATATCCACCCGGGGATGTCCGGAAATAAAATCCCGGCTGATTAAAGTGCCTTCGTGTTCCGGTTCAAAAGCATTTTTGATGCGAATGGAAATATTTTTCATTTCCATCTGTTTCGCGGCTTTAGCGTGAATCGCCTCCATATCCATATCTGAAAGTTGATCGGCGATATCAAAATTAGTATTGCCAATGATTTTTACTTTGTCCGCGCCGACCAGTTTGGGATCGGCCGTGCAGAGATGGAACTCTTTGTGAATGACCCCCTCTTTGGCGCCGGTCAAAACCGCCAGCTTGCTGAAAGTGATTTCGCTGTAGCCGCGGTTAAAACGGTTCATAATGCCTTCCGCACATTTGACGTAACCGGTTACAATCGGCATACATGTCGCGAAATCCATATTTTTAAACGCCAGGCTGATAGCGTCGTCCATGGAGTGGAATTCGGTTTCCTTCCAGCCGCTAAGGTCAACAAATACGGCATTAACGCCATGTTTTTTTAAAATTTCAGTCGAGTTATAAGCACTGTGGGCTTCGCCGAAAGCACTCAGGAATTCGCGGGTTGCCGGCAGATAATCTTTCGGGTTAAAATGTCCGAAAGAGCGCAGGCGCATTAAATCGTTAAGAAAAGTTTTGATGCCGGCAAGGCGTTCATTGACGAAACTGTCCGCCAATTCCTGGTTCAAGCCGATGCTTTCAAAAGAGCGGTTGCATTTGATCATTGCCTGACGGGTTTCTTCCAGTTTTGCTTCCCACTCATCACTGCCGTGAGCGAATTTTCCGTAAATCCCGGCTTTACCCGTTTTTTTGTTTTCGAGCAATAAATCCGTGATGCCGCCATAGGCGGAGACCACAAAAATACGATTGTAAAGTTCCGCGCCCGAGCGCCCGGCAATAATTACATTGTTCATAATTTCGTCGAAACGACTCATGGAGGTTCCGCCGATTTTTTCAACAGTATGTTGTCCGGACATGACTATATATCCTCAATTCTAATAAGTTTTACTTTGCCGCAGACTACAGCAAGTTGTTCAAATTCAAGGATTGCGGCCTTAATCTGTTTTTCCCGGGCTTGATGAGTCAGGATTAACAAGGGCACGTTCCCTTCGGAATGCGCTTCGCGCTGGATAAAGCTGGAAATACTGATGTTTTGTTTACTGAGAATAGCCGCGATTTCAGCGACAACGCCTGCTTCGTCTTTGACCTGCACGCGCAGGTAATATCTTGACATGATCTCGTCCATTGGCATCAGCTCATTGAATTGAGAACCCGGCCGGAACGCCGAAATACGTTCAGCCGCATTGTGCTTCAGGTTCAAGGCGACATCAACCAGGTCCGCGACAACCGCGCTGGCGGTAGCGTCGCGCCCGGCTCCCCGGCCGTAGAAGAGGGTTTCGCCGACCGTATCGCCGTCAATCATTACGCCGTTAAAGACATCTGAAATATTGGCGAGCATGGTGTTTTTTGAAATCAAAGCGGGATGAACGCGAATTTGCACGTCGCGGTCCACTTGTTTGATGATCGCCAGAAGTTTAACCCGGTAGCCGAGTTCGCCCGCGAATTTTATATCCAGCAGAGAAATGTCCCTGATTCCTTCAACATAAATCGGGGCCATGCCGAACCATTCGCCGTAAGCTAAAGCGGCTAGAATACTTGCTTTGTGAGCCGTGTCAAAGCCGTCGACATCCAGTGCCGGCTCCGCTTCCGCATAACCGAGCTCCTGGGCGTCTTTGAGGATAGTTTCAAAATCCAGGCCTTCGCGTTCCATGCGGGTTAAAATATAATTACAGGTACCGTTCATTATTCCGTAAATACGTTTAATACGGTTGGAAACCAAACCCTCGCGCAAGGCTTTGACTACCGGAATCCCTCCGGCTACGCTTGCTTCATAATAAACGTCCGCTTTGGATTCCGCCGCCGCGGCGAAAATTTCTTCTCCATGTTCCGCGATTAAAGCTTTATTCGCGGTAACGCATGGTTTGCCCAGTTTCAGGGCCTGCAGGATGAAATCTTTCGCCATAGTGGTTCCGCCAACTAATTCAACCACCACATCGACTTCATTAATAAGCGCTGTCGTGTCTGTCGTCAAGGTTGTGGCGGGAACGCTTACGCCGCGATCCGTCCTTATGTCCAGATCCGCAATTTTAGCGAGCGTTAATTTTACGCCCGTGCGTTTGGCGATTGTCTCGCCGTTTTTCAAGATGTTAGCCGCCACGCCGGCACCAACTGTTCCGAATCCGATGATTCCAACTCTGACTTCTTTCACTGTGTGCACTTTCCTTTTTTTATTAATGTAGGGTTTTGGGCAAAGTCAACTTTAATATAGCCCTTCAGCGAGTAAATTAAAATGAGAATAGTACAAAAAAACAAAAATACATTACGGAAATGCGTCTTTTTTTGAAGTCAATGTAAAGATTTTTGATTTTCAGCCCCCGCCGGGTGGCGAAATCCTGCGGGATAAAAAATATGAATTAAAAAATGAGAACAAAGGTCAAAAACTTAGCTTTTTCCCCAGCTTAACCTTTCTGCCGAGATAATCCTTTCCATTAGCTTTTGAAGAAATTATCTTCATTCCCGGCTGGAGGTTTTTCCCAATAATTTCCGCGGTTTTGCCGGAACGGTTATAAACGAATATATCTACAGGTATGACATTATTGTTTGTGTCAATAACAAAAATAAAGTTACGGCCTTCAAACGTTTTTAAAGAATCCAGCGAAACAATATAAATGTGTTTGGACAATCGGGGAATTGATACCCAAACCTTTTCCTGAGGCTGGAAGAGCCAGCTGTAATCATGCATAATAGCTTTTCCGCCATCAAGCAGCTTGTCTGAAGTTTTAACCAGAATAATTTGTGAATCCTTTAATTTTGTTGCGGTTTCAAGAGCTTGATATTGTGTGGAACGTCTTTGTACGAACATATTTTTAGGTTTAACACGAATTTTTTTGACCGTGATAACCGGAGTCGTTTCAGAATTTTTTTGCGAAGCATTTTTCGATGCGATCCAAATATATGAACCTTCTTCGTCTTTTTTTACGGCGTTGGTTGGAACCCATAATTGAATGTCCGGCATTTCCGCTATTTTTATCATCCTTACCTGAGTATATATTTTGGGCAATTTTTCCTCTTCAGGAGTTAATTTCCGTTTAGGAAGTAAATAGTTCTTTACCGACAACTCAATATAACTGGTAAATATTTCCTGAGTTCTAAGCCAACCCGGATAGTGCTGCATAAAACCCGTTGGATAAACATTGAATTTATCATTGACGCAAAGTAAATCCGTTAAAACGTCATGGAGTTTCACTTTTATGTAAATCGGATCAAACACCGACAAAATAAGAATCGGCTTATCGTCGCATAGTGAACTGCCGGCCGCCGCGAAAACTTTTTCAACCACTCCGGAAAAAGGCGCGCGCAAAATCATATTATTCAAGTTTGTCTTGGCTTCAAGCAACTCCAGACGACAGACATCATAGTCGCTGCCTGCCTGTAAATATTCGTTTTCCGCTTCCTCGTGCTGGCGTTCACTGAAAACATGCCGCTTATATAGTTTTTCAATGCGCAGGCGGTTTAGACGGGCGTCTTGCAGCGCCACTTTCATTTTTTTTAATTTTTGCGTACAAATATTTACTATAATCTGCTGTTTAATGTTACGGGCCTTGGCAATGATGTCTCCCTCACGGATACTTTTTCCTTCGGAATCAATGATTTTGCCGCGCACTTCTTCATTTACTGGAACGACATAGGTAAGTTGAACATTGTTCAGAAAAGAAAGGCTTACCGAACGGGACAGGACAACTGTACCCATAAAGAGTACCTTTTTGCGGGGCGAACGCCGCAAAACAATATATGGAACATTTTTCATTTGCTCCGCTGCCGGGAGAATATTTGATAAGCCTGCTAAAAATATAAGAGAGAGACATTTAAATAATTTTACCTGCATGGAAACACCCTTTTTAATATTATTATATCACCAAATCTGCAATGCTGCAATTTCCCGTGTTTAAAAACTGATGACATTGTTGTTTCCCAGGCGCTGAAGGTCTTCCGGGGAAATTTCCTGATAACCGAAGGGCTCCATACTGAACGAAGCCCGCCCGCCGGACAGTTTGGGCAGCGCGGAGCTGAAACCGAACATTTCCGCCAGCGGAACTTCACAACGTAATATTTTGGAACTTGCCACGCTGTCAATGCCGGTAATAATACAGCGGCGCATTTGCAGGTAAGCGGTAATTTCGCCGATAACCGCTTCGGGCGCGTTTATCTCCAGTTTCATTAAAGGCTCCATTAATTTTGTGCCCCGGGCAATCGCCTTGTTGACGGCGTCAATAACGGCCCCCGCAACAGAACCGTCAGTGGTTTTTTCCAGGCTGCCGCGAACTGCTGTAATTGTGGCTTTTATGTAAGTTAATGAATATCCCAGATTGCCGCCGGTCCTGAGGGACGCGAAGAGTGTGTCCCGAGCAGTTTGAATCCATGATTCCGGAAGATTGCCGGCCGCGACTGTCGAGCTGATGCTGATTCCCTGCAGCAGCTTTGCCGGTTCCAGTTCGATATCCACCTCCGAGTATAATTCCTTATCGCCGACGAATTTGTCAAAAACACCCCGTATGGAACAGGCTTTGAGCAAAGTTTCACGGAACGCGACCCGCGGCTGGCCGTAGCGGATATTGACCCTGAACTCATTTTGCAGGCGGTGGGTGCAAATCTCCAGATGAAGCTCGCCCATGCCGGAAAGAATCAGTTGTCCGGTATTTTTGCTTTGTTCCAGTTCAAGAGTGGGGTCTTCGCGACACATCAAGCCCAGGCTGGAATGTAAACGGTCTTTGTCGTTCGCGGATTTTGGTTCCAGCGCCATTGAAATTACCGGTTCCGGGAAATCTATTTTATTGAGCAGCACCTGCCGCGCGCCGCTGCATAAAGTGTCGCCGGTAAAAACATTATCCGGGCCGATTATCCCGACAATGTCGCCCGGGCCGATTTCGTCAATAGCATCAATGTTTTTAGAATAAAGGCGCAAAATTCGTTTTATCCGGACTTTTTTACCATTCCTAGTGTTGACGAGGGTATCATTAACCTTCAATTTACCGGAATAACTCCGCAGGTACAATAAATCCGCGCTGCCGCTGGCGACTAATTTGAAAACCAGGCCGCAAAAATGAGGATCGTCAACATCAACTTCAGTTTTTTCATGCTTTTCAGCACTGAACGCGGGATAAACGGGACGGTCGGCAGGGCTCGGCAAATAATCGATAACCGCGTCAAGCAGGGCTTGAATACCGATATTCTTTTTGGCGGAACCGGCAAAAATCGGACAAAGCTTGTTGTCGATAACCAAACGTCGAATTTCAGATTTGAGCAAGTCAAGGGGAATTTTCCGTTCTTCAAGATAAAGCCCGGCAATGTCTTCGGACAGTTCGGCAATGTCAGACAGAAACAGGTCGCGGGCGGTTTCGCCTGCCGCTGAAAGTTCCGCGGGGATGGTTTCAACGGATACTTCGGAACCTTCCACTCCCCCGAAACGTAAATATTTCATGTGGAGCAAATCAATAATTCCTTTAAAATCCGATTCCACGCCATCGGGGATTTGAAAAGGAGTGATTTTTATTGAAGGAAATTTGTCTCTAATATCTTTTACGGTACGCTCAAATGACGCGCCAAGCCGGTCAAGTTTATTAATGAACGCGATTTTAGAAACATTGTAACCGGATGATTGATGCCAAACTTTTTCACTTTGCGCCTCAACCCCCTCGACACCGCTGAAAATTACCACCGCACCGTCACAAACCCGGATGGAACGTTCCACTTCCGCGGTGAAATCGATGTGCCCGGGAGTGTCTATTAAATGAATCAGGGCGCTTTTATCATAATTCGCCCATTTAAAGGTGGCGGCGGCGGAAACAATAGTAATGCCGCGGCTTCGTTCTTCATCAAGGTAGTCCATTACGGTACTGCCCGAGTCAATATCACCAATGCGGTGAGTCTTGCCCGAATAAAAGAGAAAACGCTCGGAAAGGGTTGTTTTGCCGGCATCAATGTGAGCAATAATGCCGATGTTCCTGATAGATTCCAAACCAAGTTGAGCCGTCATTTCATCACTTCCTGTTTTAACGGGACAATTGCATAAAACATTTGCACACGCTCACGAAGCTGTAACTCCTTTACAGAATTATCATGCAGTTATTTCTTCCTGCTTCCAAAAGGCCACCATTTTGAAGCAGCTTTCCCGGCAGTTTTAGCCTCTGTATCCGCAAAGTCATCCAAAATATTTTTCCCGGCATCATGCTGTTTTCTGTAATGCTGACGACCGTGCGCTTCACAAGTACCGAACTTATCATCCACATCGGGAACCATCCCGCAACTGGTTCTGGACAACTTAATAGTTTTAGTCTTGGTCGATAAGTCTGCGGAATCAAATTTCGGGCTTGTATGCAGACAGGAGTCTTGATCCACGTCAGAACTTTCTTCAACATAAGGGTTTGTCTTCAGGATTTTGCCGTCGTGGCCTTCGCCAAGTTCCGGAACTACAAAAATAGTATTACAAACCGTGCATTCGACGAGTTGCCCTCTTAATTCGTATTCCAGTTTATAAACGGTTTTACACCGGTAACATTGTACGTTTATTTGTTCTGACATTTTTGCCTCGCAAAATTTAACCATTTCTCAATTTTATACAAATCAGTCCGTTTCCATTCGAAAAGAAGATAGCATTAAACTTCCCGAAAAGCAAGCAAACGAACAGGAATAGCAGCTTAATTTATATGTGTAATCGTAATGCCTCACTGAACATTGGTCAACATTTCAAGGATAAGGCGTGTTCTAATACATCACAAGCGGAACGTTGAACGACATTAAAAAAATCCCGCCGGACACTTGACATTCAAGCTGATTCCCGCTATATTGCTGATGTTGTTTCGTTGACCATCTTTCAAATATCGCTGAACGTACACCGCGGCTTCAAAAACATTATTTTGAACCGGGCTGAGGAGAGTTTCCTATGGAATGGAAAAAACTGCTATCATCACAACGCCTCGGCAGGAGCGGGGCGGCGGAGTTTGTTCCCGGACGATCTCCTTTTCAACAGGATTTTGACCGTATTTCTTTTTCATCGGCTTTCCGGCGCCTGCAGGATAAGGCGCAAGTGTTTCCTTTAGCGGAAAATGATTATGTCCGCACCCGTTTGACGCACAGCATGGAAGTCGCTTGTGTCGGACGTTCTTTAGGTACCGGCGTTGGAGTATACATTTGCGCGAACCATGAACTTGGAGCGATTCAACCCAGTGATATCGGCGCGATTGTCGCCGCGGCCGGTTTGGCGCACGATATTGGCAATCCCCCGCTGGGACACGCGGGCGAAGAAACTATTCGAGACTGGTTCTGTCATTCCGTTATTGGCGGGAAGATGAGCCGGGAAATGACGGACAGACAGCGGGCCGACATCGTCAATTATGAAGGTAACGCCCAGGGCTTCAGGGTGTTGGCAAAATTACAAATGCCCGACAATGTCGGAGGAATGCAGCTTACCTGCGCGACACTCGCGGCTTTTGCCAAATACCCGATTGAAGCAGTAAACATAAAAAAACTGTCCGGAATAGGCGCTAAAAAGTTTAATTTTTTTCAGGATGACCGTGATTTGTTCGCCCGGGTCGCGGCAAATACCGGTTTGCGCCGAGTGCCGGGCCGGGACTACGCCTGGAGCCGTCATCCATTAGTGTTCCTGGTTGAAGCGGCTGATGATATTTCTTATCACATTGTCGATTTTGAAGACGGGCATAAGCTTGGCATTATTTCCTACGGCGAAATAGAGGAATTATTCATGCGCGTCATTGACGATGCGAAAGTGATAAAATATATTAAGACTTTGCAGGATCCGGTGCGCAAGGTTGAATTTATGCGCGCCAAAGCCATCGGCAAACTCATTGCTGAGCTGATTGAAGTTTTTATCAAAAAGCATGATGAAATTTTAGCCGGCGAATTAAATAAGGCTTTAGTGGAATTAATTCCTTCAAACGCGGCGCTGCAAATAATTCAACAGCGCAGTGCGGATGATATTTATACCTACCAGCGGGCAGTGGAAATAGAAGCCGCCGGTTTTGAGCTCACGGAAGGCTTGCTCAACACCTTTGCCGCCGCCGTGAATAATTGCGCGGAAGCCAGGTTAAAGGGGGAGAAAGCGTCTTACCGCAGCATAAAAATGCTGCAGCTCATTCCTGAGAGTTATTGCCGAATGGACGATCACGAATGGCTTATTGACCCATATATCCGTTTATTAAGTATTTTGGATTTTATCTCCAGCATGACTGATTCTTACGCAGTCGCCTTGTATAAGAAGATAAAAGGTATTTCCCTGCCTTCCGGCAATATGTAGTTTTGCTTCAGCCGCGCAATGAATAAATTTTTCCGGGATGCTGAACCAGCATCATTTTCATCGCCATTTTCGTCAGCAGAGCGTTCAGGGCGGCAACCGGAATATCGCTGTTACCAGCTAAAGAATCAAAAGATTTTGCTTCACCCTGTAGCAGTTGAATAATTTGATATTCGCTTTCACTCATGTTTGCAGGTCTTGACGCTTCAATGTTCTCGTTGAATTCATTGCCGGCATTCTCATAGGCCTCCATACGTCCAAAACCCGGTAAATTTTCTAAATCTTCTAAAATATCATTAAAATCTTCGGTCAATTTCGCGCCTTGTTTAATGAGTTTGTGACAGCCTTTGGCCTGTGGATTATCCACGTGCCCGGGAACCGCGAAAATATCTTTGCCCTGTTCCATTCCCAAATTGGCGGTAATCAGCGCACCGCTCCTAAGTCCCGCTTCAACAACCAGCACCGCTTGGCTTAAGCCGGAAACGATGCGGTTGCGCCGCGGAAAAGATTGCCGGTTTACTGGAAATTTCATTGGAAATTCGCTTATCAAAGCTCCGCCGCTTTCAATGATTTCGCGCGCCAATGGAACGTGTTCCTGAGGGTGGATCCGGGACAGGCCGCCTCCCAGTACCGCCACCGTTATGCCGCCGGCCTCAAGCGCCGCCTGATGCGCTATCGCGTCTATTCCAAAAGCCAGGCCGGAAATCACTTTCCAGTCCGCCAGGACCGCTGCCTCCGCGAGATGTCTCGCCATTTTACGCCCGTAAATAGTTGCCCGCCGGGAACCGACAATCGCCAATGAATTATAACTGAAGCCGGATAGTTTGCCGCGCACATATAAGCACAAAGGAGGATCGTAGATTCCTTTCAGGATTTCAGGATATTCGCCATCAGCCAGAGTAATAATTTGAGTTCCGCCCACTTTCGCGAATTCCAACTCGGCACGCAGGTCGATATCCCGTTCCCAGTGAATTATTTTGTCGGCCAAAGCCTCACTGATACCCTTTATCCGGGAAATATCGCCGCTGTTCTGCGCAAAAATTTTGTGCGGCTCGCCGAAGTTTTCGACCAATGCCTTGAAACGCGCGGTTCCCACGCCCGAAACCATGTTTAAAATGATATAAGCTTCCTGATTAGTCACAGCAATTCCTTACAGCCTGGATAATTAAATCTGAATCAAGATCGTCAACTATTGAAACCGCTCCGGGCGCGGCCGGTAAAATCAACTTGATTTTTGACGCTAATGTTTTTTTGTCATGAAGCATCGCGGCATAAATTTTTTCGGGCGCGAAACCGCTTGGAACACGAGTCGGCAGGCCCAGGTTTTCCAGCAGGGAATTTTGGCGACCGGCATAATCCCTGTTGACTCTCCCGCTCATAACGGCAAGTTCGACGGCAAGCGCCATGCCGACAGCCACCGCCGCGCCGTGCGCGATGTCAAAGTTTGAAAGCAGTTCCACCGCATGCCCGAAAGTATGGCCGTAATTCAGGATGGCCCGCAGGCCGTTTTCGCGCTCATCCTGCGTGACGACTTCGGCTTTGAGTTCACAGCAGCGTTCGATGAGCAACGTATAAAAATCCATATCCAGATTTTTTAAAGCGTCAATATTTTTTTCGAGAAGCTGGAAAAAGTCCCAATCCTGAATCATTCCATATTTAACGACCTCAGCTAAGCCGTTACGCAGTTCTTCCGCGGGCAGAGTTTTCAGGGTTTCCGGGTCAATAATCACCAATTCAGGCTGCCAGAACGCCCCGACCAGGTTTTTACCCTCGGGCAGGTCAACGCCGGTTTTGCCGCCGACGCTGGAGTCAACCATTGCCAGCAGGCTGGTCGGTATTTGAATAAAGCCGATTCCGCGCATGTAAACCGCCGCCGCGAAGCCGGCCATATCTCCGCAAACCCCGCCGCCTAAAGCCAAAATCAGGGATTTCCGGTCAAGTCCAAGCTCAACAGCTTTACGGCAAATGTCAGTAACCGTCTCAATAGTTTTATGTTTTTCACCGGCGGGAAAAACAAATTTTGAAGAATCACAATGTTTCAGCTGTTCGATCCTGTCAAAATACAAAGGGCCGACATTGCTGTCAGTTATAGTAAGGGTGGAACGCTTTGAGCAGAATTCGCTCAGGACCTTGTTTAAATTCTGTAGAATCCCTGCTTTGAGCATTATCTTATAAGAGCGGTCTCCAAGGACGACCTGAATTTGTTTAAGTGCCTGCACTTTCAATCTCCGTATTGATTAATACAATACCATATTGCCGGAATGATACTTCTGCAAGCCCTGAAAGTAATAAGCTTCTTTGGATAGCCATATTTTTTCGAAGATAGAAACTTTGTCGATTTCCGGGATCCAGCATTTCCAGTTTTTATTTTTTTATAACTCACTTTTGTTTGCATTTTGTTCTTGCAGGATGTATTTTTTACACTTATTCCAAATCATAATTTTTAAGGAGAAGCAAATGGCCGGAATTTTCAAAGCATATGATATTCGCGGAATTTATCCCGAACAGTTAAACGAGGAAATCGCGGAAAAAATCGGCCGCGCTTATGTAGAGTTTACCGGTGCTGAAAAAATTGTTGTCGGACACGACATGCGGCCGCATTCAGTTCCATTATTCGCGGCTCTGGCCAAAGGAATGACCGAACAGGGCGCGGATGTTATTAATCTCGGAATGTGTTCAACTCCAATGTCTTATTTTGCCAACGGCAAACTGGGCGCCGACGGCAGTGTTATTATTACAGCTTCGCATAACCCGGCCGAATGGAACGGTTTTAAATTGTGCCGGGCAAAGGCGGTACCAATCAGCGGAGCCACCGGCATTATGGATATCGAAGGCATTGTCAATAGAGAATCCTGGAGCAAATGTGATAAAGCCGGAACTGTTTCCAATTATGATATCGCACCGGAATACGCGGAATTCCTGAGAAAACATGCCAGGGTTGACCGCAAATTAAAAGTTGTCGTTGATTACGCTAACGCCATGGGGTCTTTTGAAAGCGCCGGAATTGAGGAATTTTTTGAGATAATTCCACTGTATAAAGAACTCGACGGAACTTTTCCGAACCATGAAGCCAATCCTTTAAAACTGAGTACGCTGGACACTGTCCGGGAGAAAGTCAAGGAAGTCGGCGCTGATTTCGGCGCGGCATTCGACGGGGACGCTGACCGCTGCGGTTTTATCGACGACAAAGGCGAAATTATCCCGATGGATTTATTTACCGCCTTAATCGCACAGGATATTTTAGCGGACGGGCCGGCGACAATTCTTTATGACCTGCGCAGCAGCCGCGCGGTCAGGGAATGCATTGAGGCAAACGGCGGCACTGCCGTTATGTCGCGTGTCGGACATGCTTTCATCAAAGCTCAAATGCGTGAATACGACGCGGTTTTTGCCGGCGAACTTTCCGGGCACTATTATTTCAGAGAGAACTACACCGCCGAATCGCAGGGTCTGGCTTTCATTAAATTTGCCAATCTTATCTGCAAAAGCGGAAAAACCAGCAGTGAACTGGTCGCGCCTTTACGCAAATACGCTTTCAGTGGAGAAATTAATTCAAAAGTACCGGATGCCAAAACCATTCTGGCTGAATTGAAGGAAAAATATGCCGACGGCAGGCAATTTGAATTAGACGGCTTAAGTGTTGAATACAAAAATTGGTGGTTTAATGTCCGGTCTTCAAACACCGAGCCCTTATTGCGTTTGATTGTTGAAGCTGATGACGAATGTCTGATGAAGGCCAGACGCGACGAGATATTAGCAGTAATTCGCGGCTGATAAGCGGCCGGGCTTATTTTTTGACGGCTTCTTTAAATAATAAAAATGAGTCCAGCGGCAATCCGCCGGCCCCGTTGCTCCTTCTCGCTCTTCTAAAAACACATGTTGCGCCCCGGCGCCTGTGGAGCACGGATAGACACTTTTAGATGCATTTATATAGTTTTTAGATAAAACCGTTTGCTCTTGTTTTGTTTAGGTGGTAGATTATGCGGGTTTAGTATATTTAACAGGCAGTAATGGAAGCAGATTAATTACCCTAATTATAATTTAACATAAAACTGAGGTTAGATTGATGGTAGATAAACAAAGCCTTAGCAAGGAAGTCGATAATTCTAAATTAATGACTAAATTATCCGTCCTTGGCGGCATCGGAGCCCTGATTCTCGCTATTCTGATATTGACCCTCGGAATCGCGTCAAATTTTGCCGGTTCAGATACCTTTAACTTAGCTGTTCTGCCTTATTGCCTGGCGGCTTTATTCGCTTTCAGCGCAATGTTTTACGGCTTGATGTCAACATCCGCCGCCCGCGAGGAAGAAGAAAAACTGCTGCTGGCAAACCGCAAGAAAAATAATATTTTGAATATTGAGGAAGACGTTCGTTTTACCGCCGGGCGCTCTTTCGAAAATTACAAAAAATTTGCTCCATTTGTCCTCGCCGGGCTTGGCGCGCTAATCCTCGCGGTGATTGTTTCCAGTTTTTATTCAAGCTGGGGAGCAAGGCCTGAAGATGCGGCAACATTGCCTGCCGACGCAAATCTCTCCGCTTTCGTTTCAGGTATTCTTATGCTGATAAGTATTTTTGCCGGGGCTTTCCTGGTTGGACAGTCGCGCGCTAAAACTTTCCGCTGGCTGCAGCCGCTCGGAGCCTGGCTGATCCTGGGCTTTGTGGTTCTGCTGGCCGCCGGGATTTCCACTCTTTTATCCGATAAACTCCTGCCGCGGGCTGATTATTACACTTCACGAATCATCATTGTCGTTTATATCGTTCTGGGAGCTGAGTTTGTTTTTAACCTGCTTGTTGAGTTTTACCGCCCGCGGACAATCGAAGAACCACGCCCCGTATTTGAAAGCCGCCTGCTTGCTTTATTTACTGAACCGGGCGGCGTCATGCGCAATATCGCCGACACCCTCGACTATCAATTCGGCTTCAAAGTCTCAGGTACATGGATTTACCATTTTATCGGAAAAGCCATGTTTCCCATATTCGTCGTTTGGATACTGGTTTTGTGGGCTTTTACCTGCATTCAGGAAATCGGCCCCAACGAAGTCGGCATCAGGCAGCGTTTCGGCAAAATCGTCAGCAAAAAACAACTCCCTCCGGGAGTCTACCTGACGCTTCCTTATCCCTTTGGAAAAATTGCGCGTTATTCCTGTTCCGAAATTCATCAGATTACGATTGGCGCGCACAGCGAACCCGGGAAGCACAAAGAAAATATTCCGCGAATCATTTTATGGACCCGGAAACATTCTGCCGCGGAAGCAAAATATTTAGTAGCGGTAAAACCAAACGCGATTTTTAAAAAGGCCATTGCCCGGGAAACTCAGAAAAAAACTCTTGTCGGCAGAAAAAACATCCTGTCGCAAAGCAATGCCACCCCGGTTTCATTTCTGAGTTCGTCAATTCCTATCCAGTACCGGATAAAAAAAGACAAACTTATCAATTTTGCCTATAATTACCGCAATGCGGAAAAAGTACTCAAGAACATTGGCGAAATGGAAGCGACCAGATATTTTGCCAGCGTCGATTTTATGTCGATAATGTCTTATGATCGCCACAAAGCAGCAGAAACTCTCCACTCAAGAATTCAAAACGCTGTTGACGCTATTGACCTGGGAGTTGAAATTGTGCGGGTAAACCTGCTTGATGTTCACCCACCGGTCGGGGATGTCGCCAAGAGCTTCCAAAAAGTTATTGAAGCTCTTGAGAATAAGGAAACTCAGATATTGGAGGCCAAAGCTTATCGTTCAAGCACTCTGCCGGTAATCCAGTCCCAGGTGGCAAACATCGTCGCTATCGCGGAAGGCTACAGGTATCGGGTGAAAACCGTGGCAAAAGCTGAAAGTGAGCGTTTCGAAAAACAATTGAAAGCTTTTGAAATCATGCCGGGAATTTACAAACTGCGTACTTATTTAGCCTTCCTTGAAAAAGATACCGCTAATATTCGCAAGTTTATAGTCAGCGCTTCAATGCCATATCAAGTCTATGAATTAAATTTCGAGCAAAAACAGCGGCTTGATCTGATCGACGCGGATCTTGGCGCTATCAGTCAGAAATAAAACAAATAACGTAATTATATAAAGGAGTCAGAAAGTTATGACGACAAAGAACAAGTTTTTCACTCATTGGCCGACCTTGCTGTTAGGTTTTATCGTTGCCGCGTTTTTTCTGATGACGATATTCTCATTTCAAATTGCGGAAACTGAAACCGCGATAGTAACGACTCTCGGGACTCCAAGCGAAGAAACCATCAAACCGGGACTGCACCTCAGATGGCCCTTCCCGATCCAGAAAGTATACCGCTTTGACCGCCGCTTCCGCTGTTTCTCAGGAATCGCGGGCAAGGACGGACAGGAGACTTCAACCCGGGACAATCAAAATATAATCGTCGGTATTTTTATCAATTACCGCATTGTTGACGCGAAAAAGTTTTACAGTTCCTTTGTGACAATCCGCAAAGGAGAAGCGCAGCTCAACAACTGGATGCGTGGAATTACTCTCGAGGTTTTCGGACGTTATAATTTCGGTCAACTGGTTAATGTTGATTCTAAAAAAATGCGCCTGGCGCAAATTCAGGATGAAATTTTAAAAGAATTAAGCAGGCAGGCTCAATCTTCCGGTATAGAAATTCGTTTTGTTGGAATTAATTCCCTGAACATTCCGGAATCGATTAGTAAAAGCGTTTTTGACCGCATGATTCAGGAACGCAAAGTTGAAGCTGAAAGATTCCTGGCTGAAGGCAGAAGCGAAGCTCAAAGAATAAAAACCGAAGTAAATCGCGAAAGAGACGAAAAATTGGCGAAAGCCACCGCGAAAGCTAAAGAGATCAGAGCTCAAGGCGATGCGGAAGCGGCGAAATATTACAGCACCTACAAGAAAAGTCCGGAATTGGCTGCTTTTCTGCGCAAACTCGATTCACTCCGCACAATCATGAAATCAAAAACCACTTTGATTCTCGATACAAATTCTGCTCCGTTTGATATATTCAAAATGGATGCCGAAAAACTTAACATCGCCGGTCCCCGGAAAAAATAACAAGCGGAGATTTTTTCAAATGGACAAATCAAATACAACAAAAGCTCCCGGTGAACAGCAGGACAGCCTCTACGATGCGGGCCTGAAATCCCTGGTCAGAAGTTTACAGATAGTTTTTATATTTCTCGTAATCATAATTCTCGGAATGCTGATCCGTTTTCTCACCCTGGAAGGATATTTCTACGTGAAAAAATCTCAGGAAGCGGTCATCGTCCTGCGTTTTGGAAAATACATCGACACTTTCGATCAGGGATGGCATTGGTTTTTACCCTACCCCATACACAAATTCATCACTTTCAGAACAAACCGCCAGACTCTCAGGGTCAACTTTCTGCCGGCCAGGCGCCCGGTTCCTCCGGGACAAGCCCAGCGCGGCGGGCCGCTCGTTCCGGGCCAGGACTCTTATCTCATTACCGGCGGAGCCAACATCATACATACACAATGGGTTATCAATTACAAAATTGTCAATCCGAAAGATTATTATGAAAACACTTCATGGCCGAAAAATCCAATGGATGCCGACGAAATAGAAAAAGGCGATATTCCGGGAACCCGCGGCCCGCAGACAATGCTGCGCGCCTTCCTGCGTGACGCGGTTATTCAAATAACCGCGTCCATGAAAGTGGATGCCATTTTGACTCAACAGAAATTGGCTTATAAGGACAAGGTTTATAGTTTATTCTCTAAAAATCTCGCAAAAATGAACTGCGGCATAGAGATTATCAGCCTCGACTTGAACAATGTCGCCCCGCCTTTGAGCACTAAAAACGCCTTTAGCGCGGTAACCAATGCCGGTACCGCCGCTTCCGCGTTAGTGGACAAGGCGAAGGAGTACAGAGTCCGTGCGGAGAATGATGCTGAAACAAAAGTCGCCCAGATTCATGCTGACGCGACGGTTTATAAAACAGAAGTCGTGTCCCAGTCAAAAGCTGACAGCATTTACTTCGACAGCATTTACAAAGAATACAAACACAATCCCGATACGGTTTTGATGGCCCTGTACAACAATACTTTGTCTGCGGTGTTTGATAAAATCGATCAAAAATATATTATCAGCAGCCGTACGGGAGGTAAACAGGAAGTCCGTATAAAAATCAATCCTGAATTGCTTAAAAGAAAAGAATAAAGACTTAAACTAAGGGGCGTAAAAATGGCTAAAGCCTTGAAAAATGAACATACGCATGACCATCAATGCAATGGACATGATCACGATCATGCCGGAGCGGAACATCAACCCGCAAAAGGCATAAGCTGTCCGGTTTGCGGAAATATGTCCGAAGGCACCGGGCACGATCGTTCTATGGGAAAAATAGGCATCGCTGTTATCGGCGGCTTCTTTATCATTAATTCATATGTTCTGGGATGGATTTTACCTGACCAGACTTTTGCCGCCATGTTCAGCGCCATCATCGGCGCGACGACTTTGGCGTGCCCGATTATTTTTACCGCGATAAAAGACTTAGTCAAGGGCCAGGTTTACATGAATGAACTGGTTGCCCTGGCAATTCTCGCGGCAATGGCCGGCGGTAACTTCCAGATTGCCGGTTTGATTGCGTTTTTCCTCCTGGCGACAATTATTATCGAATCCCGGACCGCCAGCGGCGCACAGCGCTCCATTGAAGAGCTGGTTAAATTAACTCCGAGCACGGCCAGAAAAATTGTTAAGGGCAAAGAAATTGAAGTTCAGGCTCTGGACCTCAAAGTCGGCAACATTATCAGTGTGCGCCCAGGTGAAAACTTCCCGGTTGACGGCCGCGTCCTTAAAGGCGAAAGCGCCGTGAACCAGGCTTCCATCACCGGTGAATCCCTGCCTCTTGACAAAGCTCCCGGCGATGATGTTTTTGCCGGTACGCAGAACCTGACCGGACAAATTGAAATGGAAGTTACCAAGATTGGCGAAGACACAACCCTGGGTAAAGTTAAAGATATGATTTTGGCGGCGGAAAGTTCGCGCACCCCGATAGTTCGTATTATCGACCGTTATGCCGGATATTACACCCCGACAATTTTGATGCTCGCCGGGGTAACCTGGTCATTTACGCAGAGTCTGGACCGGGTAATTACTTTAATGGTTATTGCCTGTCCCTGCGCGATAGTGCTGGCGACTCCAACCGCGGTTGTCGCCGCGGTTGCCGCGGCCGCCCGGCTTGGAATATTTATCAAAAATATCAGCCACCTGGAACTGGCGGCAAAAATCCGTGCTTTTGTTTTTGACAAAACAGGTACCTTAACAGATGGTATTCTGTCCGTAACCAAACTCAGCCCGCTTGGTAAAACATCTCCCGCGGAATTGCTCAAAACTGCCGCGTCCGCCGAAATTCACAGTAACCATCCAACTGCCATCGCTCTGCAGAAATTAGCCCGGGAAGCAGGATTGGAACTGAGCAAAACCGGCTCTGCCAAAGAAGAACACGGCAAAGGCGTTGAAGTAGTTATCGCTAAAAAAACAATCCGTGTCGGCCGCGCCGCCTGGCTCGAAAATATGGGGCTTAGCGTCGGCAAACACCACGATGACGAATCTCACGGCATGAGTGTGGTTTACGTCGCCGTGGATGATAAGCTCATCGGCTGGATCGGTTTTAAGGATAAGCTTCGCGATGAAACAGGCCGGATACTCACTGATTTGAAAACCCTGGGCGTAAGACACTGCGCCATGGTTACCGGGGACCGTGAATCCGTGGCGAAAACAATCGCGGCGAATCTCCAGATAGATGAATACCGTGCCGGATGCCTGCCTGAAGATAAAGTGGAATACGTCGAAGCAATAAAAAAATCTTCATGCGTCGCCGTCGTCGGGGACGGCGTGAATGACGCCCCCGCCCTGGCCGCCGGCGATCTGGGTATCGCGATGGGCGCGATTGGCAGCGACATCGCCGTCAATAGTGCATCCATTGCTTTGATGACAAATGACTTGCGCCGTATACCGCTGCTCGTCTTTTTATCTAAAAAATTACGTACTATTATTAATCAGAATCTGTTCCTTGGTTTAGTTGTTGTCCTTGGCGGTATGGTTTTGGCGGTGTTCGGGGAACTGAAACCGGTTCAAGCGGCGATCCTGCATACTTTGAGTACATTGTTGATTATTTTCAACAGTGCCAGGCTGGTCCGGGTTGGTGAGGAATTAACTCTGGAAGAAAGCCGTGCTGCTCAGGAATAAACGCATTTATTGCTAAATTAATAACATAATATATAACAGGACAGCTTAATATGACAGACAACAAAGCAACAATTGTCAAATCTGTTGGACTGACTAAGGTCTTTCGGGACTTCTGGAACCGCCCGAAAGCCCACGCGGTCAACGATATTGATTTTGACGTCCGGGAAGGTGAAGTCCTTGGTTTGCTCGGCCCCAATGGTTCCGGCAAATCCACAACGGTAAAAATGATCCTCGGCCTGCTGTATCCGACCGCGGGCACGCTTTCCGTATTCGGACGTTCGCCCAAAACTGTCGAAATCAAAAAAAATATCGGCTATCTCCCTGAGGAATCATACCTTTATAAGCATTTAACCGCGATGGAAACATTGGATTTCTTTGGTTCTTTGTTCAATTTATCTAAAACCGAGCGTCGCCATCGAAGTGAACAATTGCTTGACATGGTCGGCTTAAGTCATGTCCGCCGCCGTCCCGTCGGTGAATTTTCTAAAGGCATGGCGCGCCGTATTGGTCTGGCGCAGGCAATGATTAACG
This sequence comes from uncultured Victivallaceae bacterium, assembly GCA_964515915.1. Classification (GTDB taxonomy): domain Bacteria; phylum Verrucomicrobiota; class Lentisphaeria; order Victivallales; family Victivallaceae; genus JAHOYW01. The sequence goes on from CAZEXM010000003.1 coordinate 32,635, forward strand.
ACCCGGATTTACTAATTCTTGACGAACCGACTTCCGGCCTTGACCCGATTGGCTGTAAAGAAGTTAAAGACTTGATAATGTTATTGAAAAAACGCGGCAAAACGGTTCTCATTACCAGTCATTTATTAAGCGATGTCGAAGACATTTGTGATCGCGCCATTATTCTTTACGGCGGCAAAATACGGGCGGAAGGATCATTGCAGAAATTATTGCTTGATACTGATGCCAGCCGTATTACAATGCCTTTGTTAAAACCGGAAGTTACCGCAAAGGTTATTAAGATTTTACGCGAAAACCTGCAAGGCGAGGAATTCATCATAGATCACCCGCGCCGTACCCTGGAAGAATTTTTCCTCGGCGTCATTGACCGGGCAAAAGCTGACAGCATCGAAAATTCCGGCGTAACCAGCGGCGGACAAATTGCCGGTTTCCTGAGTGAAGAAGAAGATAAATCTTCAGCCGTACTTGCGAAACTGGCCGCCAATGAAGAGCCTAGTGCCGCTTCTCTGGAAAAAGCGGATGTCAAAAAAGCAAAAGAAGCTGAAAAAATTAAAGCCGAAGCGGAAAATATTAAGCTGCGGAAGCTGACCGCCGAAAAAACTGTTGATTCGAAAGAAGAAAAAATAGAAAAAACGGACAGCGCTGAAACTAATGTTTCAGAAGCGGATGATAAATTGAAAGCTCTTCTCGGCGATAAATGACTTAGAGCATAAACAGGGATTACATGATGAAAGCTTTTTGGGCAATAATCAAACTTACATTTAAAAATGCGATACGTTCCCATATTTTTCAACTCCTGCTGTTCGTATTGGCTTTGTGTGTGATTTTCATCCCAACTACTATCAGCGGTGATGGAACGGCGCATGGATTTATTCAAATCTCCTTGAAATATTCTCTGGCGGCGGTGGCTTTTGTGTTGTCGCTTTCCTCCATCTGGTTAGGCTGTCAAATCATGAGCCGCGATGTTGAAAACTATGAACTGCACATGGTGGTCAGCAAACCGGCATCCCGAATTACAATTTGGCTGTCAAAATGGACGGGAGTTTGTATAATTCATCTGATACTGCTTTTTTCCGCGGCGACAGTGGTGTATTTTTCCGTGATCTGGCAGTATAATCGCCGCGATTTCAGTAAAATAGAAAAAATGCGCATTGACAATGAAGTCCTCGTCGGGCGGCGTGTGTTCATGCCGGTATTACCGGACATTAATGAGCTCGCCGGGAAATTACTGAAAAAAGAACAGGCGCGGGCGCAGGAACTTGGCCTTGATTTCAACGTTAAAAAAGCGTTCAAAGCCTGTAAGATTAAAGTTTCCTCCAGTTTTTCGGAACTTTTGCCCGGACAGTTGCGCACCTGGCAATATAAAAACCTGCCGGTTGAGGAAAAACGCCCTCTATACATCAGTTATCGTTTTTACGTCAATAAGGTTGACAGCTCCAAACAGCGCCTTTCTCATGGTATCTGGGGATACGGAGTTCCCAGGTTCACTGAAAAGAAAAGTGAGATTGAAGGCAAAGCGGCAGAGAAAGAATTCATTGGTTTCGACCTGTTCATGGAAAACCAGCCAAGACAATTTATGACCGGGGTTTTCAACGAAATAACCTTGCCGCCCGGCCTCATTGCCTCCAACGGGGAAGTCCGGGTTAATTTTGTCAATACGGATATGCAAAAATCTCCTTTTTTCACGCAGCCGGCCGACGGCCCCAAGCTTTTATTAAAACTAACGACTTTTGCGGGAAATTATTTCCGTGCGGTAGTTGTGCTTAGCCTGCAATTAATAATCCTTGCCGGGCTGGGCTGCGCGGCGGCGGCGGTATTATCAATGCCGACCGCGGTATTTGTCGTGATGTCTTATTTAATGTTCGGTAGTGTCGCCACTTACATGGTTGGGACTACTTATTTCGGCGGAGCCGGCGATTTTATCGCATACTGGGTTGGTAAAATTGTCTTGCTCGGTGTAATTCCAATGCAGAAATTTGAAGTTACCAATTACGTTGCCAATGGAGAATTAATAGAATTAACTTTAATGGGCAAACTGTTTTTACAATACTTTGTTCTTCGGGCCCTGCCGTTATTCCTGCTGGGAATGTACTTATACAGGCGTCGTGAATTAGGACTGGTTATCAGGAAGTAAATTATGATTAAATTTAAAAAAACCGCAATATATACTGCTGCATTTTTAATATCGGCCGCCTTGCTTATCGGGATTCATTACACTCAGAAACAGCTCGATGACAGCATCGAGGCAAACCATTTGCGTTTTACCGGGAAAATCAAAAACGCTCCGCCCTTAGTTGCTTTTACAACGGTTGCCCTGGGAAGTTTTCGCGGTATTCTCGCGGACTTTTTATGGCTGCGCGCCGCCAGTCTGCAGGACAAAGGCAATTATTTCGAAATGGTTCAGTTGGCTGACTGGATTCAAAAACTACAGCCCCGTTTCGCGGGCGCCGCCTCATATCTGGCCTGGAACATGGCTTACAATATTTCAGTAACCTGCTCAAACCGCGAAGACCGCTGGCGCTGGGTTAATGAAGGGGTCAAACTGCTTCGTTCAAGCTTGGAGTATAACCCTGAAGATGCTAACCTTTACAAAGAGTTAGGTTGGATATACCAACACAAAATGGGTAATATTCTGGACGATGCCAATCAACTTTACAAAAATCGTCTCGCTCTTTCCATGATGCGCGTTGTCGGCGTCAGTCCCGATTGGGAAAAAATGGCGAAAGCGCCGGCTGATTATAAAGCGTTCATGAAAAAATACCCGGAAAAAAAAGACAGTCCTTTCCGGGAGGCTCTGAAAAAATCCGGTATTGAAACTTACGATAAGCTGTATGAAGATTTCAAGAAGAACTCCGCGCTGCCGCAAAAATTCCTCACCGCTTTGAATAATCCGGCAATGGCGCTTGATTTAAGCGATTATTTCCGTGTCGCCTGGCTTTACGACAAATTCAAGCTCAAAGCAAGTGTGATCAACGAAATCAATAAGAAATACGGGCTCCTGGATTGGCGTTTGCCGGAAGCGCAAGCTATTTACTGGGCGACAATGGGCTTGAAAATGACTCCGTCGCATCGTGATATAGGTTGCGAGCGCATGATTACCCAAGCCTTGTTCGCGGCATTCAAATCCGGTAGAATTATGATGATTGACCGCAAAAATTACAATACGATAGTTTGCATGCCGAACTTAAAAGTTGTTGACGCGGTTCTCCGGGTTTATGATGAAGCCTACTTGAAAAACAATAAACAATCCAGTTTCCGCTCAGCTAAATTAAATTTCATGAAAGACGCGATTGTCCTTCTTTACAGTTACGGCAGCTTTTCCAAATCCAAAGAATACTACAAAAAACTCCGTAAGGAGGAACCGGGCAAATATCGCCGTGGTTTCATGTCTTTCCTCTGCCGGGAGTGGGCTGAGGATATGCGGGATGCTTCCGTAAAATCCGCGACGAATATTATTGGCGGTTTGATTTACAGCAGTTTGAATTATATGGTTAACGGCGACATGGAAAAAGCGGTCGCGCATGAACGCATAGCCAAATATCTTTACAGAAATTATCAGAAAGCCAATGCCGGCGTAAAAGAACGTGTTGGCCTGGCTCCTTACAAAATCCTCAAGGCTGGAATGATTCAAGCGGCGTTGAAATCATTCCCGCCGGTAATGGCTCAAATACTTCGCGCCAAAATAAAGACAGATAAAAAGTCTAAGGAAAAAGAGAAAAAAATATCTCGCGGTGCTGTTATGCCCGGATTTTCATATTGATTTTTCGTCTTGCGTGACATCAACAATATCAGCTCATATAAGGGAGAAAATAAATATGGCTTTATTTAACAGTGGAAAATCAAAATATTCGACAGTAAAAATAAATTCATCGAGTTCCCGCAAGCGGGATATACCCGAAGGTTTATGGATAAAGTGCCGCAAATGTATGCGTACTCTCTACAAAAAGGCTATTGCCAAAAATCTCAACATCTGCCCGCATTGCAATTATCATTCACCTTTAAGTGCGTTTAAACGCATTGAACTTTTGACCGATGCCGGCAGTTTTGAGGAAATCGACGCACAGCTTGAGTCAGTCGACCCCTTGAAGTTCGTCGACTCTCAAAAATATACTGACCGTTTGATTAAAAACAAAGCAAAAACCGGGATGAAAGAAGGTATTGTTTGCGGAACTGCGACTCTTGACGGTCAAAAATACGCTTTGGGAGTTATGGATTTTCGTTTCCTCGGAGCTTCCATGGGCTCTGCGCTTGGAGAAAAAATCACCCGCTTGCTCGAAAAAGCTTTGAAATTAAAAATACCGGCGGTTCTGGTTACCGCCAGCGGCGGGGCACGAATGCAGGAAGGCATATTAAGCTTAATGCAAATGCCCAAGACCTGTGCCGTGCTGGAACGCCTGGCGGAAGCCGATTTGCCCTATATTGTTATTATGACACATCCTACTTACGGCGGGGTAACGGCCAGTTTCGCGGTTTTAGGAGATTTAATTTTAGCCGAACCCGGCGCGATGATCGGATTTGCCGGTCCCAGGGTTATTCAGGAGACCACTAACGCCGTCTTGCCTAAAGGCTTCCAGACGGCGGAATTCCTGCTTGAAAAAGGCCTGGTTGACAGAGTGATTGACCGTAAAAATTTGCGGAATGAATTATCGCTTTGCCTTGACTATCTCACGAAATAGTGTATAGTCATGATTTTGACAGCTGAATTTCTGCGTCATCGGACCGGATCCTATGCACTGGTCTCCTGCTAACCGAGTCAGATGGGGAACCAAGCAGCTCCATGCAATGAGCCAGGTGCTGTAGGCCAATCTGTTTCGATGGCGCTTTTTTTTGTACATATAACACAGGCGGGATACTTTGATGAAACGAATTGACGGACGTAAATTTGATGAACTGCGCAAAATAAAATTCACAAAAAATTATCTGGCTCATCCTTTAGCATCTGCATTGATTGAAGTCGGCGGCACAAAAGTTGTCTGCGCGGTCAGCATGGAAAACCGGGTGCCGCCATGGATGCGCCAGCAAAATGTCCCCGGCGGCTGGCTCACTTGCGAATACGGCATGCTGCCGGCATCCACCCACAGCCGCATGCGGCGCGAAGCTTCCAACGGCAAACAAGGCGGCAGAACCGTCGAAATTCAGCGTTTAATCGGCCGCAGTCTGCGCGGCGTGATTGATTTGCAGAAAATCGGACAGAATACAATCAATATTGACTGTGATGTCCTTGATGCCGACGGCGGCACACGCTGCGCGGGCATTACCGGGGCGGCGACAGCATTGCACCTGGCGGCAAAAGCAGCGAAATTCAAATGCAATCCGGTCAATGAACTAGTTGCCGCCGTCAGTGTCGGCATCGTTGACGGGCAAGCCGTTCTCGACCTCTGTTACGAAGAAGACTGCGGCGCGGAAGTTGACATGAACATAGTCATGACCGAATCCGGTAAATTCATTGAGATACAGGGCACTGCCGAGGAAAAACCTTTTTCCCGTGCTCAATTCAACGAAATGATGGATTTAGCGGAAAAAGGTTTAAAGGAAATTTTCAAAATGCAGCACAATATAATCGACGGCAATTCCAATAAAGCGCCCCGTCCCAAGCGCATGAATCCCAACAAAGGGCTTGGTTCCATCGGCGATGTTCTGAATGACGTTAAACTTTAAATGATTTACAGCGCGGAGTGAAAATGAACGAATATCAAGTAATCGCCAGAAAATGGAGACCACAGCGTTTCAGCGATGTTGTTGGCCAGGAGCATGTTGTAAAGACACTGAAAAATGCTATCCGTCAACAACGGACGGCGCATGCTTACTTATTTGTCGGCCCCCGCGGTATCGGGAAAACCACGACGGCGCGTATTTTCGCCAAAGCCTTGAACTGCGCGGCTCCCGAAGACGGCGAACCATGCTGTAAATGTCAATCCTGCGTAAGCATTGCCGAAGAAAATAATATCGACGTTATTGAAATCGATGCCGCCAGCCAGAATTCCGTTGACAATATCCGTGATTTGCGCGACGAAGTATTGCACATGCCCATCAGCTGCCGCTACAAAATCTATATTATCGACGAAGTTCACATGTTGAGCAAGAGCGCCTGGAACGCGTTGCTCAAGACTGTTGAAGAACCCCCCGCGCACGTCAAATTTATTTTCGCGACGACCGAAGTTCACATGGTTCTGGCGACAATTATTTCCCGTTGTCAGCGTTTTGATTTAAAACCGATTTCAAGCGGCCTGATCTCCACACGGCTCGCGGAAATCGCCGCCGCGGAAAAAGTTATAATATCACCGGAAGCGATAAGCGCGATTGCCCGCGCCGCGGATGGCGGAATGCGCGACGCACAATCCCTGCTTGATCAAATGATCGCTTTTTTCAGCGGTAATGACCGGGAAATCAGCGAAGAACAAGTTTTATCATTATTCGGCCTGACCGGATCAAATGATTTGGTAAAAATAGTGAGCGCGATACTTAACAACGATCGCGGCGGAGTAGTCGCGGCAATTCATACTCTCGCGGTCAAAGGCAAAAACCTCGAAACGCTGTTCAGCGACATTCTAAATTATCTCCGGGGAATACAGCTTTGCCATCTTTTGAGCAACCCGGAAGCCGTCCTCGAAAGCGATCCTGAAAGCATTAAACGTTTCCGTGAACTCGGCGGAAATATTAATCCTGACACAATTCAAATTTTAATGGAAAACCTTTCCTCAGTCGGACGGGTTCTCCACGACGCTATCAATAAACAAGTGTTCCTTGAAACCATTATCCTGAAAGCAATGCGCATCGCGCATTCCGTTAAAATAGCGGATTTGATCGCGCGTTTGAATTATCTGCGCAAAGCCGGTGATTTGAAATTCCTGGAGCAAATTCCCGCGACAAGCACCCCCGCAAACATCCCGGAACCAGTGAAAACCGTCGTCGCTCCAGTAGAAACAGCAGTACCCGAATCCAAACCTGAGCCTGTTTCGCCTTCCGAACCGGAGTTAAAATTTGATCCCGCGCCCGAAGCGGAAGCGGTTAAAGACGAGCTGACTCCAAATAGTTTATGGCAGCAGACAATTAAATTTATAAAAGCAGATAACCTTGTTGACCCGACGGCAGTGAATTACATGAATGAAGGGAGTCCGCAAAGTTTTGAAAATTCCATGTTAAGTGTTATTTTTTATGAAGAGTTCGACGCCGCACATTATACCGCGGTCAAAAAGATTTTGCCGTCGATTCACAGAGCGGTTCAAGCAATTACGGGCGACTGGGCTGTAACCGTTGATCTAATCCACAAGGAAGGCGTCAGGGCTATTCATAAAAAAGTCGAAGACGAAATCCCCGAGCCCGAAGCGGAGGAACTGGCTCTTTCGACGGAAACAAACGGCGAAAACATGCCGGTTGAAACCCGGACAAAGAATGTGACCAGCGTCGTCGGTGATAAAGAAGTCGTCGATGCGGTCAAACAAAAAGAAATAGTGAACGCTTCTTTGGATTTATTCGGCGGCACTATCGTAGATGTTCACGGTTAAGATTTATAATTTAGAAACTAAGGAAACAATATGTTTGGAAATTTAGGTGAAATGGCCGGCCTTATGAAAAAGGCAAAAGATATGAAGCAGAATATTGCAAAAATGAAAGAAGAAATATCGGGCAGTGAATTTTACGGGACTTGTCCCGGCGACAAAGTCAGCGTCGTTCTCAGTGGCGATTTTCAAGTACGGCAAATCAAGATTTCCCCTGACGCGGCGGCGGATATTGAAGCTCTCGAGGATTTAGTTAAAACCGCCGTCAACAGCGCGGTATCTTCTGCTCAAAGCAATATTCAGGAAAAAATGAAAGAAGTTACCGGCGGAATTAACATCCCGGGATTATTCTAAGCGGCATATTATGAGATTGGGGTGAAAGGAAAAACTTTTTGTTTTTTTTAATATAACGAGGCCGACGTATCGGCTCCTTTCCCCCAAAACCCCCTTTTCCTTTTCAAAAACTTTTGGGATACCAAGTTCACTCAGGCAACAAGTTGCCTGTTTAAACTTGGGAGTTTGTGTAAAAATAGAGAAATAGTGGAGACGCTTAATATGGTTGAATTCAAATATCCAGAGGCTCTTGAGGAAATTATCATTCATCTGAAACGTTTGCCGGGCATCGGCAGGCGGACGGCTGAACGTCTTGCCCTTGCCATGCTCAAATGGAAAGGCGAAAAAATTATAGCATTTGGTGAATCTCTGCAAAAATTACCTTTGACGGTAACTTTTTGTCCTGAATGCGGTGGTCTCGCCGAAAACGACGAAAAATGTTTAATTTGTCAGGCACCCGGCCGCGATACAAAACTGCTTTGTGTGCTTGAAGATTTCAGTCAGATAATGTCTATAGAAAGCAGCAGTTATTACAAAGGCCTCTATCATGTTCTCGGCGGTAAACTCAGCCCGCTTCAAAACCGTTCCGCCGCAGACTTGAATATCGATACTTTGCTCCAGCGCATCGACAAACTCGAGATTCGGGAAATAATCCTGGCGCTCAGCCCTGATGTTGAAGGCCAGGCTACTGCAGTATATATCGCGAATTTGCTCAAAGATAAAGCAGTTAAAATTACCCGTTTGGCGCAGGGGCTTCCTGCGGGTGCGGATATTTCTTTTGCTGATGCTGCGACTATTGGGGCTGCGCTCACGGGAAGAAGAAATATATAAAAGCCGGATGTAACGGCCCCGTGATCCAACGGCGGGCAGCGTTGGTCGAAATCTCCAATTTCGAAACTTAAGCGGCTTGCCGCGCATTAGACCAATTCCGCTCTCGAAAAGCGAAGCTTTCAAAAAATAAGCTTGCGATATTTTTTTAAAGACCTGAGCGGTCGAGCTCTCCCTCAACTCTATATTTCCCGCGTGAGCGTTTTTAAAATCCCTTGCAGGGGATTTCCCTCCACTGCCCCCGGCAACGCCGTGGGTATTATGCCCCCGGCGAGTCGTTCCCTGTAAGGGAACTTCAATATTCCGCACAACTCTATAAGCTTTTACTTTTGATTACTTGAACAATAAACTTAATGGAAGTATATATAATTAAGCTGAAAAATTGTCATAATATTGTCAGTAAAATCAGGGAAGGAAATTGTTATGAAAACTTGGATATCTATAATGTTTTTAAACTGATTCCATTAAGGAAATGTATGAATGCCAATCAAAGCTAGTACACTATACAGCTTAAATGTTCGCATTGTATATAAAAAATGTAGCTCAAGCGTCTCGCTTGAATATCTTCACAACCGAGACGGTTGTGCTACATTAATTTATGAAAAAAATACGAAGTTTTAAATTTTACAGTATACTAGATGGGCTCTTTAGTAAAATAGAAAACAAGAATAAATTGGTAACTAAAAGTAATGAATAAAAAGTTTCTTGATAAATTTAAAATTTGTGATGAAGAGATGCTCTTAGAATTTTTTATTTTATATTCGAGATTAGAATATGCATTAAAACGAACTGGCTTTTTAAAAAGTACAGATAATGCACAAGCAGATTGGGATGATTTTATTTCAAATATTAAAGATAAGTTCGATAAAAACAAAAATGAAAAACTTGAAAAAGCTGTAAAATATTTATTAGAATATCCAGCAAAAAAGCAAGTTACTAATGGAAAACTTGATTTTGTGTCTTGCCCAACGACAAGTTCAGGTTCTGACATAATTCGCCTTCGTCACTGTATTAGAATTACAAGAAATAATTTGTTTCATGGCGGTAAATATTCTCAAGGTTCAGTTGAAGGAGCTGAGAGAAATAAAGAACTTCTTGAAAACAGCATTGTTGTCATCAAAGAATTTATTAGGCTAAACCGAAAGGTTAATAATGCATTTGGGAACATGGAATAATATTGTTAATAAATATTATTATTTCAAGCGCATACCAATAATACTGTAACTAAATCACTTGCATCTTTTTGTAGTTCCCTTGCAGGGATTTTAAAAAACGCTCACGCGGGAAATATAAAGTTGCGGAAAAGGCTCGAACGTTCGCATCTTTTCAAAAAATATCGCTTCGCTTTTTTTGAAAAGCCTCACTTTTCGAGGCGGAATTGGTCTAATGCGCGGCAAGCCGCTTAAGTTTCGAAATTGGAGATTTCGACCAACGCTGCCCGCCGCCAAACAAGTTTGGATTTATTATGACTGACTTACATACTGCAATCATAATTGCTCGAAAAAGTATATCCATATATCGAAGGCGACGTTCGCCCACGGGGCCGTTACGTCCGGCTTTTTTATATTTTTCTTCCCGAAAGCCTTAGTTCTATTGCTTGTAAAAACACATATATGCAGTAATTTAATAAGTAATAGAATAAAATGATTTAACCTAGCTCACGGGAGACAATTTTAATGTCGGAAAACATTGACAATGCAGTTAATCCAACCAGCGAATACAGCGCCGACCAAATAACCGTTTTAGAAGGCCTTGAAGCAGTTAGACTGCGCCCGAGTATGTACATCGGCGATACCAGTCAACGCGGTTTACACCATCTGGTTTACGAAGTTGTCGATAACAGTATTGACGAAGCTTTAGCCGGTTACGCGTCTGAAATAAAAGTAATTATTCATCAGGATAACAGTATCACCGTCCAGGATGACGGACGCGGTATTCCCGTGGATATACATGAAGGCGAAGGTAAACCCGCAGTGGAAGTTGTAATGACAGTGCTTCACGCCGGCGGTAAATTCGATCATAATTCCTACAAAGTGTCCGGTGGACTGCATGGAGTGGGTGTTTCCTGCGTAAACGCGCTCAGCAAATGGCTTGACGTGGAAGTCGCTCGCGAAGGTGCCGCTTACCACATGCGTTTTGAACGCGGCGACACCGCTAAACAATTGACAAAATTATATGATACCGACAAACAAGGCACAAAAGTAAGCTTTATGCCCGATCCCGAAATCTTTTCCGAAAGCGTTTATGTCTGGGATATTCTGGCCAAACGTTTACGTGAACTGGCATTTTTGAATCGTGGAATTACAATTTCATTGACCGATGAGCGCGGCGATGAAAATGACAGTATCCGCAAAGAGATTTTTTATTATGAAGGCGGAATTTGCGAATTTGTTACTATGCTCAATGAGAACAAGCAGGTTCTTTCTTCCGAAGTAATTTATCTGTCTAAAACCAAAAATAATATCGAAGTTGAACTGGGCATGCAGTACAATGACGGATTCAGCGAAAATATTTTCAGCTATACCAATAATATTAACACTATTGAAGGCGGTACGCATTTAACCGGTTTCCAGACCGCTTTGACCCGTACTGTTAACGCATACGCCCGCAAGAACAACTTTCTCAAGAACGACAAACCGATGAGCGGTAATGATACCCGTGAAGGTTTAACCGCTGTAATCAGCGTTAAAGTTCCTGATCCGCAGTTTGAGGGACAGACAAAAACAAAGCTCGGCAACAGTGACGTTCGCGGAATTGTTGAATCTATTGTCAACGAAGGACTTGGAGAGTTCCTTGAGGAAAATCCAAGTGTTGCCAAAGAGGTCATAAATAAAGCCATGACCGCCGCGCGAGCCCGCGAAGCGGCCCGCAAAGCCCGCGAACTGGTACAGCGCAAAGGCGCTTTGGATGGTTTCAGCCTGCCGGGTAAATTAGCGGACTGTTCCAGCCGCGACCCCGAAAAAAGTGAATTGTATATCGTGGAAGGGGATTCCGCGGGCGGTTCCGCCAAACAGGGACGCGACAGTTCTTTCCAGGCGATTCTGCCGATTCGCGGTAAATTGCTTAACGTGGAAAAAGCCCGCCTCGACAAAGTTCTGCAAAATAAAGAAATTCAATCACTGGTCGCCGCGGTAGGCTGTGGTATTGGTGAGGATTTCGATGTGGAAAAAGCCCGTTATCACCGGGTCGTAATCATGACGGATGCGGACGTTGACGGTTCGCACATTCGAACTTTGCTTTTGACTTTCTTCTACCGCCAGATGAAACCACTCATTGAAGCCGGTTATGTTTATATCGCCAATCCGCCTTTGTTCAAGGTGCGCCGGCGCAAAAAAGAACGTTATATTGATACTGAAGGACAATTGGATAATTACCTGACCGAACTGGGTTCTGAGGATATTGAAGTCTGTGATGCCGGTAATAATGCGCTTGACATGGAAAAAGTTAATAAATTAGTCCAACTGTTTTTCAAGGTGCAGAATATATCTATTGGCCTGCAGCGTTCCGGCATTGAAGCGGATACATATTTTTCGCAAATCCTGGAAAACGGTGATTTGCCGACCGCGAAAATCAATGTCCGTGAAAATGATGGAAGCATTTCTACTAAATACATCTACTCCGACGAAGAAGAAGAAGCGTTCATCAGGGAAGTTAAAGAGCGCTTGGGCACATTTGAGGATGACGCTGAAACAGCACCACCGGCTGAAGAAGATGACAGCGAGCCTGTTGATGCCGAAGCTGAAGTTGATGCCGAAGCTGAAGTTGATGCCGAAGCTGAAGTTGATGCCGAAGCTGAAG
>CAZEXM010000003.1:45192-51787 GCA_964515915.1 uncultured Victivallaceae bacterium
TTGATGCTGACCTTGACGCTGAAGATGATGAAAAGCTTGACGATTCAGCAGTAGTAAACTCAGCTATTGATGTAATCAACATTTTAGAGGTTGAACAATGCAAAGAAATCATTGATGAGCTCAAAACTTTAGATCTGGCCGCCAAAAACATCTTTGGCGAAAGTGCCTGCCTGTTCAAAGTGAAAAACGGCGACAAGGAGGAAGAAATTTTCAGCGTTGAAGAGTTATTCAACGCGATCAAGCAAAATGGCCGTCAGGGTTTGCATATTCAACGTTACAAAGGCCTTGGCGAGATGAATGCGGAGCAGCTCTGGGAAACAACGATGGACCCGGATACGCGTAAAATGATTACCGTTACCATGGAGGATATGGTTGAGGCGGAACGGATGTTTACATTGTTAATGGGCGATGTTGTTGAACCTCGCCGTAATTATATCGAAAAATACGCGGCAACGGTTAAAAACCTGGATATTTAATTTGGAGTGACGGATAAAATGGCAAAAGAAAAAAGACCCCCGATAAAAGCATGGGACAAAGACGCGGATCGCGCTAAAGATTTGGATATCGCCTTAAGCCAGATAGAAAAAACCTACGGCAAAGGCTCAATTATGCGGCTTGGCGACGATGCGAGAATGTATGCGGATGTACCGACGATCAGCACCGGAGCTTTGGGATTGGATATTGCCCTGGGTATCGGCGGCTTGCCGCGTGGCCGGGTGATTGAAGTTTTCGGCCCTGAATCTTCCGGTAAAACAACTTTGTGCCTGCATGTCATTGCCAATGCCCAGCGCGCCGGCGGAACCGCCGCGATTATTGACGCGGAACACGCCATCGATCCGGTTTACGCGCGAAAAATTGGTGTTGATACGGATAAATTATTAATCTCACAGCCGGACTGCGGTGAAGACGCCTTAAACATTACGGACACCCTCGTCCGCAGTAACGCGGTTGACGTTCTGGTTATCGATTCGGTTGCGGCTTTGATACCGCGCGCCGAGCTCGAGGGCCAGATGGGAGATTCCCACATGGGTTTGCAGGCGCGCCTGATGTCCCAGGCCCTGCGCAAGCTTGCCGGGGCGGCCAACCGGAGCCGAACCTGTATTATTTTCACCAATCAGATTCGCATGAAAATCGGTGTGATGTTCGGCAGCCCGGAAACCACCACCGGCGGTAACGCCTTAAAATTTTATTCTTCAATCCGCATGGATATTCGCCGGATAGGCCAGATCAAAAACGCGGCCGGCGATGTCCTCGGCAACCGTACCCGGGTCAAAGTCATTAAAAATAAAATGGCGCCGCCGTTTAAAATCGCGGAATTCGACATCATCTATTCTGAAGGTATTTCCCGCACCGGTTCTATCCTTGATGTCGCTTTGGACAATGACATAATAGAAAAACGCGGTTCCTGGTTCTCCTTTGGCGGCGAACAACTCGGGCAGGGACGCGAAGCCACTAAGATTTTGCTTCAGGAAGATAGCGGAATGCAGGATAAAATACTCCAGGCGATCAGGGAAAAACTCAATCCTGACCCTGAAGGCGCGGAACAGAAAACGGAACCGGAAGAAGAAAATCCGGCGACAGCGGAAGCTTAAGTTTATCGACCTTGTTTTTACAAGAGGAATAAGTATGTTAAAACTGTTTCATAGCAAAGCTGTGTTGAGAGTGCTTACGGGTATATTTTTTTGTTGTTTTTTCAGCGTTCTTAACGCGCAGGATGTGCCGCGCTCGCGCGCGCTCGGCGATGCCGCGCTCAAAGCTAATGACTATAAACGGGCGATCAAATTCTACAGCCAATATAAATTGGCTTCCGCAGGTGATAGAAAGCATCTGCGTGCTGCTTACATTCGTTTACTTTCAGCGTACATAAGTGCCTCGAATATTCCCGGCGCCAAACGCGAACTCGCGGCTTTCTCCAAAGCTTTTCCTCTCAACAGCGATAATCATAAAGTCCTTTATCAGTCCAGCATTTTCATGCTCGAACGCAAATACAAAGACGCTGAAAAATTATTGCGTTCCGCGCTGAAAACGAAAATAAGCCAAAAAGATTTATATTTTGAACTGCTTTCGACTTTGGGCCTCAGCCTGAGACGGCAGAAACACTGGCAGGACGCGGTCAAGGTTTACGCTCTGCTGGAACAGCAGGCGAAAGGTACTCCAGTGGAATTTACCGCATTCCAGCAAAAATTATTTTGCCTGATTATGGGTGAAGATTTAATAGAAAGCAAAAAGCTTTTTGCCGAGAGTAAAAAATTCAAACTCAATATCGATTACTCCCAGATTAAATTGCTTTTTTTGCTGCAGATGATCAAAGAAAAGAAATTTTCCGAATTGCGTCATACCTACGCGAAAGCAATGAAAGACATTGAAATCAGGCCGAATCCACTGGTATACAAAATTGCTCAAATCGCGATAAAACATTTTTTTAAAAACGACAAGCCCGAAGACGCGATAATATTTTTACGTAATGCTTTCAAGTTCGCGCCGAACAATTACGAACGCAGGGACAGTCTGCTTTTACTCATAAATACTTATGCCAGGGTCAAACAGAATGATCAGGCAATCAAAGCGGCATTGAAATATATTCAGATATATTATGATGACCCTAAAACCCCGGAGGTTCAACTTCAATGCGCCCGCCTGATGGCTTCGGAAAAAATGTTTACTGAAGCGCTCGCGATTTATACCACATTACTTAAAGAACCTCGTTTAATCCCGAAACAACGCATTACCGTTGCCCGGGAAGCGGCAATAATTTACGAATTTAACGGAGCTATCGGCAAAGCCATACGCATGCTGTCAATAATTTATGATGTCGCGACAAATACCGCTGAAAAAATGGAAGGCAAGTATTTACAGGGGCAATTATACTATAAGAACAAAGAGTTTATTGAAGCGGCGGCGGCTTTCGAGGAGGTAATGGTGCAGAAATCTCCCTGGCAAAACCGTGCCGTCTACTGGGCTTTGCAATCTCAACTCCATTTGAAAGATTACGCGAAAGCTTTGTATATCGCGAAAGAATTACGCAATAATAAAAAGAGTGAGCAGTTCGCCTCCACTGGACAGTATTATTCCGCCTACTGCCAGGAACAACTCGGTAAAACCGATGAGGCTTTGAAAAATTATCAAATTTTCGCTAAACTTTACCCGAAAGCTGAACTCGCTCCAATGGCTCTGTTTGCCGCCGGTAAAATCCTGTTCACACAAAAAAAATTCGCTGAAGTCGTGAATATATTTAAAGATTTCCCGGCAAAATATCCCAAAAATGAATTCGCGCCAAACGCCTTGTACAAAAGCATTTTCGCCTGCTATCAGCTCCGGAAATGGGACGAAATGGAAAAAGCTGTTCGTTTACTGGCCAAAAACTATCCTGAGTCCAAATACAGTGTTGCGGCGGAGTTCTGGCTCATCGACTGTTTGCGCAATCGCGGACAATACGATGAGGCGGAAGCATGGATTCAGAAAATGATGAAAAAATATTCCACGAACCCGGAAATCTCCGCACAATTACTTTATGACTGCGCGTTAGTCTGTTCTTATTCCCGAAAATCACAACAAGCCTTGAAAAATCTTGAAAAGCTTTTCAAAGAATATCCGAAAAATAATATCAACGCAAAAGCTTTGTTTCTCGCCGGCGATATTACTTCCAGAGAAGGCAATTACGCTTTGGCGGCGATTTACTACCGCCGTGCCGCGAAATTACGTCCCCAATCCGATTTTGAAATTGCTTGTATCGGGCGCATCGCTGACTGTGATTACAGCCTTTACAACAATACTTTTGATCCGAAACTGCTCAAAAAAGCAGCTCAAGGATATGAAAATTTATTAAAGCTGAAAAAAATGACTCCGTCAATTCGCAATCAAAGCAAATATAAACTTGGACGCTGCTATGAGTTGCTGAATAAGGAAAACGATGCCCTTGACATGTATAATGAGCTGCTTTACGGCTATCAGGTTGATCTGGAAAATGGTCTCAAAAGGAAACCGGTATGGATAGTGAAAGCGGCCAGCGCGGCAGTCCTCATGTATTTAAAAATGGATACCCCGGAAGCTGCACAGGAAGCCATCCGGGTATATCGTTTATTGAAGAAAATGAAGTTAAAAACCGGCGAAAACCTTGACGGTTTTATAAGGAATATTCAAAACAAGTACAATCTTGACGAAAACCCTGTAAATTAAGGACGGATTATGTTATTTTTAAAGTTAATGAACAATGGCGGCCCGATAATGTGGCCTATTCTTTTGTGCAGTTTAGTCGCGATGTTTGTTTTTATTGAAAAATGGTTTCAGTTTCACCGCGAACAGATCAACGTCAAGGAATTAGTCAAAGGAGTGCTTAATGTCTTAAAGCGCGATGGTTTCATCGAAGCGATCAGTCTTTGCGACAACACCCCGGGGCCGGCGGCGCGGATCCTGGCTTCCGCGATTCTGGCTTATGAACGCGGCAACGCGGATATCAAACAAGTAATAAAAGATAACAACCTGGTGGAAATCCCGCGTTTGGAAAGACATTTGAATATTTTAGCGTCCATTGGCTATGTGGCTCCGCTGCTGGGATTACTGGGAACAGTTATCGGCATGATGCTTGCTTTTGAAGTCATTCATGACAAAACGGTTTATTTATCGGCCGGCGATTTGTCGCAAAGCATCGGCATGGCCCTGACCACGACCGCGGCGGGTTTGTGCGTGGCGATTCCATGTTATCTCGGCTATAATTATTTGATTGCCCGCTTGAATTCAATTGCCCTGGACATGGAAAAGGCGGCTTCTGAAATAACCCATTTCTTCAAACATAATCATCCCGTCCCCAAGGAGAAAAGAAAAATCGCGGAGGAAGCATGAAATCCACACCATATTCACGAAGTTTCAAACCAACGCTTACCCAGCTCAGCGGCCGTCCCGACCTGACGCCGATGGTGGATGTTTTATTCCTTTTATTGATTTTCTTTATGATCGGCAGTTCTTTCGTGCAGGTTTCCGGAGTAAAAGTGGATTTGCCGCAAACTACAACGGCAAAAACTCTCGGTATTGAAAAATCTGTCATCACGCTGGCGCGCGGTGAGAATAAAAACTTAATGTTCTTCAATGAAAAAAAAGTTTCATGGGAGCAACTGAAACAGCACCTGGCGGATGTCAGGAATTTATCAGCTTCCGGTACAGTCATCATTCGTGCGGATCGCCTGATTCCTTTCGGGGTAGTCGCTAAACTCATGGCCTTGACCGAAAATGCCAATGTTGCCGCGATTATTGCGACAACTCCGCAACAGAAACAAAAAGAAACGGAATTTGATGCTGACGACAACAACAATTAAAAAAGTTTCCCGGGCTCAGCGGAAAATCTTTTTTGAAGCGATAACTTTAACCTTATTGCTGCATGGACTGCTGCTGGTTCTGTTTGTGTATACGCCCCCGGCGAAGCTTTACAGCAATACCGGGACAGCGGGGGTTGCTTTTATGAATCTGGCGAATCAAAGCCCGGAAAAAAGACAGGAACTGCTTAACTGGCTGGAATATCATGACCCGAGTTTAATTTCCGCCCCTAACGCGAAATATGGTTATAATCAGTTAAATCCCCGCGTTAATTTCCGCGGAGCGCGGCCGGATACGAACTACCGGAATGTTCTGCCGGAAAGCCCAAAAAGTTCTCCAAAAAAATTTACGCCTTTAACTACGCACAAGCAGGCGGAAAACGATTTATCACAGAATTTCATTTTTCATCGTCCGGGACAAATTTCAATTTCCGGAACGGTGAAGCAAAAGCCATCGCTTCCGCAAGTAAAATATCCTTTAATCAAACGCGGCGATACAGTTTTGCGATTATCTTTATCGCCGGCTTTGGTGCAAAGAGCACTGGAATTAGAAGCAAAATCGATGGACATCTATTTCCGCCCGGGACGGGTCAAACTGCTGCCGCGCGTAATGATAGTGAATTCATCAGGCAAACGCGACTTTGACAGCGCGGTATTGCGGGAACTTTTGCTGCGGTTTAATGACATTTCGCAAGATCACAAAGATTTCAGAATTAAGATTCAGTGGCGGAAGGAGGCTTCAGAATGATTGGGATTGACCTCACTACCGGCTTATTAATCTATTTATTTATATGGCTGATAACGATTGCGGTCTTATGGATACGCGAGCTCAGGCGGGTAAAGGCACATGACTGGAGTATCAGCAGCAACCGTTTATTCCGCTGTAATTCGTGCCATTTCTCGTTCCTGGTAAAAGACGAACATGCCAACTTAGTACGCTGTCCCCGCTGTAACGCAATGTGCATCCTCTTCAAAAAACGATAAAGATTAATGATAATTTTCAGTAGCTACTCAGAATTCAGAATGAGAGAGTCGGCAAGCACATTCGAAAACTTGACGGTTTGGCTTATCTTCTGCAGTTTGACGTGAAATTTGATGTTTTTCGAGTCTGGCAGTGGACTTCTATTTCGCAATTATCTCGTATCAACTTTTTTATTCTTTGCCGCACATCCTCTTCAAAACGTTTAATATAATCGCGGGAAAAATCCAGGATTGATAGTTCCTGATTAAATATTAATACCAATTTGCAATCTAAGGGATAGTATCAGTAAAAAAACCTCAACGAGGTT
>CAZEXM010000004.1:0-42258 GCA_964515915.1 uncultured Victivallaceae bacterium
GCTGTCTCTAGCCGTGTTTTTACTAACCTTTTGAATGCAAATTGGTATAACAACTATATGTGATTGATGAGGATCATTGTCTGATCGTCATTTTGCTCTACTGCAAACTCTGAGGCTGAATTTATAATTGTTTCCAGGGTTTTGTCTGGAGAATCCTTTGCGCTGCGTGATATCCTGAATTCATTCTGAAGACGTTCCAGTCCATATTCTTCATTATCGGCACTCAGCGCTTCCGTGATACCGTCTGAAAACAACAACATTGACATGTCTTTAGTGAACTGCAGGCAGATTGAATCAAAAGTCGCTAATTCATCAGGTAAAATACCTAAAGCTGAGCCGTTAGGATAAATTTTCCGGATGTGTTTATGAGTATAAGTCAGCAGTTCAGTGTGTCCGGCGCGGGCATATTCAAGCAGTGAGTTGCGGCGGTCCAGTAAACAACATGCCAGCGTGACAAAGCGCTCTTCATCAGTATCGCGGAATAAATTTCTATTAATTTCCCGCAGAAAACTCTCGATATTCTCAAAATGCTCCACCGATGAGCGAATGAAACTTCGCGTCATCGCCGTCAACATACAAGCCGGGACGCCTTTGCCGCAAGCATCGCCAATAACGATTAATAAGCGATTTTCGTCAATTTCAACAAAATCATAAAAATCCCCGTTTACCTCTTTGGATGAACGCGTAAAGGCGTGAACAACAAACTGATCCCAGGCGGGAAAAGTGCTCGGCAATAATGATGCCTGCAATTGGCGGGCGAATTCAAGTTCCTGATTGATTCGCTGCTGATTGCTCAAATCCCGATATATCGAAATCAAGTTTTGGGCCAGAATAACCTGTGAGCTGATAAAACGTAAACGACTGAATTGCTCAGGAGAAAAAGCGCCGGAGTGCCGGTTGTTAACCACGCAAATCACCCCGGTTAACATGGCATCCTGAACCATCGGAACTACCATAAGGGTATTGACGCTGTTGGCATTGGGATAATTTTGCAGGCGGTAATCGTTGGACGCGTCTTCGATGAGTAAAGGTTCGCGAATTTCACCAACTCTGCCGATCAAGCCGTTTCCAATAACAACTTTTTCGTGCCGCAATGCTTCGAGCAGGTAGCGCGGTTTGGTCATCATATAATCGCTGACACTCATAATCAAAGGATAAGCGCCGCAGGTCCCTGTCGCCTGTAAGTAATTATTCTGGACTTCATAAATACACACCGATTCGGCTTCAACGAGGTCGGCAATATAACGCGCGGTTGTATTCATTGAATTTTCAATTTTTTCAATCTCACGCAAATTATGTGAAAATAAGCCTAAAAAATTTCCTATTTCCGCTTTCTGATGCAGTACATCTTTTATCCTGTCGCGCAAGCGGTAATTCTTGCTGCTCAGATAAAAGTTGTAAAAGCTTATTACGGCGAGAGTCGCAACAATAACAATGATGACAATTATCGGTATATCCATTTATAAACCCAATAAGATAATAATCTCAATTTATAATACTACATGATAATCTCTAAAATCACTTTTCAAAGCAAAAAAACTTTTTTTTTGCAAAAATATTATAAAAAAGGCAATTCAAGTAGTCTATACACAAAATTTGCGAATTCAAACCAGATATGTTTTTTTTGTGCAAATATAAAAAGCGCCCTCCTGAAAAAAAACACCTTAATCGCTTCGGGGCGTTGCCGGATGGAATCCGGAACGGCGGGGTTCCTGTCGCCTTCGATAGACGGGTATCGTGATGCTTGAAATAAGGAGTACGGCAAAACAAAATTGAGTGCGGCGCATATTTATCTTCAGAAATTTAATAACATCTCTCATCATTCGGCTTGTAAAACCGCTTATTTGCGGGTAAATTACAGATAGCCAAATTATTCTGTGTTTTTTATATGGGGGTGATCTGGATTCGACTGGATTGGTTACTAGTTGATGGCATGCCGAGGATAACCGTTGGCCTCGTTAATCACCGGTTGCAATATTAATTGCTAACGAAGAATACGCATTAGCCGCATAGTTCGGCTACGTCTCTCCTCCTACGGGCGCTAAGAGGGTAGAGACGTCAGCGGCGTCCTGGCCTCAAAACCTGGTCTTTTGGTTTTAGGTAAGATTTCATAAAGACTAGTCTGGATGTGAGCCCTGTTCATTGGCATAGCAAAAGGACGATAAACTCTAAAGATGAACTATGCATGTAGAAGTCCTCTTTTCACTCTTTCAGCACGGGGGTTCGACTCCCCCCACCTCCATTGCTTTTGGTTCTTGAAAAACCGGGAGCCGATACAAATGTCAAACCAAAAACTTGCACACGGCGTAAATTATTTAATATTAGAGAGAAATTCAATGACGCTATCCGTCGCTCTTTCAACATCCTGCCTGCTGTGAGCAGTGGAGATGAAATTTAACTCGAACTGGGACGGCGACATATATATATCTTGATTCAGCATATGCCGATAGTAAGCGGCAAAAAGTTTGGTGTCACAGCTTTTGACGTCTTCGAGATTATTAATTTGATCTTTTTCGCTGAAAAACAAGGTGAAAACACCGCCGTAAGCTTTGCAGTGAACAGCCAGTTCATTTTTTTGGGCATAATTGTTTATTTTATCGGCAAATAAACTCGCAAGTTCGCTTAGCCCAGAGTAATGATTAGTTTCTTTCAGAACTTTCAAAGTCGCGATTCCAGCCGCTGCTGCGACCGGGTTGCCGCTTAGAGTTCCAGCCTGATATACTTCTCCCAGTGGTGCAAGCTGCCGCATGATTTCGCTTCGGGCGGCTATCGCACCAATCGGCATTCCGCCGCCGATGATCTTACCGAAAGTACTTATGTCCGGCGTGATTCCAACAAGTGAAGCGTAAGAGCCGCAGTGAAAACGGAATCCGGTAATTGTTTCATCGAAAATCAGACAGGAGCCGTGTTGCGAACATATTTCGCGCAGTTCTTCGAGAAAACCACTTTCCGGCATGACCAGCCCCATGTTTCCGGCAACTGGTTCCACGATAATCGCCGCGATTGTGTTACCTTGCTCTTTAAATATTTTTTTGACTTTGGAAATATCATTATAAGGAGTGCTGATTACCTCTGAAACCGCTTTGTTCGTAACCCCCTTTGAGGACGAAATCGAATTAGTCAGCAAGCCGCTGCCGGCGGAAACAAGCAGGCAGTCGCTATGACCGTGATAACAGCCGTCGAATTTTAGTATTTTTTCTTTATCGGTGAAGCCTCGGGCAAGCCGCAGGGCGGTCATCACCGCTTCGGTGCCGGAATTAACCAGTCTGACCATATCCGCACCAGGTACGAGTTCGCAAAACAATTCGGCAAATTTCACTTCCAGCGGATTACAAGTTCCGAAACTGAGCCCTTTTGCCGCCGTATTGTGTACCGCTTTGACAACTGCCGGGTGAGCGTGTCCCAGAATCAGCGGTCCCCAGGAACCGCAAAAATCAATATATTCTTTGCCATCCACGCTGAAAATCCGGCTACCTTTGCCGCTTTCGATGTAGACGGGCGTTGTTTCCACTGCATCAAATGCCCTGACCGGACTATTGACGCCACCGGGAATATGTTTACACGCGCGTTCAAAAAGTTTTTCTGAAATTGTCATTGATAATTGCCTTAGTCTTTTAATAATTCGTTGTATTGGTTTGCCCAGTATGAAATAATTATATCACTTCCGGCGCGGGAGAGAGCAAAAATTGATTCACGCACCAGTGTTTTTAAATCACCCCAGTCATTGCGGGCTGTCGCTATTAGCATTGAATATTCTCCGCTAACATTATAAGCGGCCAGCGGCAGCATAGTTTTCTGCCGGAGCTCTTTGATGATGTCCAGGTAAAAAAGGGATGGCTTAACCATTAATATATCAGCACCTTCCGCTTCGTCTTCAAGCGATTCCCTTATCGTGTCACGCTGGTTGCGGTAATCCGCCTGATAGCTTTTGCGGTCGCCAGACGGTGCCGAATCGGCGGCTTCACGAAAAGGTCCGTACATGCCGGAAGCGAATTTTGAGGAATAGCTCATTAAAATAGTATTTTCCCGTCCCGCGGCGTCAAGGGAAGAACGTATCGCTTTCACCTGACCATCAAGCATTGCGCTTGGTGCGACGCCGTCGGCTCCGGCTTTGGCATGACTGACTGCCGTTGTTGTCAGGAGCTCAAGGCTCGGGTCGTTGAGAAGACAGCCCGTGTCATCAATAATCCCGCAATGTCCGTGAGAAGTATATTCGCAGACACAAACATCAGTAAAAATCAGTAAGCCGGAATATGTTTTTTTGAGTTCGCGAACCGCTTGTTGTACCAATCCGTCCTGTTTCCAGGCGTATTCAGCGGTTTTACTTTTTCTTTTTTCGCTGACAACTCCGAATATGATAACAGATTTAATTCCCGTTGATATGACTTCTCCAACGGCTTCAATCATTGTATCAATTGAATAACGGAACTGTCCGGGCATAGCGTCAATCGCTTGTTTAACACCCTTGCCTTCAACGACAAAGACCGGCCAGATAAATTTTTCCGGCCCCGGCATTGGGGCGGCAAGCATATTTCTAATAGTATTGTTCTGCCGCAGTCGGCGTAATCTAAGATGAGGAAATCCCATTATTTACTCCTTCTCTTTAAAGTGGTTAAGTCAAAAATTTTGACTTTGATTTATATTTATCTTGTTGTTTTTCAATGTTTTATGAGGATTTTTTCTTTATCCCCCTTTTTTTTTCTGAATTTTGATGTTCAAGTGAGAGCCTTTATTCGTAATTTTCTCTCATAAAAATCAGGAGACTCTCACTTGAAAAATTCTATTTTAAAACTTGTTAAATGGTTCTGCCGTCATCTTACTCTTAATGAATTTCATTCAGCGCTTACAATCATGCATGAAGTGCTTAATGGTGAACGCCATGATATTGAATTTAAGCCAGAAGCAAAACCTCCACATTATCGTAATTTTCGTGTTGATATGGAGCCTCCGTTAACAGAAGCGCCTGCTAAAAACATCCAGCCAGAACTCTCCTGGCAACAGCTAAAACGTAAATACAAACAAAAACACGGCAAAGAATTAACTCCAGTCAAACGTCAGGATGGAGCTCAAATACCGCCAACTCATTGCACTTGCGAACATTGTGGAGCACCTGCTCGTTATCTTTACATCAACGACGGCAAAAAAGCTTCGCAGGTCAGATGCAAAATCTGTAATGCCTTAGGCCGCACTCATCGAACGAGGCGCGAAAGCAATGCAAAATATTTTTGTCCATATTGCGGATGTGCATTATTCACCTGGAAAATCCGAAAAGATGCAGTCATTTTTAAGTGCCCAAATAACAAATGCTCTCACTACTTGAAGAACAAAAATTCTTTATCTCCCGAAGAGCAGGCTGAGAGGGAAAACATTTATAATCCCAATTACAAATTGCATTATCAATACCGTGAATATCATCTTTCACCGAATGATCTGCTACTCATGCGTCCTGACGCTGAAAGCAAAGTTGACCTTAAACGCATTCACAACAATTATCACACCGTTGGTCTCGTGTTGTCATGCTTCATGAATCTGGGATTGTCCTCACGACAAACCAGAAATGCTCTAAAAGGCTTGTTTGGAATCACGATTTCTCACCAGACAGTCATAAACTATGTGAATGCCGCCGCCGCGATAATCAACCCATGGCTTGACCGTAATCTGCCAACTCCATCGGGGATTGCCGCCGCTGACGAAACTTACATTATCATCGAAAACTGTTGGCAATACACCTGGTTTGTCATTGATAAAATCACCCGCGCAATTTGCGGTTATAACATCTCAAGCACACGAGGAGCTATTCCAGCTTTGGCAACTTTGCACAACGCATATGGCAAACCCGAAGAAAACAGTGATCAGCAACAAGACTTAGTTGCCGATGGACTACCATCTTACGACAGTGCAGTTATGGCATATAACGCAGGCTTGAAAAACCCCAAAATCATACGCAGAACCGTAGTTGGACTGAGAAACGTAAATGCGGAAAGCAAGAAATTTCGACCTCTGAAACAGATAGTCGAACGCCTGAATCGTACCTACAAATTTCACACCAGACCACGTGCCGGATTTAAAACCTTTTCCGGGGCAACCAGCCTCACCACATTGTTTGTAGCTTTCTATAACTTTCTGCGTCCACATTCGTATTTCAAAAAGTCAAAGCCTCCAATTGGGCTTGATTGCCTCAAAGGCGTTGAGTCTTTCCCAAGACAATGGGAAATATTGCTCAAACAAGCAGCCATCTAATTTTTCAAAATTCAGTTTTCAATCAACCTCGAAAAAACAATAACATTGTTTTTTCAGTACCCTTATTGTCTATTTCGTTAAAGGTGGATAGTCAACGATCAAAATCGTATAAAAAGTCCCATGTAATGGACGGCTTTATGCCGATTTTGCGTCTTGACGGTCTGCCGTAACGATGTACTTACTCATTATTTTCGTCATCTCCTAATCTTTCATCACTTTTCATCGAACTTTTGACACAATCTTTAAAGTATTTATTACGGACTCCGTTGCCAAAGCGAATATCATATCGCTAATGGTCGCATCAGCACCCTTTAGTATATCCTGTTCAGGGATTATTTCCAGTAAAGCTGTTTCGGTCGGTTTGCCGATGGCGCATACTTTTTTATTTTTTAGCTCGGCTGCCGAGAAAGCTTTTACCGTTGAAGGACTGGTAAAAAGCACCGCGTCAAACTCCGGCAGCGAATCGTAAGAGATTGGTATATTGCGATAAAAAAGTAGTTCCTCGGTATTGGGAGCTATTTTTTTCAGCATTTCAGTCAATTCAGGTTTTGAGTCGCTGGAACATAACCTGATAATTTTATCAGAGCTTTTGATTTCGTTTTCAATTGCTTTAAACAAACCGTCAGCTCCAAAATCCTGTTCAGGCCAGATTTCCGGATAAATATTATGCTTTTCGAAGACGCTCGCGGTTTCTTTGCCGCATACCGCTATCTTAGGCAGTCTGCGCAAATCATGGCCGGAGCTAAGAAGAAGTTTCGCGCAGGATGGAGAATTTACGATAAGCCAGTCGGCAGAGCTGATTTCATCTCCCGCTTCCGCTACTCTTTTAAGTTTAATCATCGGCATGCAAATCGGGATTCCACCAAAGTCGCTAATTTCTCTGATGGCTTTATTGCTCAACGCTTCGCTGCCGGTAAAAAGTATGCGCATACCGCTCAAAGCACCGTGTTCTTTAAATAAAAAACGGCTGTCAGCAATATTTCCGACTATAATGATTCCAGGCATTGACGTTTCAGGCATTTTTGCGGCTATATTGCCAACTGTGCCGCTGACAACTGTGCAGTCAGGATAACCGGCATTAAAAACAAGCGCAACTGGCAGTTCGGGGGAACAGCCATCTGATAAAAGATTATCTGTAATTGTCTTAAGTTCACTGGCTCCCATGAAAAAAACTTGCGGAAATGATTTCTTTTCTTCAGGGGATATCCAGTCAATATCAGCGGAACCGGATTTACGAGAAGTGACAACGCTAAAACCGCGCGACATTCCCCGCCGGGTCAAAAGCAATCCAGTGGAAGTTGTTGCCGCGGCGAGACTGCTTACTCCGGGTAATACTCTATATGGCAACTCAAAAGCATCAAGAGCTTCGGTTTCTTCCGCGAGACGTCCGAACAAGCCGGGATCGCCGCCTTTAAGCCGGAGAACTCTTTTTCCTTTTCTGGCGTAATCGACCAGCATTTTGCAGATTTCAGATTGAGAATGTGAATGTTCTCCTTTACGTTTGCCGACATATATATTTTCCGCACCAACCGGGAGGTATTCTAGCAGTTCCTGAGGACAAAGTGCGTCATAAAAACAAACATCACAATTTTTGACAGCCTCAACCGCTCCCAGAGTAGCGTTATCTCTGGTTCCAACCCCGGCTCCGGCAAAAATTACAGTTTTAACGAATAACTTTCTAAGTAAATTAAAGGTTGGATTATTTTTTTTGAAGACCAGCACAAGTTGTCCCTGAGCTGATGGCGGGGTGAGTTCCGCCAGTGGGACATATTCCGAAATACGCTCGGCAAGACCGAGTCGGAGCAGTCCAGCGGCGGCCATAATCAGGACATCATATTTCCCCTCGTCCAGCTGTGCGATACGGTCGTCAATATTTCCTCTGATAGTCAATCTCTGACCGCCGGGAAAGCGTTTTGCGGCATATAATTCCCGGCGCTCACTGCTAATTCCGATACGGGGATTAGTTACTAAACCTTTGCCTTCAGGATAAATTATTACATCCCTCGGGTCTTCACGCCATGGTAAAAGCAGAACATCAAGACTATCACACAATTCTTCCGGCAAATCCTTGGCGCTGTGTATCGCACAGTCGATTTTTTCATTCAAAACAGCATCGTCCAAATCGCGGGTAAAAAAATCAGAAGCCGTTTCACGCAAGTCGCTTATCCGGTTACGGTCGCCCGGCGAAGACATCCAGACAGGCTCAAACTTCAGAACGGGAATAAGCTTGTTCAGTTTAACAACAGCCTGTCGGGTCTGAGCAATGGACAGTTTACTGTCCCTGGCGCCCGTCAATAAAACTTTTTCTGAATTTTTCATAAATATCCTTATGTTCATCAATAATGCGGTTGGCTTTTTCAAGCACAATCTCCATATCACAATTGTTTCTTCGATGCCAGTGTTTTAAATCTTCCATGTCAGTAAGTTTAATTTTTTCACAACTTGCCAGTCCTGCCGCAATATTTCTTGGTGATCCTAGGTCAATAACTTCAATATTATCTTTAAAGAAGTGTGACATTTCTGTGGAAACAATTGGATATTCCGAAGACAGTGCGGAAATTATGATGTCTGCTTCCGGAACTTTTGCTCCCAGCATATTCAGCTTTGTGACAGAAACTCCTTTGTCCTTGCATTCGGGTTCAGTTGAGTAATAAATCCAATCGATTGTACATCCTTCCTTGACTAAAATATCCTTCACCGCCCGCCCGATAATACCAGTTCCCGCGAGCAGGACATGTTGCCCTTTCAGTGTGGATATCCGGCTTTTTAGAAAGCTTACGGCAAGCTCTTCAATCTCAAAAACTTTGAGCATCGGGATAATTTCGGTGCGGATATGTTTGGAGACGTGCAGGATGTGGTCATTCAAAGTCTTCATTATGCTGCCGGACCATGTTTTGTCTTGAGCATAATCAAAACTCTGCTTAAATTGTGCTGTAATATGATTTTCGCCAGGAGTTTGAGAAAGCAGTCCCGATGAGACCAGGCACATGTGCCTGAATGCTTCAAGACCGGATTTTATGTAATACTGCCCCTGCTCAAGCCATTCCAGTTTTAGAATCATTTTTATCATCTCAATGATCGCTTCATCATTATGACCGGCAGCGATTACTTCAACCCGGTTGCATGTGTTCAACAGCATAAATTCCTGAACACCCCACAAAGTCATAATCAACTTCCCGGCATTATCCATACGCCCGCCACTGAGGTGAATATATTGACGACGGTCAAGTCCAACTAAATTGTGATCTGTGCCGATTACCATTAGTCCAGTGTTTTCAATTGCATCAATATGCCGCGCCAGATTATCCTTGATGAGTTTAGTCTTGCGGCAAGCGACTCCCTGACTCGAGACAGCGATAGTAATGTCATTGTGATTGATACTCGCGGGAGTGATAAAAGAGCCTTTGTTCCAGTTTGCGTCAACGCTGCATATCAGAATATCGCGAGGCTCGGCCAGTTCAACAATGCTGCGATTCAAAGTGCGGTCATTGGTCGCCAGATAAATCAGGAACACGCCGTTAAGATCTCTTTCAGTAAATTCTCGTTCACAAAGTGTAATAGTGC
The DNA here is from genome assembly GCA_964515915.1 of uncultured Victivallaceae bacterium. Classification (GTDB taxonomy): domain Bacteria; phylum Verrucomicrobiota; class Lentisphaeria; order Victivallales; family Victivallaceae; genus JAHOYW01. The sequence continues at coordinate 9,805 of CAZEXM010000004.1, forward strand.
CATTTTTAGCTGAAAGTTTCATTTTATTTGATGGTTTTGGATCGACAACGCAGACCAGCGCACCGGAATTCAGCAATGCAGTCAGTTTACGGACAGCGACTTTGCCGCCGCCGACGATCAGGCAACGTTTATTTTTTAATAATAAATTTATTGGATATGTATTCATATTTTTATCCTTATTTTATTATATGCAGTACTTGATAATTACAATAATCGCTAAAAGCGCAAAAAGAAACCGTAAACTTTGCAGAATAAGAACAATCCACAGTCCATCGCGTTTTGGAAAAATTCCTATTGCTGAAGAAAGATTCCGCCTGACTGTTCTGATCGGGTTGGTGATAATATTGCCAATCAGGAATGCCAAAACTATCGTCCATCCTTCAATTTTTTGCTGCTGGAGAAACTCGGAGGCAACACTTCCGGCGTTGACAAGTCCCCCAAGCCGCGCGGCGAGAACCGCCATGATTTCAGGAGATAAATACTTGCCTAGTTCTTCCGGCATAGCCTTTTTCCATACATTGAAAACACCTTTTGAACCGAGATAAGCGACAAGAAAATATATAGGAGCTGTAACCGTGAACATCCTGAATAATATTCCCTGAGTACGTTTCCGGGATTTCTTTAATGTTTCATTCCACGATAGCTTTTTGTGTTCTTTCACGCTTATGGAAGAATCCGCGTCATCACTGACAACAGCTCGTGACCGGGAAATCCACAAGAACGCAACTGTCATAATCAAGCCTGTCCCGAAAGTAATAGAGTAGTACCAGATTGCCGCCATGCCTATCGCGCTGAACAATGGAAATAGTATCCGCAGGGAGTGCGATACCATAGCCGGATAAGAGTTGCACATTGCGCTTATCATCATTTCTTTACGGGTGATACGACCTGCGGAATAACTGCTGGAAACCAGGGTGTTGGCCGCATTATTTGAGAAAATCGCGGTCAAAAACGCCGCGCCTGCTATTTTTGGGAGTCTGCCGAAACGAATCAAAGGTAAAGCCAGAAAAGCGGCAAACCTTGACCATGTTTTGTATTCAAATATTGCTCCAATAAAACAAGCCGCGCCAACAAGGATAAAAAGCTTTATCAGGCTTCTTGAAGTCTTGAGAATCAGTTTACTGTCAGCCGCGTAAAAAATATAGACCGTACAGGCAACAGCCGGAACCAGCCATGCCCACTTTCCGTAACGCTTCCATTTTGACGGCCTTTCATTCAATCAGGCATCCCCGTTTTTTCTAACAATCAGCATGGACAGGTATTCACGGTCATGTTCGATGATTTCATCAAAGTCCGTCGAAATAAACTGCTTTTCCATACCTAGATTGGCACCATAGAGCACGCTTGCTTCAGGAACATTTGTTTTAAGTTTGTCTACAATGTCATTACGGCTGTTGTAGGTTTTAAGGAATACAACTGTTTCGGCATTTTCCAAAGCCTCTTTTTCAGCCACTTTACTGTAGCTCGGAACAATGCACAGCTTCTCTTTGTCTTCAACGAGAACTGTGTTTGACTCCGCCGCGAGCGCGCTCCAGGAATTTACGCCGGGGACCGTTTTTATTACAATTCCGGGTTCGATTTCAAGCAGCTCTTTCAGCAAATAACCATAAGTGCTGTAGGTAAGAGGATCGCCGATTGTGGCAAAAACACAGTCTTTCCCCCGACGCAGGTCAGCAAGGATGATTTGAGCATTTTTACGAATCAGGTCCATGCGGTCTTCCAAATCTTTCGTCATCGCGAAAATGAGCGGTTTCAGTTCCCCGGCGACACCTTCAACGGAATCCACCACGGCGCCGGAGACACTACGGTCGCTCTGCCTGGAGCTAACCGTAAATATCACATCCGCCCGCTTCAGAATCTCAACAGCTTTAACCGTAATCAGGCCGGGCTCCCCGGGACCGACACCAATACCGAAAAATGTACCAGGTTTCATACTTTTTCCTATTCAGCCATTGCTTTTTTTAAATGGTCAACAAAAATTGCCACTATATTATCATTTTCGCCAAGTCCCTTGAGGACAGGCACGCATTTAATGCCGTCTTTTTCGAGAATACTCTTCCATGAATCTTTTCCAGGTCCACTCAAATCATTGCTTGCGTGATTTCCGGCGACTACCATCATCGCTATCAAATATGCTTTCTTCGCTCCCGATTTTTTCAAGGCTTCATGCATTTCATCAAAGGTCGGTTTGCCCTCTACGGTGCCGACAAATATTTTCTTATCTTTTTTGTTAAGTTCGTTCGCGGCGGCAATAAATACCAGATCACCGATACCGTGACTATTGCCGTGTCCCATCAGGACGACAGCGTCATCCTTAGTTCTCGCAGCGGGGATTATCTTTTCCAAAGCCTTGCTGAATTTTTTCAGATCAAGGGCGGAAATCAACATCGGCATACCAATGTTAATTTTTTTAAAGCTACTTTTGAATGGCTCTACGGCTTTGATGATTTCTTCGTATTCACTGCCGTTAGTAATATGCAGAGACTGCACCGCCACTTCTTTGACTCCTTTTTGCTTCAATTTGCTTAGAGATTCACTCAGAGAGTCGGTTTTGATTCCTTGTCCGGCAAGTTTCCGCCTGATGAACGATGAAGTATATGCCCAATAGACCGGAACGCCTTTGAATTCTTTTTTGACCACCCGGTCAATATTTTCATAGGATTTTTTTGCCCGGGGCACGCTGGTGCCGAAAGCGACGAGCAGAATAGCTTTGTCTGAATTGAGTTGAGCTTGGGATTCACTACAAAAACACATTCCGAGCAGGGCGGGTAAAATAATTTTTTTAAGCATGTCAATATTTCCTTTGCTTAGTGTGAGACGCACTAAATTTCAAAGCGACAATCGTTTTGCGTCAAGTAAAAACGATCGAGTTTATGCAAGTGTCTGACTTTAACAGTTGCGGCACAGTCCCTGAATCGCACAGGGTTCCTTAACATAAACCATTTTAAACTTAAGGGTAAAACATGCTTTTGTCAATACAAATACAAAACAAATTTATGCTGTTTATTGTCATTGTATTGCTATTTATTATCCACGGAGGTAATTGCAAAAGTCTCTACTATTAAGAAACAGCTAAAAAAAGAGCAACTGTTATTTGCTTTTATTTAAACGCCAGTATAATATCTAAATAGTTTTATTATAAGAGCCCATTGCAAAATTCAGGATTTAATTATGATTGAAAAGACTGCAAGAGATAAACGAAAAGGTTTACTGATAAACATAACAGGGAACGGTAAAGGTAAGACGACCAGCGCCTTAGGAACTTCACTGCGCGCGCTTGGCTGGGGCTGGAAAGTCAGTGTTTTACAGTTTGTTAAAAGTTCCGGAAGGACTGGGGAAAAGCAGTTTGCGGATGCTTCGGAGCTTCCCTTGGAGATAATTCCGGTTGGTGCCGGATTTTCCTGGCGCAAAGGCGCGGATGAAAATAAAGACAAAGAATGCGCCGGAGCCGCATGGAAATTGGCAAAGGAATATATAAAGAAAGCGGAAGTTGATTTACTCGTTCTCGATGAATTAAATATCGCCTTAAAAAAAGGATGGCTGAATGTCGCGGAAGTAATTGATGGTCTTAAACAAAAACCATCATGGATGCATATAATCGTAACCGGACGCGAAGCTCTGCCGGAAATAATCGGGACTTTTGATCTGGTATCCGAAATACAGGAAATAAAACACCCCTACAAACAAGGCATAAAAGCCCAGAAAGGGATTGAATTTTAATGTTTGATAAAATAATTTGGGATATGCCTGGTGCGGGAATTGAAGCAGAAAGTTTTCGTCGTATTGAGGCTGAAGCCGACCGTGGTGATTTTGATGATGAACAATGGCGGGTCGCGCGGCGTTTAATTCATACAAGTGCTGACTTCAGCATCGTTGACACTTTGTGTTTTCGTCATGATCCAATTCAGGCCGGGATAGCCGCAATGAAAAAAGGCGTATTGATTTATTCCGATTCCAATATGATTCGCGCTGGTATTTCCGTGGCAAAACTACAAAAATTTAACCCGTCATATACCCGTGAATCGATTCATTGCTATATCGCCGCCCCGGAAGTGGCGGCTTTGGCAAAAGAGAAAAACATCACTCGCGCGCTTGCCGGTATCAGAAAAGCCAAAAATATAATTGACGGCGGTATATTCCTTTGTGGAAACGCTCCATTAGCACTAGCCGGAGCGGTAAAAATGATTGTAGAGGAAGGCATAAAACCAGCATTGATTATCGCTATACCGGTGGGCTTTGTAAATGTCGTTGAATCAAAAGAACTGCTGCGTGAAGTGGACGTGCCGCACATAACTATTGAAGGCAGACGCGGGGGAAGTCCGCTGGCTGTTGCAACTCTCCACGGAATAATGGAAACATTCTTTCTTGATAATTAAATGAGTAGACAAGCAAAAAAATTAAGACAGGGATATACTACCGGGGCATGCGCTTCGGCTGGAGCTCTCGCTGCGTATATTTTATTATGTGGAAAAGAAAAAGTTGAATCTGTAAATCTCTTACTGCCGACTGGGAAAAAGCTTGAAATTCCTGTAGATTCAATAGAAAAAAATACAGCGGTGATTATCAAAGATGCCGGAGATGACCCGGATGTAACTGATAAGATGAAAATTTGCGTTAGAGTAAAATATTCATCAGAAGCAGATATCAATGAAGAGGATTATGTCGAAGACTGCGCTAAGGGATTTGTCATTATAAAAGGCGGAACCGGAGTTGGTCTGGTAACTCGCCCCGGACTTGATGTTCCTGTAGGTAAATGGGCTGTAAATCCGGTGCCGAGAAAAATGCTTGTGGAAAATTTAAAGCTATCTGGATTCGGAGAAAAACTGGAATATTTAAGTGTTGAAATAAATGCGCTGAACGGTGCTGAACTTGCCGAAAAAACCCTCAATCCGACACTTGGAGTCAAGGGTGGTATTTCAATACTCGGTACAAGCGGAATTGTCGAACCATATTCAAACGCCGCCTATATCCAAACAATTGAGATCCGTGTCAGGTGCGCCGCCGAAGAAGACGCCAAAGAGATTGCATTTACGACAGGTAGTAGAAGTCGCAATTCTATTTTGCGTGATTGTCAAAAATTTAACGAAGATAATTGTATTCGCATCGGTGACTTTATTGCAGACTCTCTCAAAGCCGTTTCCGCTGCAAAAATAAAAGCAGTTACAGTAGCGTGTATGCCGGGAAAACTTTATAAATATGCTTGCGGGTATGAATACACACATGCGCACAAGGTAAAGCTTAAACCCGATCTTATGCTTGAAGAACTTAAGTTATTAGGAGTTGAAAAAGTTGTATTAGAAAAAATAGTAAAATGCGATACAGTTGGCGAAGCGGCATCAATACTGGATGGTGAAACATATAATGCAATGCTGGAAAAAATCGCAGATAAAGCATTGAGCAATTTGCAAAAATGGACAGCCGGAGTAAATATAAATTTATACGTTTATAGTTCTGGCGGCAAACTTATTTTAAACAGGACAGCAAACCTATGATATATGTAATAAGTTGTGGAATATCAAGCACTTCAGTTAGTGAAGACACAAAAAAAATTATTGCTACTGTCCCAATTATCGCAGGTGGAAAACGTCTGCTGGATATGTTTGCCAACGATTCTCATGAGCAAATAATTATTGGCGCTCATGCACTTGAAACTGTCAAAAACATTATTACACGTTCCAAAAATCAGGATATTGCTATTCTCGCCTCAGGAGACGCTCTTTTTCATGGAATAGCCGGAACCCTTGATAAAGAAGTAGACAACAGTGAGTATGTAGTCATTCCAAATATTACCGCATTTCAAGCTCTATGCGCAAAACTCAAGCAAAACTGGAGCGGCTTCGAACTATTCAGCATCCATGGTTGTAATGCTGTTGTGCCATGGCGGAAAATGCTTTCTGCGAAACAGGCAATTATTTATTGTGACAATAAAATGCCCGCACACGCGGTAGCGGCAAAATTCATTGAAAAATATCCTGGCGCATCCGCACGCAAAGCTGTTACATGTACTGATCTGGGCATGGATAATGAAATTATACACAGCGGAACTTTGAAAGAATTAGCTAACTTAGAAACTGCCGGATTATCAATTTTAATGCTGAAGAATCCGGTTTTCAGCACTAGGTTGCCGTTTCTTTCGCTTGGTCTTGAAGATAGCCATTATGAACATGAAAAAAACTTGATCACTCACCCCGAAACCCGTGCTGTAATTCTTTCAAAACTGCGTTTACGCGGCGGCGTGATGTGGGACCTTGGAGCCGGCAGCGGATCGGTCGGTATTGAAGCCGCCGGGCTATGCAAAGACTTGAATGTTTATGCACTCGAAAAATCTCCTGAACGCGTAAAAAACATAATAGATAATGAAGAAGCCGAGGGACTTGGAAATCATCACACAGTTTCCGGTAATATACTTGAAAAACTTGATTCGCTTCCTGATCCGGATATTGTTTTTATCGGTGGCGGCGGCAAAGATATTAAAGGAATAGTTAATGCTGCTTTCAAAAGATTAAACGAAAAGGGCAGAATAATTGTTTCAGCAGTTACTCTGGAAACTGTAGCATCTCTTAATTCTGTACTTAAAGAAAAAGTTGAGGAAGTAGTAAGCGTTGGAATATCCCGTTCTAAATCGGCAGGAAGCTTGACTATGATGAAAGCGGAAAATCAAATAACAATATTTACATATATTAAAGGTGAAAAATGCAAGGCAAAGTAATTATTGCCGGGGCTGGTCCGGGTGCGGTTGACCTTATCACATTAAAGGCAATAAATGCCTTGAAAGAAGCGGATCTAGTAATCTACGCAGGCTCGCTGGTCAATCCAGAAATGCTTACTTATACCCGCCATGACGCAGAAAAACTCAATAGCGCATCCATGTCGCTTGATGATGTCATCAAGGCAATGAAAAAAGCTGTTCGCAAGGGTAAAAATGTTGTCCGGCTCCACACCGGCGACCCGGCAATGTACGGGGCTATCTCTGAACAAATGAATGAACTTGACACGCTTGGCATTGAATACGAAGTCATTCCCGGAGTCAACAGTGTATTTGCCGCTGCCGCCGTCTTGAAGTCAGAACTTACTATGCCGGGTATAACCCAGACTGCCATCCTTACCCGCAGGGCAGGAAGGACGCCGGTTCCTGAAAAAGAAAATATTGCGGAACTCGCGGCTAATAACGCTTCTGTCGCTGTTTTTTTGAGTGTGGCAGACATGCAGGGACTGGCTGATGATTTTATCTCAGCCGGACGCCCGTCAGAAACTCCGGTCGCTGTCGTTTACCGCGCCACCTGGCCTAATCAGAAAATCGTCAGAGGCACTCTGGCAAATATCGCTGTAAAGGTTGAAGAATCGGGAATAAAACGTCAGGCAATGATAATTGTCGGAGCGGCACTTGACCGCGGCGGAAAAAAATCTCTACTTTATCACAAAAGTTTCGCCCACGGTTACCGCACTAATGACGGCAGTAAAACTTTTGACGGCAATGTCGCTATTTATGCGATTACCCAAAAGGGCTGTATCAAAGCCGGAGAACTGGCGGAAGGGCTTGAAGATTCCCAAGTATTCATACCTGAACGCTTTGCTGGTGAATTCAATTCATTTAATACTTTTGAGCCAAAGACTCTCGACAAAGTTATTGCGGAAAACTGGAATAAATTTGACGCGCATTTATTTATTATGGCGACAGGAATTGTTATACGCAAAATAGCCGGACTGCTCGAAAGTAAACTATCCGATCCGGCGGTAGTCGTCTGTGATGAAATGGGCAACAACTCAATAAGTCTTTTGAGTGGACACATCGGCGGCGCTAACCGCCTTGCCGCAGTCATTGCTGGAATTACCGGCGGACGAGCAGTGATAACTACTGCTACAGATGTAAATGACATGACCGCGTTTGATGAACTTGCGGCACTAAATAATTGGCAGATATGTAATCCACAAAATATTAAAACCTTGAATTCGATGCTGCTTGAAGCAAAAAACATAGATATGCTGATTCCTGAAGAGATATTTAATAAGTTCTATAAGGGTATTCGGGGGCTGCGCCTGGTTCAATCCACCGAAGAAATCAACGGCAGCGGAGCAGTGGTTCTTGATGCTGGGTGCAGTAAGTTAAGCGTGCCTGCCTTGGAATTGAAAAACAATTGCTATACAGTCGGTATCGGCTGCAGAAAAAATACAAGTTGTGATGAAATAGAAACAGCATTTAACGATGCCTTGAATAAAGCTGGAGTCCCCAAAAGTCAACTCTGCTGCATCGCTAGCAGTGATGTAAAAAAAGATGAATCCGGATTGCTGGAATTTGCCAATAAACATAAGATTGAAATAAAGTTTTACGATAAAGAAACATTAAACGAAATTGAAACTCCAAACCCGACACCGCGCGCCATGGAAAAATTCGGAGTGGCATCAGTTTCTGAGGCAGCGGCAGTAGCAGCTTCTGGTTTTGGCGAATTGGTTTTGGAAAAACAAAAATATGAAAAAGCAACAATAGCCATCGCGCAATGTAAAGGATAAAAATGAAAAATACAATATATGCAGTAGGATTAGGGCCTGGAGCGGGAGACCTGTTGTCACCGCGTGCCCGAAAAATACTTGAAGAATGCGATACTATCGCAGGATATACAATTTACCTGAAACAATTTCCTGATATCTTTGAAAATAAAAATATTATTTCCAGCGGAATGAAAGGTGAAATCGAGCGTTGCAAAAATGCTCTTGACGCCGCACTGAAAGGGAAAAAGGTAGCTGTAATTTCATCAGGTGATGCTGGAATATATGCCATGGCTGGATTATTGATGGAACTGGTGGAAGATGAAAAGTATTCTTCAATCACCGTAGAAACCATCCCCGGCATAACTGCCGCGAATGCCGCCGCCGCTTTGCTTGGCGCGCCGCTGATGAATGACTTTGCGGTTATCAGCTTGTCAAACTTGATGACTCCCGACGAAATTATTCTCAAAAGACTGCGCGGAGTCGCTGCCGCCGGAATGGTTTGCGCGATTTATAATCCAAGCAGTATTAAACGTAAAACCCTGATAAAAGAAGCGGTGGAAATTTTTACCGAAGCACAAGGGGCGGATACGCTGGCAGGGATTGTGCATGATGTTTCTCGACCGGAAGAAAACGCAAAAGTAGTTACTCTGGGAGAGTTTCCTTTCGAGGATATTAATATGACGACGCTGGTGATTATCGGCAATGAACAAACCATCTACCGCAATGGCAAACTCTACAATCTCCGTGGATATTCTGATAAATATGGGAAATAAATTCAGTACATTTTGTATAGCTGGAACAAGCTCGTGCGATGGGAAAACTACTGTTACTCTGGCATTGCTTCGCGCATTGTACAATCGAGGACTGAAAGCTCAGCCTTTCAAATGTGGCCCGGACTATATTGATCCGACTTTTCACAATAAAGCATGTCATCGCAAATCACGCAATCTTGATTGCTGGATAATGGGGAAAAATGCGGTGAAAAGTTCATTTGCCCGCGGCTCAGAAAATATGGACTGCTCGATAATTGAGGGAGTAATGGGGCTTTATGATTCATCCAGGCCAGGTTTATTGTCCGGCAGTACAGCGGAAACCGCGATAGAGTTGAATGTTCCGGTAATACTGACAATCAACGCCAAAGGAATGGCTGGAAGCATAGCCGCCACAGTTAAAGGCTATAGTGAATTCTGTCAGGATATAAATGTGACCGGAGTAATCGCAAACCGGGTCGGGTCGGCAAATCACGCGGCATTACTGAAAGAAGCTCTCGAAGCCGCAAAACTTCCGCCTTTACTAGGATATTTGCCGAGAAATGAGAAATTTGCTTTACCGGAAAGGCATCTTGGCCTGGTTCCATTTATTGAAAATGAAAAATCAGACGAATGGTTCGATATGCTTGCTGAAGAAGCGGAAAAAAATATTGATATTGATAAAATTCTCGAATTGACTAAAATTCCAGCTCCAAAAGTTAGCGCGCTTGAAAATAAAAAGGGCACAGTCAGGCTGGCAGTTGCCTACGATCAGGCATTTCAGTTTTACTATGAAGATAATTTTGATATACTTCGCAACAGCGGTTTTGAACTGGTGAAATTTTCACCGCTCAATGACTCAAAACTACCGGAGAATATCAGTGGAATATATTTTGGCGGCGGCTTTCCCGAAGTATTTGCCCGTGAGCTTGAGGACAATAAGTCAATGCGCGAAAAAATAAAAGATTTTGCTAAATCAGGCGGAAACATCTATGCTGAATGCGGCGGCTTTATGTATCTCACAGAGTCGCTGAAAGATGTTGACGGAAAGATTCATAAAATGTGCGGTATCATCCCGGCAAAAGCTGATATGGGCAAAAGTCTGCGCTCTTTAGGTTATCGTGAAGTGCGTAGCTGCAATGATTCATTCCTCGGTCTAGCCGAAACATATTTGCGCGGACATGAATTCCATTGGTCATCCACTGAGTTCACTCAGGAAGTATCGCCAGCCTGGGAAACACGAGGAACAAGAAAAAACTCCAGTTGGACACGAACTGGTTACTTCTCAAAAAATATCATCGCTTCATACATGCACCTGCATTTTGCTTCAAACATTGACGCGATTAATAATTGGCATAATAGTCTTGTTGTAAGCTGTAATGGTTATCTAAATTGAGACAGGGGTAACAGGTGATTGTTTTCAATATCTGTTTTTTTGGAGTGTTGCCAATCAATCAAAAATTTATATTTTTCACATAATCCAATTAACATAACAAGAAAGTGTGTCAAAAACATGACGAAAAAATGCTTGAATATGTGGCATTATGAAGTATATTGTAATCATAGCGCATGACGCATCAAGTTGTAAGTTAATGATTTAGCATGATTTATGTATTTTTAGTAGAGTGTCCCCCCCCCTCCATTGCTTTTACCCTAAAAATACACCCTGCGACAAGCCGTTTTTAAGCCTTTATGCTCAAAAGTTTTGTAGCAAATTTGTAGCAATACCGATTTGCAATCTTAGAGATAGTAAAGATTGCATTAATTATCCCTGAAGGGGATATTCACCGTAGCCCACGGCAACGCCGTGGGTATCATGTGCCCCCACGAATCGTTCCCTGTAAGGGAACTTCAAAATAAGGTCAATAATAATCGAAAAATGATTGAAGTTCCCCTACAGGGAACATTATATATCTTATTCTATACCCAGCGCGTTGCACTGGGCTACGATAAGAAACCTCGTTGAGGTTTTTTTACTGATACTATCCCTTAGATTGCAAATTTGTAGCAATTTGCAATTTCCCGGAAAATTACATAATAAAGCGCGACGAGAGAGACAAATCATTCTCCTGCGGCAGTAAGCAGATACATCAATGATTTCAAGCGGGTTCACACTTGTTTGAAGGATGGCTGGGCACTAGAAAAAATTTCTTATGCAACAGGGCTTTCAAAATCACTAACCAATGAGTATATTAACTTAATCAAGAACAAAAGGTCGGAATCATGAAAACATCAAATTCCAGCAGGAAAAATTACCGACCGGAAATACACCCTTATTTATCTAAGTTAAGACTGCGACCTTATTTCTCGACTAACAGGAATAAACCAGTCAAACCAGTCCGGCGTAACATTGTCAGGAATACCTCCTGAGTCCATTAATATATGGGGGCCCAACGATCTTCCTGTTTTGACAATATAACGTAAATGTTCAATTTGTTTATCACGATTCCAGTCAAAGAAATGTTTGTTCATTCCACCACATAACACAATTTTGGGACCAGCGGCTTCACGAACTTCAGCCATCGGCATTCCGTCATCAGGATCGACAGGGTTTAAAATATCAACACCGGCTTCAGCCAGCAACGGCACTACAGGCATAATAGCACCATGACTGTGCATATGCACCACTGCATCATACTCGTGGACTATATCACAGAGTTTCTTATGCCATGGCCAGAAAAATTCATGGTACATATCCGGGTTAAGCAGCATATTTTTTTCACTGCCCAAATCATCACATATTCCAATGCAGTCAACGCCTGCTTCACAAAGCATGCGTGCTGATTTCAAATTCCAGTCACCCAGTCCGGCAATCATCCGTTTCATAAATTCAGGTTCTCCGGCCAAATCCATTAAAACTTCCATATAATCTCTAAAAAAGTAATGCAGTCCGGAAAAAAAGCCGTTTACCCATCCTACGGTCCATTCTCCATGCTCTTTTGCCCAGCTAATATCCTCTTTCAAACCTTCATATCTAGCCGAGGCTTCAGGATCAGGTAATTCAAGGTTATCCAGGTCTTTCTGTTCCTTAATCGGCAAGTCAAACGTATGTACATTGTGCGGCTTTAGCCGTACTTCTTTTTTTGCCCCCGTTTCGTATTCGACAATATAATAATCTTCATACCTCTCTATGATCCGTTTATTAAATTCTCCTGGTCCTCCATGTCCAAATGCGCCACTGGCTCCCCAACCTATAGGAAAAGCAATCCTGTCAATCCGTTTGTTGAAGTCAAGTTCTTTCTGGAGATTCTCTGTTCCTATTGAAGCAAACGGATATGCGCCGCTATCCGGATATTGTCCATAACCGTTATAGTAGAAACTATTTCCAACTAAGGATTTCATCAGTTCTTTGCTGCTGAAAGCCATTAACCATTGTGGCGTAATATCCGGTTGCTTTCCATTGAGTAATACTTTCATTATTTCTCTGTTAGTCATTTTTTCTTATCCAGTTTATTTCTTTGGTTTTAATAATAGTTTTTCTCATAGTATATTCAAAGCATCAAGTCGCCACCATTAATATCAATAGAAGCTCCTGTTATGTAAGAGTCTTTGCAAAGGTAAACAGCGAGTTGAGCAACTTCTTTTGGAGTTCCCAGACGAGGAATAGGAAAACTGTTTTCGTATTTTTCTATCATTTCAGGAGAACAGTCTTTTCTGACCATTTCAGTATCTATCAAGCCTGGACAGATAGCATTAACTGTAATGCCAAAACAGGAAACTTCTTTTGCCATTGCTCTGGTCAACCCTAGAACTCCGGCTTTTGATGCGGTATAATGCGCCCCTCCAAGCGTGCTGACGCTTCTGCCAGCGGAAGAAGACATATTAATGATTCTACCAAAACCATTTTTCTTCATTATCGGCAAGACTGCTTTAGAACACAAAAAACTTCCATTAAGATTAACGTCAATCAGCAATTTCCATTCTTTATAACTTATATTTTCTATTCTGGTAGGAAGCAGAATACCGGCATTGTTGACCAGAATATCTATACTCCCATAATTATCAGTTATGTTTTTTGTCGTTTTTGTTACTTCTTCTTCGTCAATAATATCAACTTTATATGCCGAAGCGCAATTCCCTTTCTGTGAAATTTTTAATGCGGCTTTTTCAGCATTTTTAAAATTGATATCAAAGATAGCGACTTTAACTCCATTTGCAGCAAGCATGTCAGCAATAGCGAAGCCCATTCCTTGAGCCCCGCCGGTTACTATTGCTGTTTTATCGTTCAGTCTTATATCATTATTCATTATTATACCTGTTATTTTAGATGTTACTGTCAAATTATTATATCAAATAATGCTCTATCCTCTTGAACATTAGGTGTTTATCGCAAAATAGAGTTCTTTCCCCATGGTTTGCGCGAAAATTCCATTCAGAAAAATCTATTTTAAATCAATGGAGCACACTTTGCGGAGGCTGAGACTGAGCAGAGCGAAAGTCAAGCGTCTCGCTTGTGAATATTCTCAAGCGAGACGCTTGAGCTACATTATACACTTTTCTGATTATCAAATAAACAACTTTGATTTTTCACTTTTTTATCTTTTTGTTTTAGTAAACAGGTAACACCATATTCCAGGTTTTTTTTGCATTTCTGAAGCCACCGGGGCCATCGCCGGTAGCAGCAAATAAATATGCTGGTTTGTTATTTTCAAAGAGCAACCATGGACGTTCCAGACTTCCCTGAACTACTTCTTTATCATCATCCCAAAGCACACGTCGTGAATACGCTTTCCCGGGAGCTATATTCCACGTTATTGCGTCAGGACTTGTCGCGTGAATGCCGGCGTGAAATTCCCCTGCCAGTATACCGCCGGGCGTTAAATCTTTTGCAATCAGTTCAAACTCTTTGCCGTTCCACCAGAGGAAAGTATCCTCGATTGCCTGTTTGCCGTCATAATTGAGAATCGGCCTATCAAGCCTGCGGTAAGGGCCAAGCAAATTATCTGCTTCCGCATAACCAATTTGCGCCCCGTATGAACGGTAAAGCAAAATAATTCTGCCGTCCGGCATAATGCAGGGAGACGGATTGGTACAAACTGAATGATCCCAGTGAGATTCATCTCTGACAGGAATTATCGGCTTGTCATATCTCGTCCAGGGGCCGTCAAGACTCTTTGCTGTTGCTACACCAATTTCAAAGGTTGTTCTAGTTTTTGAAGATAATTCCGAAAAAGGCTCTCCTTCATAGGTCAAACCGATATAAAATAATGCATAGCCATCATCATAAGGCACAATTGCCGGATTATGAGTAACTCGTCCATCCCAGAACTTCGCCCCACGGTCAGGCAATACGTGTCCCGCGAACCGATATGGGCCTTCAGGTTTTTCTGAAACAGCCCGGACAATTTCGGAAGTATATGAGTAGCCCTCATAAAAAGGCAGCGAGTGTGACCAGCGCGACGCAAACATATGGTACAAGCCGTCATCTCCTTTGATTACAGAACCGCACCATATCCAATAATCCGGGTCCTGATACCCTCCCGGGCGCGGAGCTGGTTTAAAGTTTAAAAATGATTTTTCTTTCATAGTTCATCAAGTTCCTTTATGGCAACAGTACGATGTTCCCGGTAAGCTATTTCCGCTGCCTGTCCAATGGCTGTAGACATCATTCCCTGCTCAGCAGTAGACTGGTTGCCGCTGTCGCCTTTGACTGTTTTGATAAACGCTTCAAGCAATAGTGGATCAGCTCCGCCATGTCCACCCTCTACTTCCGGCAGATTATATGTTATAACTTCATTATCAGGCCATGCAGGCCAGCGCGGATATACTTTTATCCAGCGTTCTTCCAAGCTGGCTTCAGCTTGTCCCAGGTCACCGATAATGGTAAACAAACGATCAGCACGAGGGGTAACAAAACATTCCATGTGGCTGGCCTTGACTCCATTCTCGTATTCAACCAGAGCAATGCCGTTGTCATGTACTGTTTTTTCAGATGTATAAAGACAAACATCTTTGACGTAGTTGTCCTCTTTCGCGACTTCTTCATCCCATTCAGGACGATCTTCTATAATTCCATCCGGGCATATTTTTGAATAATGACAAGATTTACAATTTGGGCCTACCGGGATATTATTTTCCAGTTTGAATGGAATTCCTGCTTCATTTAAAGCGCTTAAATTGGCGACTGCTGATACTCTTACTGGCTTTGGAAAACCTAACAGCCAGTTGAATATATCAAAATCATGACTGCCTTTATGTATCCATAAACCGCCACTTTTTTCGTAAAAACGGTTCCAGCGTCCCATATAAGTGCGTCCGCCGCCATAGAATTCGCGATTTTCGATCATGAATATTTTACCCACGGCGCCATCATCAATAATCTGTTTCAGACGGGTCAATACCGGCGCATGCCTTAAATTGAAACCAACCATTACTGTTTTCTGATATTTTTCGGCGGTTAAGATTATATTTCTGCAAGCCTTTACGCTTGTCGCCAATGGTTTATCCACTAGTACGTCAACTCCATTTTTAAGCGCGGCAACACAATTTTCCTCGTGAAAGCAGTCTGGACTGGTAACAATACAGGCATCCAGCTTTTCGACGGCAAACATTTTTTCAGTGGAATTATATAAAACCGGATTACTGCCGGATAGGTTTGCCAATTGTTTTTTCATACGAGTTTCATTGGGGTCACAAAGTGCAGCAATAATCACATCCTGACGTTCCAGCAACATTTTACCAAAACATCTTATCCCGCGATGACCGGCACCGATAATGCCAATCTTTAATTTTTTTTTCATACTTAATTAATCCTGGAATCATGTCCGTCAAACCATGGGGTTGACGGGAGTTTTTCGTTAGTTGGAGAAAAATTAACCGGCTGCTCGGTTTCTACCTGCCAGTTAATTATTTTGCGTAAAAGTTTTTCACGAATTTCAGAGCAACCTGGATCATTGAACTTGTTCTCATATTCATGCGGGTCAGCTGACAAATTAAACAACTCACCTGTTTCTTTTTCACCATCCCAGCCGTAATTTAACTTCCACTTTTTTGTGCGGACGGTCTTGACGCCGATAAATTCCCAGAATACCGCATCTTTACCAACTTCAATACCTTTCGTTAAAGCTGGCAACAGGGATTTTCCCTGAACCGTTTTAGGAAGAGGTATTTCAAGCATATCGCAAATTGTCGGGAACATATCAACTGTTTCGACAAGACTATCGAGGCGTTTGGAAGATTGTATTTTCCCCGGCAATTTCCAGATATACGGGATACGGTGAATAGCGTCATAACACCAGCCTTTTGCCATTTTACTGTATTCTCCAGCAAAATCACCGTGGTCTGCACAAAATATCACTAGTGTATCTTCTGTTAAGTTATTTTGTTTCAAAGTATCCATTATTCTACCAATGTTCCAGTCAATGAGACTTATGAGCGAATAGTAATTCGCCAGTCCACGGCGTAATTCTGCCTCGCCATGAAAAGAAGTGCACCATTTAAGTTCAACATTGCGGTTAAAATAAAAAGTCTTGTTCATATCGACTTCTTCCTGGTTTTCAGGTAGAGTCAGACTTGCTGGATCATATTCGAATGGACAGCCTTCGGGAACGGTCAATGGCGGATGGGGACGTTCAAAACTTACCTGCATGAAAAACGGTTTTTCAGAATCTCGTTCATCTTGCAGATACTTAATCGCTTCGTCGGCAGTCCAGTTTTCGAGAGAGTGTTCCACTGGAACAGTTTTGCCATCGGTCATACAGAATTTTTCAACATCCCCCAGATCATCATACAAATCGAATAAATCGTGTTGTCTTAAATAATTCAGATAATGGATTCCACGGGTCGGACCATCAGCGGTGTAGCACAGACGCTCGTACTGGAAACCGTGAGACGGCCAGTTCGGCATATGCTTCTTCCCTATCATTGCGGTTTGAAAACCATAAAATTGTAAAAAATGCGGCAGGGAGAGTAGTCTTTCAGAGATATTATCCCAGTCATTTCCGTAAACCCTGTGAGTATGACAATACTGTCCGGTCATGTAACTTACCCGCGACGGCACGCAAATTCCATTTTGACAGAAAGCATTGTCAAAAGCGACTCCTTCAGAAGCCAGCTTGTCAATATTTGGGGTTTTTACATCGGGATGCCCTTTGTAACCGAAGCACCCGGCGTGGTGCTGGTCAACCATCAACATCAATACATTCATAGATTCACCTTTTCAATAATAAATTTAAACGTTGATATGCTACCAGCCAGGATGTTACGCTGATACCACATATGCTTTTACTTAGATATTCACGATCCTTGAAAACAGGGTCTTCAGACAATCCGCAATTAATATGCAGCATCTGTTCCGGCTGATTGACTTTTTCCAGAATGGATAATGCCAATTCCAGTGCCTCAGGGAAAAAACTGGTTATCAATGGTGCATAGGCCGGAACCCGCAATCCCCGCGATGACCATAAATGACGATCCGCATACAGCAAACCAAGTCCGCTGTCGTTAAAACGACTACAAGTCATTTTCCATTGACTCTGGATTATTTGTTCAAGTCGGGGATCAGTGCAACCTTCGGATTGCGCCAGATGAAAACCTTCAATCAACAAACTGGCTATATTAAATGGCGGTGGAGCCATAGTCTTCAGACTGGTAAATGCTTCATCAAAGCGTTCCGATTGCATTGAATCAAGATAATCATTGTTGCCGCTTATATTAGCCGCAAGCTGTAGCATTGGAACATACAATGCCAGACAATGCGGACGGTTTTCAACGGTAACAATCATGCTCTCCCGCCTGGGATGTTTAAAATCTCTAGCTAGAAAGTAATCAGCGGAATCAACAATCCGCGATTCAATCCGCTTTGTCGTTTCCGTGTTTGCGTATGCATGAAACTTGTTTAAGGCGTATATGGTTTTTATGTATTGGTCGATGCTGATTTCATGAGAATAAGCCGCTTTTGCCATACCACCAAAGGGTTTCGGCAAATAGCCTTTTTCATATTTGTCTCCCTCATCAAAAACCCGAAGCAAAGTTCCAATTCGACGTGTTGCCGAAGCGAGTGTTTCCAGCTGGCCATTAATCTCATACCTTAAAACCTCACTTAAAGCATATTCGGCAGTTGCCATCAACGAGTCTTCGTAAGCGACATAATCCGCGGGATTGCTGACGTGCGAAAGAATAAAAGAATGCTGCTGTTTTTCACATTCGGCGTTAGTCCACGGCAACATGACGTCAACGTTCAGGCAGGCATAGACCAAGCCGTCAGCGTCAGATAATGAATGTTCCACAAAAGCGCGAATATTTTGTTCATTATCTCCAAGCAGTGCAATTCTTTTTTGTAATTTTTCTAAATTCATGAAAAACCTCAATGTGAAAATATAAATGCCGCCGGAACAAAAAGCTAGTCAGTTCGGCGGCATTTATTGAAAAATTATTTTAATCCTACTTGAGATGGATTAGGACGTTTTCCTTTTATTTCTTCTTGATATCTATTAAACTTATCACGCATTCTTGACAAATCGCGAATCGGGAGTTCCAGTTTTTCAACTTTCTTGTTCTTGACAAAACACTGTTCAAGTTGCTCATAGAGTTTTGTTGTCAAACGGTCAAGCCTGGCAGTATCATAGCCAATATCGCTGTATCGTCCCATGTGAAACATTGTCTGCAAGCAGAAATACCATGATCCCAACTCAATAGTGGCATCCATATAGGCGCGAACCAGCGGGTCGGCCGGGTTGAATTCTCGCTTTATAAAGCGACTTTGAATGCCTTTAGGTTCCAAGGATTCCTGCGAAGTGATTTTTTGTTCAATAAGTGCATTTATCGCGGACAGTTTATTCTGGACAGCACTTAACTTTTTTTTGATTTTCACGAATTTATCTTGTGCCATAGCTTTCTTTAACTTGCTTTTCAACGCATCAAGCTTTTTCATATTGTCAGCTTTGTTGAATTCAGATACCATAGATTCAGGTACCAGCTTTGAAAGCAGAGCTAAGTAAACATCGTATTTGATGATTTCTTTTCTTGTATTGAAGCGGTTTTTAAAAATTTTCTGCTTTGCCAGCGAATATTTCTTTGGAGATGCCAGCAAGTATATTTTTCCATCGCCCGGATCAAGAGAGATAGTGAAGCTATTGTTTTTTAATGGTACTTCTTTCAGGGAATAAAGGTTGTATAATTTTTTCCCGCGAAGCATGGATGAATTTAAAGTTATGTTCCCAGTTTGATTTTTCTTAGGATCATTGCTGTATATAACCAAATAGGTCATTTTTTGTTTTTTATCCTGCCGGACACCAACCGCAATTACTTTGCGTTTCATTCCCCAAGCGGTATCAACAGTTCCAGCTTCGATTTTTAATCTCGGTTTCCTGATTAAATCTGTGGTCAAAAGCAAAGGTCCTATTGCCGTCAGTTGGTAGCCTATGCGCTGCATTTCCTTCCATAAACCGCCACGACCTTTCTCAAAAGTATCAACTATTCCCGCGCTGGACATTCGTGTCCAAGTCGGACGCGCACTCCAGGCATAATACAGGATACCCTTGGCTCCGTTTGCGAGGGCTCCATATGTCATCAAACGAAATTCAGATATGGTAGGCATGCGATATTCACCATTTGATTCGTTATTAATATCGCCGAAAGCCTGAAGAATCGGCCACACCGGTCCGTGCGCCATATCATAAGTGGCACGGGTGACATCAGCAATCTGCCAGGGATTGTATTGATTTTCACGCAATGGATAACGGTCAAAAATAGAAACAGTTTTATACTTTTCCCATCTGCCTCCAAAGTTACTGGCTCCAGTGGTTAAAGGGTGCTTTTGGTCTACTTCTTCATATATCTTTTTCGCCCACAAATATTGCTTAATGGCGCTGTCTGTCTTTGCCGGTTCATCTATAAGTTTCCAAGCCAGCACCGCATTAGAATCTTTGTGCGAAGCAATGATTGTTCGGATTGCTTTCTCGCACACATCCAGAGCTAAAGGCTTGTAATATGGACTGAAATAAGTCATTGGAATCGTTTTTATATTGTTATCTTCACATGTTTTTATCTCAGTGTTAAATTTATTGATTTTTTCTTTTGAAGAATCTGCAAATAACTGCACGCCCCCGGAAATAGTATTGACATAATGTTTTTTCCAGTTCGGAATTATACGCCATGCCGGAGTATTAGCTGGTTCTTTAAACCACTGTGAGCCTCTCGATAAGGCGGATGTATAAAGCCCGAAAGGGAAAGTATTTTCAACTATCGGATATTTTTTAAAGCTTACAGCGAAACTTTTTTTAGTAACTGGTTTTGACATAATCTTCAGATCATCCAAATAAACGACGATATTTTTGCCCCGGTTCATTCCATCGAGTCCCAGATAAACTCCGTCGAAAACCAATTTTTCAGTCGGCATGCCATTGGTTACCGCAGCTAATCTGGTTTTTTCTCCAATATCATTACTTTCAGTAAAAACCCATTTATTGGTCGGCTTTGAAAATGATTGATACGTATTGCAGCCACTGGTATCTTTGCTGAAATTCGGACCGAAGAAGGTTATCCTGTTTGTTCCAATCCCTATACTTCGGCGATCACTCGGATTAACAGGAAATTCTTTTACATACATCCATGCGGAAACATAATATTTCTTGTCGGATTCAACGCGAATATTTACCGGTAGCTTAAAGTAGGCATGTCCACCACCATCGACGCTAAACGATAGTTTAAAAGATTTTTTCCCGGAATGAGCCATCTCATCACTCAAACCAAGATAATTTACTTTCAAAATAACATTTTTGCCAAAAGCCCAGCGTTTAAAGCCAGGATCTTTTTCAAAGTCGTTTGAGTAGTAGACTGTATTTTTACCCGCAAAGCTGCAAAGAGCGGCAAAGGTAAAAAGTAGCAATGCGATTGTTTTTCTGATTTTCATGTTTTTATTTCCTATTTTTACAAAAATCACCCCAACCCGTAAATTTGGAGCCTATCAATGTTTAAATTTTTTTAAATAGTTTTATTTAGGTTTCTCCGGCAGCAAAGCGATATCGCTGAGCCATAACTCGACCTTTTGATTTTTGAACTTGCCGCGAATGAAAATCAGTAATCTGTTTGCCTTTATTTTTTCGGCTTTGATATTCATTTTTTTCTGTCTGGCCGCGGTAATCGCACTCAATTCAGGAAAAAGATATTGCTCCATACTTTTCATCGGAGCTTTAACCATAAGCGGCGTATAAGCGAAACTTTCATCTTTGGGGCTCTTGGCATCGGGGAAAAAACTAATCATAACGCCCAGGCCGAGTTGACAACCGGCAGGAAGCTTACTGACCATGTATTTTTGCGTCAAAAAGTATTTTTCTCCTGAAATCATTGTAACGCCAAGCGGCAGCCAGAAATAAGTCAAACCGTCACCATCAATAGTCATTTCTATTTTAAAAGCTTTTTTGCCGTTCAATTCCGCCGGAGCTGCATAGTCTACTTTTACTTTAAGTCCGCGCAGTACCCAGCGTTCAAGCTTCATCGGCTTATCGCCTTTACTTTCATAATAAGGTTCGATATCTTCGGCTTTTACCGCCACTCCGAACAACAGACAAAATGCTAATCCCAATAAGAATTTGTGTGAAAACATTTTTTACTCCTTTGTTGATTAATAATATGACTCGTGCGAAATATCTTATTTCGCACGACCCTAAATTAATAAATTGCATTTACTAATGTTGCTGTACCGGGGTCAAATCCATTGTCATAAAAGTCTTGCGCGATCCATGGTTCTACATGTCCATCAAAAGCTAACATATTAGCCCTTTTTGAATGACGCAAATGAATTAAAGGTTTACCCCCTCCTGCGGCTCCCCAATGATCCATCATATATGAACATTGAAACTTTTCGTTTGCTGATCCAATAGCGCCACATGTATCCATGGCTAAAGCAAACTCTGAAGGCTTTATGTGTGGAGCAGGTACACCGTTCGAACTTTCATAATAGCTATTGCTTGGGCATGTCCATATTATTTCAGAGCCTTTATCCCTGTAATATGTTCCTCGACCGGAGAAACGAAAACCATACTCATTCCTTCCACTATTAGCAGTTTCATCTGTCCAGGCGGGACATCCCAGAATATCAGCATTTTCTCCTTTTGTAACATAGCCGTCATAAAATAAACGCTGATACCAGTTGCGATGTGAAGCTGGTAAGACAGTTGCATCATAGGCAGCCATGGTATAGCCATCATTATCAATCATGTACATATTAGTCATTGTACCAACTTGTTTAAGATTACTGATACAACTGATTGCCTTTGCTTTATTCCGTGCTTTACTCAGTGCCGGGAGCAACATTCCAGCGAGGATCGCGATGATGGCGATCACAACGAGGAGTTCAATGAGAGTAAAACTCTTAATGAACAACGACTTGTAACTTTCTTTCTTTTTCATTTTTCGTCTCCTTTTTATATTGATGTTTTGCGAAAACGTTGACTTTATTAATTAACTGTTTTTTCAACTTGTGAACCGTATGACCGTATGCCATTAATTGTGCTTCATAGGTTGTTCCTCCAACGTGTGGTGTTATTATTAAGTTTTCGTGATTACGCGCGTAAACTATCAGTGGATGATTTTTCAGGTCATCACTCCACTCGCCATGAACGACGTCTATTCCGGCTGCTGAAACCCTGCCGGTTTCCAGTGCGCCAAGAAAAGCCGCCTCATCAATGATCGCTCCGCGGCTGGTATTGATGATTGTTATTCCCGGTTTCATGGCTTCGAATTCATTCCAACTAAGAAGTCTTTCTGTATATGTATTAAGATGAATATGTAAAGACAATACATCCGACTCTGACAGCAAAGTCTCAAAATCAACAACTTCCACTCCGGCCGCAGGTGTAACATCTTTAATATCATGAGTAATTACCCGCATTCTAAAGGCCTTGCCATATTCAGCAACAATTCGTCCAAGGCGTCCGTAACCAAGTATTCCAAGCGTTCTGCCGGCTATTTGATGTCCGCGGAACGCATCACGTCCCCATATTCCCTGCCGTGATGCCTCAACGCACTCAGGAATACGGCGCATTATGCTTAACAATAAAGTCCATGCCAGTTCAGCGGTTGATGGTATTTTATCCAGAAATTCTGTTTCATTTTTCAAGGTTATTACTGCTATATTGCGCTTGGCCGCCTCTTTCAAATCTAAATGATCGCTGCCGGTCGTGGGCGTGGCGATTACTTTCAGTTTGACCGCACGGGCAAGTATTTCTTTATCCATGACCAGCTTCAGAGACGCGAAATAAACATCAAATTCTTCAATCCGCGCCATAACCGCCTCTTTCTCCGGCGGCAAATGAGTAATCTCACAAATTCCTTCAAGAGAGGCAAATAAATCAGGACATGCGCTGATATCTGCTGTACTAAGTAATTTCATATAATATTTCTCCTTTTACACTGTTTCAGGGAGCTAAAAATTTTTCGAGTTCTTTTGGTACTTCTATTTTTAAATCGTATTTAAACGTTTGTACTTTATTATTTTTTATTTTATCCAGACATAATTCAGCAGCTTTCCGGCCAAGCTTCACGGTTGGCTTAACCAAAGCGATTATCGGTATGTTAACATAATCATGGTAATCCGATTCAGCGATACTGATAATCAAAGCATCCTCAGGAACTCTCATATTGCGGTTGTAAAGTTCACGAGTCAATCGCGTCAAAGCATGCGGATCGGCCACTATGAACACCAATTGCGACGAACCTTCAATAGAATCCCACGGTATTACAGTTTCCGGAAAGTCAGGATCGCCATTTAAAGCAAGTATTCCAGAGAAGTCTGAACTATTATCCCGTACGGCATGCTTAAAGCCTTGAACACGTTCCACCCCGACCAAGCTGCTCATATTTCCAATATATACAACTTGACTATCCGGTGTTTTTTTCAATAATTTATCTGTAACACGGCGGAACGCTTCGTACTGACTGAAACCGACAAAACTCCCGGCAACTCCCGGCAATGCGATGTCAACAAACACCATCGGCAATCTAAACTGCTGTTTAAGATTTTGAAAAAAATTAATATATTCCGGTTTTTCCACACTTGAAGAAACTGGAAATACAATCAGCGCGTCAATCATGTTTTTCACGGAATCAAGCATGATTAGTTCTCGCCTAAACTCCTCGTAGCCACCGCATAATAACATTCGGTAGCCAGCGGCATTAAGCCTTTCCTCCAGTCCCTGAAGCAATAATGAACTGAACCTGTCATTTAAATTAGAAACAACCACAGCAACTGTCCGCCTGACCTTAGGTGCCGGGCTATTAACATAGATTCCGCTGCCGCGCCGTTTGGTTATCATATTCCGCGCCGTCAGTCTGCGCAATGAATTATCAAGAGTGCTCTGGCTGACGTTAAAACACTTCATCATGTCTTGAATCGAAGGCAAGCGCTCTTTATGCCGCATGCCGGAGACCAGCTTCTCAAGTTTGCGTTCCACAGCTAAGTATTTAAGATCATTTCTCAATGGACATTCCTTTTTCTTAAAATATTGAGAGCAGTTATTCTGACCGCTCATTACTCTTAATATACATAGAAATCGATACAATGTCAAGTTAATTGTATTAAAAATACCAAAAAAACGTGAAATATTAATAAATTATATCGATATAATATTATAATAAATTATTCTATTACTGTTTGTCCAAAAAGCCACTCGCGTCCAGAACACCTTACGCGGGTGAACGGACGCGAATGTTATTGCCTTATTTTGCTGATATTTTTATATTGTCGATATAGATGCAGTCATCATCATCACTGGCATCACAACGGAATCTGATTTTCATATCTGTCGGGAAAGTGTATTCTCCTGAATTTGTTCCTTTCACGACCGTTACCGATTTACGCGTGAATTCATCGTTGTTAAAATCGGTACCCAATGAAAAATCGCCAACTGTATTCCACTGCGTTCCGTCCCAGTATTCCACCAGAAAGTTTTCACCACTATCCATACCCGCGGAATAGAAGTCAAAATCTACCTGTATTTTGTCGTAACCAGTGACATCAATACCAGTAGAAAGACTGAATGAAGATGCTGTACCGCTGTCATCTCGAATCAAGATCGCTTTATCAGCATCATATGCCCTGGACGGGTAATCCACACGTTCGCAGTCTGCATCAAACCTTTCGCCATCAGCATAACTGCCCCAGCTGGTTTCAAATGAATCGCTGGTCAGCAGCACCCAACCCGCCGTCATGCTTGTCGGGTCAGGATAATTCGGAGTGGCGCTTGCCAGCAAATCGTCCAAGGTGGTTTTCATTGCATTAATGTCTGTTACAGACAATGGCTGCTCAGTCACCGGGCCTGTGGTAAAAGAAGCGTAAGCGCTGCTGTACAGGGAATCACTCCAGGTTTTAAGCGTTTGCACATTTGTGGCAATCGAACTGTAAGTACCTCTCGAAAAAAGGTTTTTCGCTGTAAAGTACAGGTGTCCAAGGTCTTTAAGGCGCACGACATAATCATATACTGTTGAATCAGCCGGATCAAACTCCCGAACCACATAATAATTATTGGAACCGTTCAATGATTCCAGGGTTGTGACCTTATCAACATACAAGTGATGAAGCAGGGACAATTTAGCCTGTATGGCGTCCAGGTCATCGCTCACCTGGGTATAGGTGGTATCAGCATTAATTGCCGCATCCAGTGCTGTCTGGATGATATTCAGGTCGTCCGTAGTTTCGACGTTCATAAACTGACATGCCAGTTCCGCGGGAGCTACGCCCGCTAAATGAGCAAAATACAGATCGTATTTCAATACTTCTTTTTGATGCGTGTACCTGGTTTCCAGGATCTGTTCCTGAACACCGGAAAAATAACTACCCGGCGCAAGCATGAAAATACGTCCTTCTCCCGGGGCAAGCTGTATTGAAAACACAGTGGGATTACCAGTGTTTTTAGGTTGATAGAGGTCAAACATGTCGCGTCCGGCAGTAAAGGCTGAAGTAAATTCGAAATCTTCTGTTCGCGTTTGGTTCGGATCGTTATTGTAAAAAATAACGTAGTGCACATCAGGGTCATTGTCATCGGCCAGCAAGCCTATTGATATGACCGGGACTTGCTCCTGCCAGGTGATTTCCATCATGGTTGGAGTAAGCATATGGATTGGAGCGTTCGAGTCGGTTATATCCAATTCAACCGGCGAGGAGTTCAAAAGCATAGGGCCTATTGCTGTCAAGTGGTAACCCAGATTACCTATGGTATTCCAAAGTGTATTGCCTACTTCGAAAGGATCGACCAGGCTTATATCGCCAGGGTAATTCCAGTACGGCCGGGAGCGCCAGATATAGAAAAGCAGTCCTTTAGCTCCGTTGGCAAGTGCCGTGTAGCACATAAGTTGCAGCTCGGCGGGTGTCGGCAATAGATATTCGCCGTTGATATTGCCAAATGCCTGGGGAATGAACCATACCGGGCCACTCGAATCTTCACGGATCATTCTAGTCATTCCGCCAATAGACCAGGGAGCATACAAATTGTCGCGTAGCGGATATCTGTCAAAAATTGAGACAGGACGATGTCTGGCAAATAAATAACTGTAATTACTTCCGCCTGTAACAATCGGATGCGCAGTGTCTTCATTCTTGAATTTTTCCTTACCCCAAAGGTAATCATTGAGTGCCCCGACCGAATCTGCCGGTTCGTCAATAATATACCACCCAAGCAACGCGTTATGGCTGACAAACGGTGGAATTTCTGTTCCAATTGCAAGCTCACAAGTAGCATAAGACAGGTCAGAACGATAGTATCTCGTCATATACGTCATGGGCATAGCAAGTAGGTTATTCACCTCAAAACAGTCAAGTAAAGTTTTAAGATCATCATACTCCGGGCTGGTTGAATCCGCCATTAATCGATAAGTTCCACCGATTATGGTATTTATATAATTTTTGCGCCACACAGGCACCGCCCGCCACAAGGGCTCAGGAAACCACTCGTCAAAAGTTCCGGACGCGTCAACCGTGCGCTGCCCGCCAACTGTACCGTATAATCCGAATGGAAAATGATTGTTTGCAATGCTGTATGAATCCACATTAACCGTGATAGGAGGCGCCACTGTGGTTGAATCCAATTTTATATCGTCAAGGTAAACCACAACCCGGTCATTATTAAAGGTTCCCTCAATACCTAAATAAATGTATTCAATATCAATCGTATCACTGGGTTGTCCATTTGAAATAGCTTTAGCCATGGCCTCGCGGCGTAACTCCTGGCTCTCCATATATATCCAACTGCTTGATGCGCTGTCAGTGTCATCAAAAAAATGACAGCCGCCAACATTTTCATCTCGGTCTGGAGTATACCAGGTCAATACATTTTGGCCTACTCCTACTTTTCTGGTACTGTCGCTGGGGAAAGTGTCAACATACAGATTTGCAGACGCATAATATGATTGACCGACCTGGTAACGAATGCCTATTGGAATCTTGAAATAAATATAATAGCTACCGTCAAGAGTAACATCCAGTTTAATCGATTTGCTGCCGCTGACCGCACGATCCGTTGATAAGCCAAATTCATTTATTGTGTATGTCATACCGGAAGCTTTTACCCAAAAAGACATCGGGTTGCTTGTTTCGCAGTCATCGTAGAAGTAGGGGGTTTGCCCAAAAGAGGTCCAGGTAATTGCAAAGAATAACAACGAAAGTAATACGAGTTTATTTAAATATTTATACTTATTCACAGTCTTCCTCCATGGTAAAAGTTTTTAAAAAATAACATCGACATCTTCAGCAAAATACTTCTTATATACACCTCCATGGTTAAATATATACCAAACGATTTCCGCAAGGCGGAAATAAGCTTAAAAGCCACAACTATTAATTATTTTTCAAATACAATAATATTCTTTTGCATATCATATTAAGAATAAATTGATTATAAATTAATAACGATATTAAATCAAGTATATTTTTTAAAATTTGCGCTTTTTTAGAGAAAAAAATTAGAGATTAAATCGATATAATTATTAAAAAAAACATTGTTTTAATATTTTTTATTGGAAAAATACGGCAGATACCTGTATAATACGATAAAGAACTAAAATAGAGAATCGAGATAGAAACAATTAATTTCATAAAAATAAGGAATATCGATGTGAATAAAAAAGAAACATGTATCCACGCTGGCGTGGGCAAAGTTGACATTACCTGCAAAGAGAAAGGTACTATAGAAATCTTGCTCTCAGAAAAAACCAAAGCACATATCCCGAAGGTGTTTTGGGACAAAGAGATAGAAGTCGATGATCCGCTTTTTGTCAGAGCTCTGGTGCTGGATGACGGTTCCCGGAAAGTAGTATTGATCACCATGGATATTACCGCCGTTGGCTGCAGAACTATAAGTCAAAATATTTTGAGCGATAGCGCGGATGATTTTATACCAAAGCTGCGCGGCCGCATTTCGAACGAACTGAATATTCCCGGTATCAACGTGACAGTATGCGCATCTCATACTCATCCGCCGGGCCGTCTGCTTTGCGATGACGAAGCTCAACTCGACAAAACCATTGAAGCCGTTAAACAGGCCTTGCAAAATATGACGCCTGTTACTATTGGCATAGATTCCGGTTATGAAGACAGACTTACTTTCAATCGTACAGTAAAAATGAAAAACGGTCTGGACTATACTATTCGAGGTTGCAACCCTTATCCGCCGGACGAGGAGGTTGAAAGCTTGAGACCTGTCGATCCCGAGCTCGGTGTTATCAGAATCGACCATTTGGACGGAAGCCCGCTGGCAGTCGTATACAATTTCGCGTCCCATCTGCTGATTGGTTCGCAAAAAGCCAATATCAGTGCTGATTTTCCCGGTGTCGTCTCACATTATCTGGAGAAAAACCTTGGAAACGATGTGATGACATTTTTTATTCAGGGCGCTGGCGGAGATGTTGCGGAAGCTACAAAATGTGACATAGAACAGCCGAGAAACAGTCAAAGTTTCGGAAATGCCCTGGGACAAAGCATACTTGATACATACAGGTATATAAAATCAGCCCCGGTAAGCCTCAAGGTTGCTTCTGAAACAGTTGAATTTCCTTTGAGAACCGATATTCCAGATGTAATCACGTCTCTAAAAAAGGAACAGGTGAAAGCAACTGCTTCATTCAGGTATACATCATTGGATTTTAAATCCTTTCTGCCATTATATCTCAAGTATACGCTGCATCCTGACTTTCCTTCTCACCGGGCTTATCGCTATATGCAGGCTGAACAAACTGGAAACATAGATTTCGCGGCTATGGACAGACGCAATAAACTTGCGGTCGAAAAGTATCTTGAAAGTATTGCCAATATGGAAAAAATGGCTAGAAACGAGGAAAAAATTGCGACTTTGGAAAAACATCAGGAAATCATAGATGAACTTGGCACAGCAACTGTTCCGGCTGAGATACAGGGGATAAAAATTGGCGAATCTGTAATTATTTCCGCACCTATGGAAGTTTTGGCGGAAATCGGCTTAAAGGTAAAAAAAGCTTCCCCGTTCAAACATACTTATATCGCTTCAATAGCTAACGGCTATCTGCATTACTCTCCACCCGCATCTTATTATCCACGTGGAGGCTATGAGGTAACAGAATGCCTGCTGGCTCCGGAATGGGAGTCTATATTCGAGCAAACTGTACAAAAAATATTTAAGCAGTTAAAATAAAAAGGAACCACATTATGAATAAAATTGAAAAAATAAAAATCCTTGAGAAACAGAGTTTTATTCCAATCATGGTCAAAGATGATTACGGTTCTAAAATGCTGGTAGAATCCATTGCTGAAGCGGGAGGTAAAGTAATTGAATATACTTGCCGCCGCCCTGACGCGCGTGAGATGATTCCTTGGATTAGGAAAAATTTCCCGGATATGTTGCTAATGGGGGCAAGTCTTGTCGATTCTGTTCGAGCGGAACAAGAAATCTCAGCGCGTTCAAAAGATTTTATTCCAGTTGATGAAATGGTTGAACTCGGAGTTGATGGGTTAATCTCGGTTATGCATTTCAGTTCCGATACATATCAGAAATATTCTAAAGAATTAATCATGATTCCAGGGGTTGAAACCCATAACGAAGCTCTAGAACAATACAAACTGGGTGCTGATTTTATTAAATTCCTGGGCCCAAATCCATGGGATGTCAAATTTATCAGTTCCTTTAATGCTACTACTCATGGAATTTTTAAATATCTGGTCACGGGTGGTATCACTCCAGAACGCATGCAGGAATACAAGAATGCCGGCGCGACTCTGTTTGCCGCTGGCTTTGATTTGACGCTCAAGGGCTTATCATCAGAATCTCTGACGCGCGCGGATGTTATAGAACGCCTGAATAAATATTATGAAATGTGCGTTTAATGAGAGTATGTTTTAATGAAAATTCCATCTGTTTTGCCATTGATGACAAACCGTGTCTGGAGAAGTTACACCGGAGGCTCTACGCTTGACTCGCTTGAAAATAAAGAGAATCCATCAGACTCACATTTTCCTGAGGACTGGCTGTTATCAACAACCCCGGCAATAAACCCCGGCAGAAATGATCCGCCGGACTACGGCATAAGCATAGCATTAATCAATGATAAAACTATTTTGCTGAGTGAATTGATAAAATCTCAACCGGAATTAATGCTTGGGAAAGAACATTTGCATAAATATGGAGTTGAGCCGTCTTTTTTGCTTAAATTTCTGGATTCTTCAGTAAGACTGCATATACAATGCCACCCAGCCAAAGCTTTTTCCAGAGAGCATTTTAATGTAAACAAAGGGAAAGCAGAGGGTTACCTCATATTAGCATGTCGGGAGGATATTGAACCTTTCATCTACCTGGGTTTCCAGAGAGTGCCGGATAAAAAACTTTTCCGACAAGCAATCATTGAACAGGATACTGAACTAATTTTATCTTTTTTTGACCGTATACCTGTCAAGCCGGGAGATGTATTTTTTGTACCCGGCGGAGTGCCTCATGCTATTGGAGCCGGAGTTTTTATGACTGAAATTATGGAGGCGACAGATTTCGCGGTCAGAATTGAATTTGAAAGAGCCGGATATTTATTGCCGGAATCGGCCAGATTCATGAACAGGGATATTGATTTTGCTTTATCCATGTTCGATTTCTCAAATTACGACAATGACAGATTAAAGAAAAAATTGTTCATCACACCTGAAGTAATAGATTCCCAGTCATCTGGATGCATGAAAAGCTTGTTTAATCGAAACAACAATGATTGTTTCCAAATGAAGCAATTAGCCCTCAACGGCAGCTATGAAATATGTGAAGATAGCTTTTATTCTCTAACTATTCTCAAAGGTGCTGGAAAACTTGTAAGCACGGATTGCGAGTTAACAGTAAGACCCGGCAGCCGTTTTTTTATTCCCGCATTAACCCGGAGCATTCTACTTGAGACGGACGATAAAAAAATGGAAGCCGTAATTGCAGCAAGATAACAACTTTACACGGAGGAATGATTTATGAAATGGCTTGAGAAACTCCATAATTGGAAAATGTTACGTCAGCCTGGAGTGGAATTTCAGGAAATTCCCAAAATTGCTGGGCGCATTTTTATCAGATTA
Organism: uncultured Victivallaceae bacterium; assembly: GCA_964515915.1. Taxonomy (GTDB): domain Bacteria; phylum Verrucomicrobiota; class Lentisphaeria; order Victivallales; family Victivallaceae; genus JAHOYW01. Next base: position 41,539 of record CAZEXM010000004.1, read on the forward strand.
AATGGAGAGAAATCCCGGATTCGATTTGGGAAAAAGATTCGCTGCAATTCCGGTTTTCATGAAAACCCGGTAGGTGGCGAACGAACTTTTCTATATGCATTTAATGGCGGAGAGATCATATTTGGAGACAATACCGGCTTTTCCAATATAACAATAGTGGCATGTACTCGCATTTCCATCGGTGAGCATGTCTATATTGGAGCCGGAGTTTGTGTGTACGACACAGATTTCCACTCCCTGCGTCATCAAGACAGAATTACACGTGATTCCGGAGCAAAAGCACCGGTTACCATAGGAAACGGAGTTTTTATCGGAGCTCAAGCGATAATTTTAAAAGGAGTTACGATCGGAGATGATTCTGTGATCGGGGCGGGAGCTGTAGTGGCTAAAAACGTGCCGGCAGGTGAAATATGGGGCGGCAATCCTGCAAAATTTATTAAAAAAAACTGAAAGAATTTTCATTCAGAGCCTTATAAATTGATGTATGCTAGCAGCCTGTCGGACTTGTGGATAATCTGCTGCAAAAGTGCCGAATTTTGCTGAGATTTCCACCAAAATCGTCAAATATGTTCAATATTCTCGTGATTTTGACGAAAATTCCGCTTTATTCGGACAATTTTTCGCGACGATTCCCAAAGTCCGACAGACTGCTAGTGATTTTAATAGTTACTCAAGTTTTGCAGTTCAAATTTGAGCGAAAAACGAACGATCAAACATTGA
>CAZEXM010000005.1:0-39722 GCA_964515915.1 uncultured Victivallaceae bacterium
CTGCGAGCACCTGCGAGCACCTGCGAGCACCTGCGAGCACCTGCGAGCACCCTGCGAGCACCCTGCGAGCACCCTGCGAGCACTCCCTGCGAGCACTGCGAGCACTGCGAGCCCCTGCGAGCTCAAAAAAACAGGTTTGACCCTGCGAGCTGCTGCGAACTGCTGCGAGCTGCTGTATTATTCATAATATCTATTCTTCTTCCAGTAATCATTCATTAATTCGTAACGCTTAAACTCATTCAACTATTGTATACCCACCCATTATTTATGGCTTCCTGAATTCCTGAAACGCTTTCAGAACTGCTTCGATATTCTCCAGCGACACATCACTCATAAATTCACAGGTGTAAATCAACCCGCCATCAGATGAGGAGAATGTATCATGAATCATTTTTATATGATTCCTGATTTCTTCAGGAGTGCCGTTAGGCAATAAATGCTGCCTGTCAATATCAGGAACAATACACAGTTTGTGATCAATCAGAGATTTGAGCTTCGCAAGATCAATACAGTTACATTGAGGATTAATTACGTTCAGGCCTATTTCAATTAAATCGGGAATAATCTCTAAAATCATACCATCGGAGTGCATCCTGGTCAATGCTCCGCCTTCATGTACCAGATCAAACATCCGTTTGTAACGCGGTTTAAAAATTTCACGCCAAGTGTCGGGATTTATTAAAAGTGAAAGCTGAGTCCCCCAATCGTCAGCAAAAGACACAACTTCAGCACCTGCCTGGGTTGCCATTCTGATATTAGGCAACAAATATTCGGTTAACATTTTATCTGCCAGTTCCCCCACTTTAGACGGGTCATCCATAACGTCAAACATCATATTTTCAGGACCACGCAAATATTGCATGCGTTCGTAAAGCTGCCCGGCATCGCCCCAGCCAACAAAGCCATTCGTTTTCATAAGCTCCACATCTTTACGCATTTTCTGCCGCGCAACAGATGATTCATCTACAAACGGACAAGAGTAAGAGTCTAATAAACCCCAATCTTCCTCTAACGCACCTTTCTTTACCTCACCGCTAATTCCTTCCTGATAGTAATGCCAAAGGCACGACCATTCATCAAATTCCGCCTTAAAATAAGAACCATCTTCCTTGTAATGTTCCTTATCTGTCTCCGGGATTTTTAATATCTTTTCAACATCATAAAAATCGTTTGGGTACTGCTTTAGCAAATCCATAAGCGCTTGGCCATGTTTCAAAAAAGCAGCAGGCAGCGGTGATACGGTAAATGGTATTGTTTCCGGCTTCTCAAATTTAATTGCTCTTAAAACATTTTCTCGATTTGTCATCATTTTTCCTGTAGTTTATAAAGTTAAAGTTGTTAATGTCCCATTTTCTGTGAACGGGACGTGTTGTTTGACATAGACGCATCTGTGCTTTATTTTGATTTTTGCAAAAAACAACAAAATAAAGGTAAACAGATGCAAGGTAAAATTACATCCGATTTGTCGTTTTGTCTATCAGAAAGCGGATTTTCTTTAGATGAATTAGGCATTAAATTGCTTGAAGCGTTTGAAAGAAAGGCTTTGACTGAAATCCTGCGATTAATTTTAATGCTGGTTCAGGAAATCTTGATATATCGAATTTCCAACAATAAGTCTACAGCGTTTTCGTGTTGCAAAAGTGGCAAATTGAGGCTTAACGGCAGCTATAACCGGCGAATTCGCACTAGCACTGGCGAAGTAGTTTTGAGTTTATGGCGTGTTCAGTGCAGTTGTTGCGGTAAAACATTTGCTCCATTGAAACAATTCGTTGAACTTGGGCAGGAACCAGTTGGGATGAGATTAATAAGCATTGGAAAAAAGCGGAAATAAAAATGCCTGACGGTAGCATTTTAATCAGTGACGGAGAACTGGGCTTGTCAGAGGCTTTTGCTGAATATGTCAGCGAACAGCAGCGTTGTCATTGGCATATCCCCCGTGATTTATATCACATGATGTATCAGGACGGAGCAAGAAAAAAAGATACGAAGCCGTTACAATACCGATTTGCAATCTTAGAGATAGTAAAGATTGCATTAATTATCCCTGAAGGGGATATTCACCGTAGCCCACGGCAACGCCGTGGGTATCATGTGCCCCCACGAATCGTTCCCTGTAAGGGAACTTCAAAATAAGGTCAATAATAATCGAAAAATGATTGAAGTTCCCCTACAGGGAACATTATATATCTTATTCTATACCCAGCGCGTTGCACTGGGCTACGATAAGAAACCTCGTTGAGGTTTTTTTACTGATACTATCCCTTAGATTGCAAATTGGTACAAGATGCTTTAGCTGGTGCCTTGGCAATAGAGTTGCCGGAAGGAGACTTTTTAAAAAGTTTCTGAACAGGAAAAGGATGAAATTGAAGCGCAAATGGAAAAGACGGAGCAAGTTATCGATAAATTAATTGCTTACCTCGAAATTCACGGATATGAAGCCGCTTCAACGTATATCAGCAGAGCCAAATATGGCATGTTTGGCTATATTCGCCGCTGGTTAAAGTGGGGCTTGATATCGCCAGGATCATATTAAAGAGGTTTACGAACGAAAAAGAATGGGAGGAATACTGGAAAAAGAAAATGAATATTATCGGCAATGTCGTCATTGACATTGGAAACTATAAAATTGTTTCACAGAATTTGGGACATTAACTATTTTTAACAACCTGCGGCGACTGTAATGCCTCTGTCAATTTTGGTTGAAATAAGCAATGAAATAATTTTCTCAGCTCCGCAGGAGCGGCTCTAAACAAGTGATAATTAAGCCGCTCCTGTGGAGCTTAATTGGGTTTGTACGTGAACCCCGGGTTGCACCCGGGGCTACGGTTAAATCATCCCTGCGGGATTAAAAATCATACATGTATTTACATAAACCAATGTTCAGTGAGGCATTACGCGGCGGCGACTGCTTAAAAAAGTGTTTTTATTTGAAGTAATTTTGAAATTGAGCCCCAACGGTTGTACTTTACTTTCCGGTAAATGAATAACAATTGGGACTGATATAGTTTTGGCAAAATTTTCAGAAAACTTTGAACAATATTTTTTGCAGCTGATCGCGGGACGGCGCAGAAGTTTGCGCGACCAGCTGTTTTTGATATTTTTGTTCGTCGCGTCGCGTTTTTATCGAATGGCGATTCAATTCAGGATCTGGCTTTACGATAAACGCATCGTCCGTAATCATTCGATCGGCTGCCTGGTGGTGAGTATCGGCAACGTCAGTTGCGGCGGTACCGGTAAAACTCCGGTGGTTGAGGTTTTTGCCAAAAGCCTGTGCCAGAAAGGACGTAAGGTCGCTATTTTAAGCAGGGGTTATCGAAGCAAGAAAATCCCGTTCTGGCAAAAAATGCTGCAAAGGATCCGTTCTGAAAAAATGGAAACACCGCCTAAAATTGTTTCTGACGGCACTAATTTGCTGCTTAATTCCCGCTACGCCGGCGACGAGCCATACATGCTGGCGACTAATTTGAAAGATGTTGCGGTAATTGTGGATAAGGACCGGGTAAAATCGGGGCTTTACGCGATTGATAAATTTGCAACGGATACTTTGATTCTTGATGATGGTTTTCAATATCTCAATTTAAAACCGCATATCAATATAGTTCTGGTAGACTCAACGGATCCATTTGGAAATCACCATGTGCTGCCACGCGGCATTTTGCGCGAACCTGTTAAGAATCTGCGCCGCGCTGATTATATTTTCCTGACCAAATCAAACGGCGGCAGTCATTTAAGGCATTTAAAAAACTTTTTGCGCCAGCATAATCGCCGTGCGGAAATTATAGAATGCTGCCATAAACCGCGTTATCTCGAAAAAGTCTATGAACGCGGTGAACGCGAAGACCTGGTGTTTTTGCAGCAAAAGAAAATCGCCGCGCTGTCGGCGATAGCTTGTCCTGATAGTTTTGAGAGTTTCCTGGGCAAGCTCGGCAGTGAACTTGTGCATTCAAGGCATTACGCGGACCATCATCGTTTTACGCAGCAGGAGTTGATAGATTTTGTCAATGGCTCCAAAGCCGCCGGAGCGGAAATAATCGTTACGACCGAAAAAGACGCGGTAAGAATGCCGCGCATAAACCGTTATGACCTTGAATTTTATTTTTTACGCGTCGAAATTGATATTCTAAGCGGCCGTGAAAATTTTGACCAGTGTATCTCAAGAATCTGCTTTTTGTAAATATCAGATTGAGGAAATATCAAAAAAACACCCGCCGGATAAGCGGGTGTTTTCATATAATGATGTCAGCTGATAATTACTTACCGCTTATAACACCATGAATTCTGAACATACGGGTAATCGCGAACTCGCCAAGTTTGTGGCCAACCATATTTTCGGTCACGAAAACTGTAGCAAAAGTTTTGCCGTTGTGCACGTTAAAAGTGTGTCCTACAAAATCCGGAATAATCATTGAACGACGAGACCAGGTCTGAATAGGAAGCTTTTTACCGCTGGTATTCATTTTTTCGACCTTCTTAATCAAATGCGTATCCACGAATGGGCCTTTTTTAATTGATCTGGACATTATTTTTTCCTCCGTTCAAGAATGAATTTACTGGAAGCCTTACGCTTATTACGGGTTTTCTTGCCCTTCGCGAGCTGGCCCCATGGAGACTGCGGATGTCCGCCGCCACTGCTTTTACCTTCACCACCACCCATCGGATGGTCAACCGGGTTCATCGCAACACCGCGAACATGCGGACGCTTACCCATATAACGCTTCTTGCCGGCTTTACCCAATTTGATTTTGGAATGATCCAAATTGCCAACCTGCCCGATTGTGGCACGGCATTCGACATTGAGCAAACGAATTTCACCGGAAGGAAGTTTCACCTGAGCATATTTTCCGTCGCGGGCACGCAATACGGCAAGCTGGCCGGCGGAACGAACCAGTTTCGCACCGCGTTTAGCCTGCATTTCAATATTATGAATACTCAAACCAATTGGAATATCTTTCAGACGCAGGCAGTTACCATTTTTAGGTTCAGCCTTCGGCCCGTTCATAACTGTGGCGCCGACGGCCAGTCCCAAAGGAGCCAGGATATAACGTTTTTCGCCATCAGCGTAGGCAAGTAAAGCAATATTCGCTGTACGGTTCGGATCATATTCAATACTTACAACTTTCGCGGGAATTCCGTCTTTGTCGCGTTTGAAATCAATCGCGCGCAGCCGGCGTTTGTTGCCGCCACCGCGAAAACGGGTGGTAATACGTCCCAGGTTGTTGCGTCCGCCAGTGGACTTTTTGCCTTTAGTCAAACTCTTCTGAGGAGTGGAAACCGTGATTTCGGCAAAATCCGAAATGGTCATATTCCGTCTGCTCGGAGTTGTTGGATTATAACTTTTTATAGCCATCTTTCTACCTCAATTTAGAACAGGTCAATACTGCCGTCTGCCAGGGTTACAACAGCTTTTTTCCAATTCGCACGGCGGCCGATTGTCGTTGATCTGCCGCTGCGTTTAGGTTTGCCATTATAGTTCATCACGTTGACGGACTTAACTTTTACGTCGAAAAGCTCTTCAACAGCCCGTCCTATCTCAATTTTTCCCGCATTGCGGTCAACCTTAAAAACATATTTCTGCTGAGCAGCAATATCATTGTTCTTTTCAGTAATCAATGGAGAAATAATTATTTTATATGCATTCTTCATTACAGTCCTCCTTAAGCCATCCGCTTGATGAGAATATCAAGCGAATCTTTGGTGAAAATGACTTTAGTGAAACGAAGAAGTTCATAAACATTAACCGTTCCCGCACTGCGTAAAACAAGCCTGTCCAGGTTGCCGGTCGCGCTTATCATGCTTTCCGTATATTCAGGGATAACAATTAAAGCATTCCTGCTGACTTGTAAAGTTTTCAAAAAAGCGCTGGCGCTTTTAGTTTTACCATCAGCGAACTCAATTTTATCGAGAACGATTACGCTGCCTTCTTCAAGCCGTTCAGAGAACGCTCTTTTCAGAGCCAATTTACGAACTTTCTTATTAATTTTCTTGGCATAACTACGCGGTGTCGGTCCAAAAATAGTACCGCCGCCGGTCCAGATAGGATTACGTATACTGCCGGAACGAGCACGGCCAAGGCCTTTCTGGCGGAAAGGTTTAGCACCACCGCCACGAACATTGCCGCGAGTTTTTGTACAAGCAGTACCGGCGCGCTGTCCGGCTAAAAAACCGACGACACACTCATGGACAGCCTGAGAACCTTTTTCAAGTTCAAAGCAATTATCCGGAAGAGCGTATTCACCAACGACAGCAACTTTGCTATCAATAATTTGTAAATTTTTTGACATTTTTCTACCCTTCAGAATTATTTGCTGTTAGTTTTTTTGACGGCTGAACGCAGGAGGACAGTTCCGCCGACGGGCCCGGGGACGGCGCCTTTAACGAACAGAATGTTTTCCTCAGTCATTACCCGGACGATACGCAGGTTCTGGATAGTTCTGCGCACGTTACCCATTTGTCCCGGCATCTTTTTGCCTTTATCGACCCGGCCCGGAAATTCACATTGCCCAATCGACCCGGGTTTTCTTTTCCAGCCGCCGCCGTGAGAAAAGCGGCCGCCTTTAAAATTGTAGCGTTTTACAACCCCCTGGAAGCCGCGGCCTTTGACCGTACCGGTAATATCAAGGAATTCATCCGTTTCAAAAGTGCCGGCGCCAATTACGCTGCCGAGTTCGGCCTCAGGGTCCTGTTCAGTGCGAAATTCTCTGACAACTGACGGCAACTCTGTTTTGAGATTAGCTTTCTTAAAATGTCCAAGCATCGCCTGTGAAACATTTTTAGCCTTTTTGGCCCCAAAACCCAACTGAAGCGCGGAATATCCGTCGCGGTCCCTGGTCAGTACATCAATGACTGTGCAGGGCCCTGCCTGAATGACAGTGACGGGCGTTACTTTCCCGGAGTCGTCAAAGACTTGAGACATCCCGAGCTTTTTACCGATTAAACCTTTCATATTTTTGCTCCTTTGTAAATACATACTCCCAATCGGTGCGGGGCATTGGTATTTGCGGAATCCACTTAGGATCCAATTTTAATAGAGATATCAACGCCGGCGGGAAGATTAAGCTTTTTGAGCTCATCAACAGTTTTCACCGTCGGATTGATAATTTCTAATACACGTTTATGAGTTCTGATTTCGAACTGTTCCATAGATTTTTTGTTAACATGCGGCGAACGGTTTACGGTAAAGCGTTCGATGCGGGTCGGAAGCGGAATAGGGCCCACAATCATCGAGCCGGTTCTTTTGGCGGTGCCGATAATATCAGATACCGACTTATCCAGGATGCGGTGTTCGTATGCCTGGAGCCGGATTCTGATTTTTTGCTGCTTTGAGTTGCTCATGGTCAGTTTTTCTCCATTACTTTTTCTTGGATTGTTTTGGGTACAGGATCAAAATGCGACGGCTCCATTGAGTACGACGCCCGGCCGCGCGACAAAGAACGGATCGCCGTCGCGTAGCCGAATAATTCCGACAATGGAACATGTGCCAGAATACGGGTGAACAGTTCCTGGTAATCAGAATCTACTTCAACAATACTGCCGCGTCGAGATGTTATATCGCCGATAAGATCGCCCATATTTTCATCAGGAGTGGTGATTTCAACTTTCATAATCGGTTCGAGCAGGACCAGTCCGGCAGCCTTAGCGGCTTCTTTCATCGCCATGGAACCGGCAATTTTAAATGCCATTTCAGATGAGTCGACAGCGTGATATGAACCGTCAAGAATCTCGACATGGAAGTCCACGAGGGGATAACCGGCGAGAATACCGGTTTTGGCGGCGTCACGGATACCGTTTTCAGTAGGTTTAATAAATTCTTTAGGGATTCTTCCGCCAACGACTTTATTTTCAACAGTAACTCCATGTCCGCGTTCTTTCGGGTAAAGCTTTATGATAACGTGTCCATATTGACCGCGGCCGCCGCTTTGACGCGCGAATTTAGTATTGGCTTCCGCTTCTTTCAGGATGGCTTCGCGGTATGCCACTTCCGGAGCGCCGGTGTTGCACTCCACTTTGAATTCGCGAACCAGGCGGTCCTGAATAATTTCCAAATGCAGTTCACCCATTCCCGCGATAATTGTCTGTCCGGTTTCCTCGTCGCTGCGGACGGTGAATGTCGGGTCCTCGTCAGACAGGGCGCCGAGGGCTTTGTAAAGCTTGTCCCGGTCCGCGGTAGTTTTAGGTTCAACCGCGATTGAAATAACCGGTTCGGGAAAAGACATTGATTCAAGTACGATTTGATCCTTTTCGTCACAAACAGTATTGCCGGTCGTCACCTTTTTAAAACCCACAACCGCCGCAATATCTCCACTGTAAACAGCATCGCGTTCCTCGCGGCTGTTAGCGTGCATCTGCAATAAGCGGCCAAGACGTTCACGTTTGCCGCTATGCGGATTATAAACGGACATGCCTCTGGTGGCAACTCCGCTGTAAACCCGCATGAAAGTTAATTTACCCACGAATGGATCATTCATAATTTTGAAGATCAAAGCCGAGAAAGGCTGATTGTCGCCAACGTGACGGGTAACGGGTTTTTCCGTTTTCGGGTCAGTTCCATGGATTTCCCAGACATCCAATGGAGAAGGCATATAATCTATAACAATATCAAGCAAAGGCTGAACGCCTTTGTTTTTAAATGCCGATCCACATGCTACAGGGACAATTTTGGCGGCCACTGTCGCTTCCCGGGTGGCTTTCCGGATAAGTTTTTCATCCGGAAATTCGTCGTTCAGGAAAAGCTCCATGATGTCATCATCAACTTCAGCCAGGCATTCCACCATATAATGACGCGCTTCTTCGGTTTTTCCCTTGTATTCTTCGGGAACTTCCTCAACCCGCATTTTCGCGCCCATTTCATCGCCGTCGAAATAAATCGCTTTCTGCCTGATAATATCAATCACGCCGGCGAAATCGCCTTCAGCGCCGATAGGAATCTGCAAGGGGACCGGAGTTGCCCCGAGTTTAAACCTGATGTCATCAACCACGGCGTGAAAATCAGCTCCGGTACGATCCATTTTGTTGACCATCACAACGACCGGAACATTGTATTTCTGAGCCTGCCGCCAAACGGTTTCACTTTGCGGCTGAACTTTACCGACCGCGCAAAAAACCGCCACCGCCCCGTCAAGCACCCGTAATGAACGTTCCACTTCAGCAGTGAAATCCACGTGCCCCGGAGTGTCAATAATATTGATGCGGTGTTCGTTCCAGGAACAAGTGGTAGCCGCGCTGGTAATGGTAATACCGCGTTCCTGCTCCTGTTCCATCCAGTCCATTGTCGCGGTGCCTTCATGCACTTCGCCGATTTTATAACTAACGCCGCAATAATACAGGATGCGTTCAGAGAGAGTGGTTTTGCCGGCGTCAATATGGGCCATAATCCCGATATTTCTAACTCTTTTAAGAGCTACATGTCTGCCGGGCGCTTCTTCATATTCTTTTTTTACCATATCCGCCATGTTTTATCTACCTACCACCTGTAGTGGGCAAATGCTTTATTTGCCTGAGCCATTTTAAATGTTTCTTCCCGTTTTTTCACGGAAGATCCCGTATTGTCAAATGCGTCAAGCAGCTCGCCGGCTAAAGATTCCATCATCGCTTTGCCTTTTTTGGCTTTTGAATAAGCTACAATCCAGCGTAAAGCCAAAGCCACCTGCCGTTCGGCGTTAACTTCGATCGGGATCTGATAAGTCGCCCCGCCAACCCGGCGGCTTTTTACTTCCAGTTTCGGTTTCACATTTTCAAGAGCCTGTAAAAACACTTCTAGAGGCTCCATGCCGTTTTTCTTTTTTTGAATTACGTCAAATGCGCCGTAAACGATACCTTGAGCAGTGGATTTTTTTCCACGACTCATAATAGTATTAATCAAGCGTGAAACTAATTCACTGTTATATTTGACGTCAGGAGTCAATTGCCGTTTTTCTGGTCTGCGTCTTCTCATAAGCTTTACCTTTTCGTTCTGGCTTTCAATAAAAACTTTTACAACAAAACTGCCGGCATCAAATGATGACGACAGTTTTTTTTCACTATTAAAGTCCTATTTAGGACGTTTCACACCGTATTTGGATCTGCTCTGTTTGCGCTCGTCGACGCCAAGGCTGTCCAAAGCGCCGCGGACAACGTGATATCGAACACCCGGTAAATCACGAACCCGCCCGCCTTTTACCAATACCACAGAGTGTTCCTGCAGATTGTGGCCTTCGCCGCCAATGTAGGCGGTAATTTCCTGGCCGTTAGTCAGGCGCACCCTGGCGATTTTACGTAAGGCCGAGTTCGGTTTTTTAGGCGTTCTGGTAGTAACCTGTAAACAAACACCGCGTCTTTGCGGGCAGTTGTCAAGAGCCCTTGATTTGCTCTTCTTCACTTTTCTTTTTCGTCCTTTACGGACTAACTGGTTAATTGTCGGCATTTTTTTACCCGTATTTATATTAATTGTTCTTTTAAAATCTGTAGTGAAAGGCTTTAAAATACTTTATTTTTGCACTTTTACAAATTTTTTTCTCTTTTTTTAGCGAAAAATCCTTTTAGAAAACTCGCAAATATATCATTCTCAATCGTCCGTCTCTCCGAAATCAGCTTCCATCTCAATTATTTCCGGCACCACTTCTTCGCCAAGATATTGCAGGCGTATGCCTTGCATTTCCTCAGTTCCCGTTCCCGCAGGAATAAGATGGCCGGTAATAACGTTTTCCTTGAAGCCTTTCAGCAAGTCTTCCTTGCCCAGCGTCGCGGCTTCCGTGAGGATACGGGTCGTATCCTGAAATGACGCCGCGGAAATGAAGCTTTCCGTTTCCAAAGTGGCCTTTGTTATACCCAGGACAATCGGTTCGGCTTCCGCCGGTTTTCCGCCTTTTGCGGTAACCCGCTGATTTTCCTCGTCAAAAGCAAGACGATCGATTTGTTCACCATTCAGGTAGCTGGTTGACCCCTGTTCTGTAATGCGGACTTTCTGCATCATCTGGTGAACGATGACTTCAATGTGTTTATCGTTGATTTCAACGCCCTGGGCACGGTATACCAGCTGAATTTCGTCAACCAGGTAACGCTGCAGTTCCTGCGGGCCGCAGATTTCCAGCAGGGTATGAGGGACAATAGAACCTTCAGTCAATTTTTGTCCTTTATGAACCCGGTCGCCTTTACTTACCGACAAATGTTTATTCGCCGGAATGTTGTTGTGTTCCTCGGTAATTCCTGTTTCAGGGTCGCGGATTACCAGCTGGCGTTTTCCCTTGACCATTTTGTCAAGTTCAATAATTCCGTCGATACGGGCAATTTCCGCAATATCTTTCGGGAGGCGCGCCTCGAATAATTCTGAAATACGCGGCAGGCCTCCAGTAATATCTTTATTTTTGGCCGCTTGCCGCGGAACTCGCGCCAGGGATATGCCCGGAGTTACTTTCGCGCCGCTCCTGGCCATCAGGAAAGCACCCGCAGGCAGAGGATAATTCGCTATGAATTCACCCTTGCTGTCCGTAATAACGATTTGCGGATGCAAATCCTCACGGTGTTCCATTACCGTTATTTCTTCGGTCCCGCCGCGTTTTGAACGGTTGAGGGTTACACCTTCAACCAGGTCGTGCAATTCGACAATACCATTTTCCTCGGCGATAATCGGCACATGATAAGGATCCCAATGGACAAACTGTTCATTAGCTTCAACAGTATCGCCGTCGCCTTTCTGCAAAACAGCCCCGGTTTCAAGTTCATAACGCTCAAGTTCCGCTTCATGCAGCGAGTCGGAGCCGAAATCATATTTTTCATTGTAGAAGGAACCGATGGCTTTGGCTTCGGCTTTAGCTTTCCGGCGATTTCGCGCTTCAATGTTTTTAGCGGCTTTGGCGTCGTAAACAGAAATGTAACCGGTTTTATTTACAACGACGGTTTCGCCTTTCTGGTTTTTAACTGTACGGACATTCATCAGCTTGACGGTCCCGGCGTTGCGGGCGGTAATAATCGGCTGTTTGTAAGCGGAGGAAGCCGTGCCGCCGATATGGAATGTCCGCATGGTTAACTGAGTGCCGGGTTCGCCAATCGACTGCGCGGCGATGATGCCAAGCGCGTCGCCGGATTCCGCCAGCCTGGTGCTGGTCAGATTGCGGCCATAACATTTGATGCAAACACCATGGTCAATCTCACAAGTAAGCGTTGACCTGATTATAACTTTCAAAATACCGCGTTTTTCCACTAACGCGGCGTGCTCGGGAGTGAACTCCTCGTTTGCGGCAATAATCAGCCTTCCATCGTCAAAAGCCGGGTCTTTAATATCCATAGCGCTGAAGCGCCCGATAACCCGATCCCGCAGCGGCAGCACGATTTCATCGCCTTCAACAATAGCGGAAACCCATATGCCTTTAACTGTTCCACAGTCCTCGCCGCGGCAGATAATGTCCTGGGCCACGTCCACGAGCTTACGGGTCATATAACCGGATTCAGCGGTTTTCAAGGCGGTATCGGCCAAACCTTTGCGGGCGCCGTGAGTACTGATGAAGTATTCCAGCACCGACAGGCCTTCCCGGAAATTTGAAGTAATCGGCTGTTCCATGATATCGCCGGAGGGTTTAGCCATCAGGCCGCGCATACCCGCGAGCTGACGAATTTGATCTTTACTGCCGCGGGCCCCGGAATCAAGCATGGCGTAAACGGAGTTCGGCCTGCCCTTGAAAGACTCGTCCTCAAGTTTTTTGAACAATTCGTTAGCCACTTTATTACTGGTTTGAGTCCAGATGTCAATAATTTTGTTGTGCCGTTCACCGTCAGTCAAAACACCGTTATTGTATTGACTGATGACTTTATTGATCTGTTCACGGGCGGAATTGATCAAGTCGTTTTTGGTTTCAGGAATGATCATATCCGTAATGGATATTGAGAAACCGGCTAAAGTCGCGTATTTGTAACCGAGATCTTTCAGATGGTCCAGCAATGTAACAGTCGCTTCGTGCCCGACAGCTTTGTATGAACTGTTAATCAGGGCCCCCAGTTCCTTCTTTTTGGCGACGGCGTTGAAAAAGCCGAGTTTATCATCCCAGATTTCGTTAAAAATACAGCGTCCGGCCGTAGTAATGACATACTTGTCAGCACTGTTCCCATATTCCGTTTCAGTGCCGAAATCAGGGTTTAAAATCCGGACCGCGTCATGAATATGAATATATTTGTCATGCAGGGCATATAATACTTCAAAGTAATCCTTGTAGGTTCTGGCTTTATCTTTGTTGACCGGATCGCGGGTCAGATAATAAACCCCCAAAGTAATATCCTGGGTCGGAGTTACGATAGGTTTGCCGTTTGCCGGCCCGAAAATATTATTCGGAGCAAGCATTAACAACTTGGTTTCCATCTGCGCTTCGTTCGACAAAGGCACATGAACAGCCATCTGGTCACCATCGAAGTCAGCATTATAAGCGGTACAAACCAGAGGATGCAGGCGAATAGCGGAACCTTCAATCAAAACCGGGTCAAACGCCTGGATACTCAAGCGATGCAGGGTTGGAGCACGGTTAAGCATAACCGGATGCCCTTTCGTCACTTCTTCGAGAATATCCCAGACCACGGCTTCACCGCGTTCAATCATTTTTTTGGCGCCGCGCACGGTATGGGCGTAGGCGCGTCCTTTTAAATGGTGAATAATGAACGGTTCAAATAAAATCAGCGCCATTTTTTTCGGCAAGCCGCACTGGTGCAGTTTGAGTTCCGGCCCGACGACAATAACCGAACGTCCGGAATAATCAACACGTTTACCCAGCAGGTTCTGACGGAAACGGCCTTGTTTGCCTTTCAGCATATCGCTGAGTGATTTCAAAGGGCGGTTGCCGGCGCCGGTAACGGCACGGCCGTGCCGGCCGTTGTCAATCAGGGCGTCAACCGCTTCCTGCAGCATCCGCTTTTCGTTACGGATAATAACTTCAGGAGTACTTAACTGCAGCAGGTTTTTCAAGCGGTTGTTCCGGTTGATAACCCGGCGGTAAAGGTCATTTAAGTCAGAAGTCGCGAAGCGGCCGCCTTCCAGCGGCACCAGCGGACGCAGATCCGGCGGGATTACCGGCAGAACCGTCATAACCATCCATTCGGGACGGGTGTTGCTTTTGATAAAACCTTCAACCAGGCGCAGGCGTTTAGCCAGTTTTTTCCGGATCGCCTTGTTTTTCGTTTCGTCGAGGCTGACTTCAAGCCGAGCCTTCATTGCCGGCATATCAACTTTTTCCAACAAAGTCAGGATTGCCGTCGCGCCCATATCCGCTTCAAAAGCACTGCCGTAATCTTCACGGGCCTGGCGGTATTCATGTTCGCCCATGGTCTGCCCGACTTCCAGAGGGGTGTCCCCCTGGTCGGTAATCACCCAGTCTTCATAGTAGACGACACGTTCCAAAGATTTGGCGGTCATATCCAGCATTAAGCCGATACGGCTCGGCATACATTTGAAAAACCAGATATGGGTAACCGGAACAGCCAGCTCAATATGGGCAATACGGTCCCGCCGGACTTTGGATTGAGTTACCTCAACACCGCAGCGGTCGCAAATAATCCCCTTATGTTTCACCCGTTTGTATTTGCCGCAATTACATTCCCAGTCCCGGGTGGGGCCGAAAATCTTTTCACAAAAGAGTCCGCCTTTTTCCGGCTTGAAGCTGCGGTAGTTAATGGTTTCGGGATTTTTTACTTCGCCGAAGCTCCATGAACGGATAACGTCAGGAGAAGCGACATTTATCGAAACAGCTTCGAACGAATTTGTTGAAGACTTGCCGAGTAACTCTTTATAGGCATAGGTATTATCAATCAAGGTTCATTCCTCCAGCGGTTTTAACTGCATTATTTTTTTTAACGGTGCGAATATCCAAACCAAGACTCTGCATCTCTTTCAACAGCACGTTGAATGATTCAGGCCTGCCCGCGTCAAGAACATTATGTCCTTTCACTATTGATTCATAAATACGGGCCCGCCCGGAAACATCATCACTTTTAACGGTGAGCATTTCCTGCAGGGTATATGCCACGCCGTAAGCTTCCAGCGCCCACACTTCCATTTCCCCGAAGCGCTGGCCGCCGTGCTGGGCTTTACCGCCAAGCGGCTGTTGAGTGACCAATGAATAGGGCCCGACCGCGCGGGCATGTATTTTGTTCGCGACCAGATGGTCCAGTTTCAGCATATAAATCTGGCCGACCATGATGCGTTGATCAAAGGCTTCCCCGGTACGGCCGTCGTAAAGAATTGTTTTGCCGTCATATATTAATGAATCATCGGCATCCCGGCGAAATCCCCAGTTATAATTGAGATTTTCACTTTTCGCGTTTTCATCATTGGCTTTGCTCATGAACTCAATAATTTTTTCTTCAGGAATACCGTCAAATACCGGTGTCGCCACTTTAATGCCGAGCATTTTCGCCGCCCAGCCCAGATGGGTTTCCAATACCTGCCCGACGTTCATACGCGACGGCACGCCCAGGGGATTGAGGACAATGTCAACCGCTCTGCCGTCAGCCATGAAAGGCAGATCTTCAACCGCGACGATATTGGAAACAATACCTTTGTTGCCATGCCGCCCGGCCATTTTATCACCGACCTGCAAAGTACGCTTACAGGCGATGTACACTTTAACGCGCTTGACAACGCCGGGATCAACGGATTCACCGCTTTCCAGAGAGTTGACCGCGTCATAACGGGTTTTTTCGTTTTCCTCGAAGCGGGGCGCGTAAATCGCAATCAGTTCCGCTATTGATTCCTTCAGCGAACATTCCTGCATGCGCCAACTACTGTATTTGTTGGCTAATTTCAGAATTGAACTGCGGGTTACTTTACGGTTGGAGCTGATCAGAATAGCATTTTCCTTGCTGGACGATTCATCATAAATAGAATGCGGTAATTTCTGTCCCAGCATTAAATCGGCTAAGCGGTCGGCAAGTTCCTCAACCAACTCATTCAGAACCATTTTATAATTATCTTTAATGAGTTTGTTTTGACGACGCATTTCTGATTTCGTCATCGTCTGCTGGTTCGGATTATGAGCATATTCGTAACGGACATCCATAACAACTCCGCCTTTACCGCTGCTGACCACCAGGCTTGAATCTTTGACATCAGCGGCTTTTTCACCAAAAATAGCCCGCAGAAGACGTTCCTCCGGAGCCAGTTCGGTTTCACTCTTGGGAGTAATTTTACCGACCAGAATATCGCCGGGCTTGACTTCAGCCCCGAGCGAAACAACTCCATCCATACCCAGATTACGCAGCGCTTCTTCACTGACGTTAGGGATATCACGGGTAATTTCTTCAGGGCCAAGCTTGGTTTCCCGGCTGATTACTTCGAATTCATCAATATGCACACTGGTGTAAACATCGTCTTTAACAAGACGTGCACTGACCACAATAGCGTCCTCAAAGTTGTAACCACCCCAGGGCATGAAGGCAACCATCAGGTTTTTTCCCAGGGCTAATTCACCATTGGAAGTCGCGGCCCCATCGGCAATAACCTGGCCCGCTTTAATTTTCTGTCCGGTTCTCACCAGAGGGCGCTGATTAATACAGGTACCGGCATTACTGCGCATGAATTTAAGCAGTTCATAAGTTTTCGCAGAATCCGGCTCAGCGTTTTCGTCCGCCGGCAAACCATCCGCCGTTATGACAATTCTCCCGGCTTCAACTTCCGCGACGATTCCAGCGTCAACCGCGCAGACAACCGCGCGGGCATCTCTTGCAACCCGCCCTTCCAGGCCGGTTCCAACTAAAGGCTCTTCGGTTTTCATCAACGGAACCGCCTGCCGCTGCATGTTCGATCCCATTAAGGCACGGTTGGCGTCATCGTGCTCAAGGAAAGGAATAATACCTGCCGCGG
This sequence comes from uncultured Victivallaceae bacterium, assembly GCA_964515915.1. Taxonomy (GTDB): domain Bacteria; phylum Verrucomicrobiota; class Lentisphaeria; order Victivallales; family Victivallaceae; genus JAHOYW01. Next base: position 16,814 of record CAZEXM010000005.1, read on the forward strand.
CACTAACGAGCTGCTTTGGAGACACATCCATATACTGAACTTCTTCAGCAGGATGTTCTTCAGATTCACCAAACAAACGGGACATGACGTAGGGACGGACAAATTTGTTGTTTTCGTCCAAAGGCGCGTTCGCCTGGGCAATAACAAATTTTTCTTCCTGGTCAGCGGATAAATATTCAACTTTATCACTGACCTGAGAGTTTTTAACTTTTCGATACGGAGTTTCCAGAAAACCAAAAGCATTGATGCGGGAATAAAGAGACATTGACGAGATCAAACCAATGTTCGGCCCTTCAGGAGTCTCAATGGGACAAATCCGGCCGTAATGGCTGGTATGAACGTCACGCACCTCAAAACCGGCACGTTCACGACTCAAACCACCGGGGCCGAGCGCACTTAAGCGACGTTTGTTGGTCAATTCGCTGAGCGGATTAGTCTGATCCATAAATTGGGACAACTGGTTCCTGGCGAAGAAATCACGAACCACACCGGCAAAAGCTTTGGGATTAACCAGTTTGCCCGGCGTAACATTAGCGTCCTCGGCATTGAGCAGGCTCATGCGCTCACTGATTAAGCGCTCGGTGCGCCTCAGTCCGGCGCGGCAGTGATTCTGCAGTAATTCGCCAACTGTACGGACACGGCGGTTGCCTAAATGATCAATGTCATCGACTTTTCCGCCGGTGTGAGCCAGTTTGATTAAACCTTCAGTCGCCGCCATTAAGTCGTATTTGGTCAAAATACGCATTGTAAGCGGCAGGTCAAGATCAAGTTTTTCGTTAAGTTTATGACGCCCGACAATACCCAGGTCATAACGTTTGATATCAAAAAACAAACGTTTGATAAGCTGTTTCGCGTTATTTATGTTCGGCGGATCTCCGGGACGCATGCGCCGATAAATTTCTTTAAGGGCTTCGTCGCCGTTACGGGCCGGGTCACGGCGCAAACAGGTGATGAAATAATGTCCATACTCAGGAGCGTGGACTAATTCGATACGCTTGATGCCGGAATCCTGAAGCTCTTTTAAATGAGTCTCGTTGAGTTGAACAAGCTCCTCAAGTATGACCAGGTCATCTTCGTTGGTAATGTCGTCAACGGTATAAAAATCAGATAAATCTTTTTGTTTCAGAAGACTTGAGACGGAATGAGCGCGCACCTCAAACACCTGACCGAGAATATCTTTATTAGTTTCAAAACCAATCGCCCGCAGGAAAGTGGTAATTAAGAATTTACGGCGGCGGCGGCGACGGTCTAAATATATATAAATATAGTCATTTATGTCAAATTGAACTTCCATCCATGAACCGCGGTCAGGAATAATCCGGTATGAATAAAGAGTTTTTCCACTGGTATGTTTGCCGCTTTCATAGCAAAGCCCCGGCGAACGGTGTAATTGACTTATAATAACGCGTTCCGCGCCATTAATAACGAAAGTTCCCTGAGGAGTCATTACCGGGATTTCGCCCATGTAAATACGCTCGGGAATTTCTGTTCCATTGTTTTTCAGCAGAAAATCAACATACAATGGAGCACTATAAGTGTTACCATCTTTAACGCACTCGGTAAAGCGGTGCTTAGGTGTTCCAAGAGAATAATCGACGAACTCCAGTACAACCTGTTTGTCAAAACTTTCGATCGGGAAAATTTCATTGAAAATTTCCAAAAGACCTTTATCCCCTCTTTTATTCGAGGGAATATCTTTTTGTAGGAAATCATTATACGAATTAATCTGGACACCGATAAGGTCCGGTATTTCCAAAACTTCCTGCAAATTGCCAAAACTGATACGTTCTGTCATAGCTCACCATTCCAGCTTTTTTCAGTTAAAAATACGACACGGAATTACTAAATAATTCCATCCAACGTGGACAAAAAATACGACCTGTTTAAACGCAAAAAGACGGTAGGAACATTTAAAAAAAATAATTCCCACCGTTTCGTGTGCCCGGTAAAATTATTTGAGTTCTACAGCAGCACCGACGCCTTCGAGTTGCGCTTTAATCTTTTCAGCTTCGTCTTTAGTGATGCCTTCCTTGATCGCCGCAGGCGCGCTTTCGACCAAATCTTTCGCATCTTTAAGTCCAAGGCCGGTTAAGGATCTGACTTCTTTAATAACCCCAACTTTTTTCTCGCCGAAACTGCTAAGAATAACATCAAACTCAGTTTTTTCTTCGGCCGCGGCGCCGGCACCGTCCGCAGGAGCGGCGGCGGCAACAGCCACAGGGGCCGCGGCGCTGACGCCAAGCCGGTCTTCGAGAGCTTTTACAAGTTTAGACAACTCGAGAACAGTCATGTTCTCAACAGCAGAGATAATTTTTTCCATTTCGGCTGAAACTTCAACTTTGGTTTCTTCAGACATAGTAAAATGCCTCCTATTTTAGCTTTGTTTGTTTTTAATTTTCAAGTTTATCTTTATATGCATTCAATACATTAAGTATTGTCGCTGCTTTTGCGTTGAGCAAGCAGACAAAATCTCTGGCAGGAGCCTGGAGAACACCAAGCAGCTGAGCCTGCAGAACTCCTTTCGGCGGCAATGAAGCGATTTCACTAATATCATTGATAGAAAGAACAACGCCTTCAAAATACCCGCCTTTGGGAGCGACCGCTTTGTTTTTACCACCAAAATCAGTAATGACTTTAGCAATTGCACTGGGATCGCCGGACCCGCTGATTAAAGCAGTACTGTCTTTTAATTCGACATCCGTCACGGCCTCGATTTCAAATAATTCAGCCGCTTTTTTAATCATGCGGTTTTTGAGAACGTGGCACTGTGCGTTACCGTCGGCAAGCTGGTTGCGAAAATCAGAAAATTCCGCAACATTCAAGCCTTTGTAAGAGACAAAATAAACGTAATCAGAATCCTTGAGCAGTCCGCCGATATAATTTACCAGATGGGTTTTCTCACTTCTCATTATTTAGTGCCTCTCTATTTCTTTGCCGCTGATTTTCACACCCGGGCTCATTGTTGAAGAAATCGTACAACTAATGAAATAAATTCCCTTGGCGCTGGCCGGCCTGGCTTTTGCCAATGCTTTTAAAATAGCGTCAAAATTTTCTTTCAGATCTTCAGCGGCAAATGAAAGTTTACCGATCGGCACATGCACGCAGGCACCTCGATCCGCTCTGTATTCAACACGTCCGAACTTGGCATCCTTAACCGCGCCGCCGACCGCGTCGGTAACGGTTCCGGTTTTTGGATTAGGCATAAGTCCGCGAGGACCAAGTACCCGGCCTAAAGGACGAACCTGTTTCATGGCGTCCGGCGTGGCAATTAAGACATCGAAGTCAAGCCAGCCCCCTTTGATTTTTTCAATCAGATCTTCGAATCCAACAAATTCTGCTCCGGCGGCTTTGGCGTCATCAGCCTGTGCGCCGCTGGCAATCACTGCAACTGCAACTTTTTTACCAGTTCCTTTTGGAAGAGGAATCGCGCCGCGGACGTTCTGGTCGGATTTTTTCGGGTCAATACCCAATTTAAATGCGACATCGACAGTTTCGTCGAATTTAACGTGCGACATTTTTTTGATGATTTCAAAAGCTTCCAAAACGCTATACTTTTGCTGGTGCTCGTAGCATTTCTGTTGAGATTTATAAAGTTTACTTCTAAACATCAGTCACCTCAATTCCCATGCTGCGAGCAGTTCCCGCGATAATTTTTATCGCTGCAGCTTCATCCCGCGCATTAAGATCTTTCTTTTTGATCTCAATGATTTCCCTGATCTGTTCGACATTAATACTGCCGGCAGTTTCCCTGCCCGGATTATTAGCGCCGGAAGCGAGCTTGGCCGCTTTCTTAATCAGCACTGCAGCCGGAGGGGACTTACAGATAAAAGTAAATGAGCGATCCTGAAAAACAGTAATCACTACCGGGATGATCATTCCACTCTGGGATTGAGTGGCAGCATTGAATTGCTTACAGAATTCCATGATGTTGACCCCTGCCTGACCAAGAGCCGGACCTACGGGAGGTGACGGATTGGCCGCGCCGGCAGGAATTTGCAAGCGGATAACACCTGTAACTTTCTTTGCCATAAAATGAACTCCATTTTCAGCCGCTGTGGTTCGAACCGGCAGGACTCCTGCCACAAACAGACTGTTGTGTATATTACTTGAGTATTAAACGCTAAATGTCGCGTTCAACCTGCCAAAACTCCAATTCCACGGGTGTTGAGCGGCCGAATATGGAAACCATGAGTTTCAATTTGCCGCGTTCATTATCTATTTCTTCAATAACTCCCTCAAAATTATCAAAAGCGCCGCTGTTAATGCGGACGGTTTCGCCAATTTCAAAGAGTACCTTCGGTTTAACTTTTTCTTCTTCTTCCGTCGTGCGGAATAAATTTTCGACTTCATCCGGGCCGAGTGGAACCGGATTGTCGGAACCGCCGACAAAACCGATAATACCTTGCGTGTTCCGGACAAAATACCAGGCGGCTTCATCAATCACGGTGCTGCCCGGTTTATAAAGATCCATGCGTATCAGAATATAACCTGGAAAAATTTTTCTTGTCGTAGTGTATTTCTTACCCTGACGAACTTCAGATACTTTTTCCGTCGGGATGGCAACTTCGTAAACAGGAACATCTTTTCCGTCTTCGCTGTCGAGCTGCCGCTGCAGGGAATCACGAACTTTATTTTCTTTCCCTGAAAGGGTATGAATTACAAACCATTGCCCTCTGGTATCCTTTTCTTCCTGCATGTTCGAATTCCCCTGCTATATAAATTAAAGCGTTCCGCTGATAAGTTTAATTATAAAAACGGCAATCTGATCAATACCGAATACAAAAACGGCAAGAACAGTAATACTGACAACTACTAATATAGTGGACTCAAACAGCTCATGCTTTGTCGGCCATGTACATTTATTCAGCTCGCCGACTGTGTCATTGAGAAATCTTCTGACTTTGGACATTACGCCATTGTTCATTTCTGTCTGCCTCTATACTTTTAACATTATTAAAAAATGGCAGGAGCGGTGGGACTCGAACTCACGACCTGCGGTTTTGGAGACCGCTGCTCTAGCCAACTGAGCTACACTCCTGCGCGAAAATTCATGCTCCGGTTTATTTGGAACGTTCGCGATGCAGAGTATGCTTGCGGTCCCATTTGCAATACTTGCTCTTTTCCAAACGCCCTGGAGTGTTGCGTTTTTCTTTCATCGAAGTGTAATTACGACGTTTGCACTCCGTACATTCAAAAGTTATTATTTCACGCGCCATAAAGACACCTCTTATCTTGGAAATCATCCCGGACAGCCGGTCGGCTGTCCGGGATTAATATCATAATTGAATCAGGTCAACACTCAGTCGAGAATGTCAGCAACTCTACCGGAAGCAACAGTACGGCCGCCTTCACGGATAGCGAAGCGCAATGCTCTTTCCATCGCGATAGGGGCGATGAGTTCAACTGTAACAGAAGTGTTGTCGCCGGGCATTACCATTTCAACGCCTTCCGGCAGAGTAATGATACCGGTTACGTCCGTTGTCCGGAAATAGAATTGCGGGCGATAGTTAGTGAGGAAGGGAGTATGACGTCCACCCTCTTCTTTGCTCAACACATAAATTTCAGCAGTAAATCTGGTGTGAGGAGTAATTGTTCCCGGTTTAGCCAGAACCTGGCCGCGGGTAACATCGTCTTTCTTAGTTCCGCGGAGCAGGCAGCCAACGTTGTCGCCGGCGCGGCCTTCGTCGAGCAGCTTACGGAACATTTCAATACCGGTAACGGTAGTTTTAGCAGTTTCACGAATACCAACGATTTCAATAGGATCGTTAATTTTTACAATACCGCGTTCGACACGGCCGGTAACAACTGTTCCACGGCCTTCAATTGAGAATACGTCTTCAATAGGCATGAGGAAAGGTTGATCAACATCCCGAACCGGTTCGGGAATGTATGAATCCACAGCATCCATTAATTCCAGAATACTCTGGCAGTCAGGACTCTCCGGATCACCTTCCGCTTCAACAGCTTTGAGGGCGGAACCTTTGATTACCGGGATATCATCGCCCGGGAAATTATATTCGCTGAGAAGCTCACGAATTTCCATTTCAACGAGTTCGAGTAATTCTTCGTCGTCGAGCTGGTCAGTTTTATTAACATAAACAACGATCGCCGGAACACCAACCTGACGAGCGAGCAGAACGTGTTCGCGAGTTTGAGCCATGGGCCCGTCAGTCGCTGCGATAACGAGGATTGCTCCGTCCATTTGAGCTGCACCGGTGATCATGTTTTTAATGTAGTCAGCATGACCGGGGCAGTCAACGTGTGCATAATGACGTTTTTCAGTTTCGTATTCAACGTGCGCTGTATTAATAGTGATACCGCGTTCTTTTTCTTCCGGTGCGTTATCAATTTCATCGTAATTCATTACTTTACCGCCGAATTTCTTGTTCAGCACCATAGTAATAGCTGCAGTCAATGTGGTTTTTCCGTGGTCAACGTGACCAATTGTTCCGACGTTAACATGAGGCTTGGTTCTTTCGAATTTTTCCTTAGCCATCTTTGTTTCCTCCTGCTATTGAGCGTTAAGAGTTTTTTTAAAGTTTAACTTTTTCTTGTTTCTATTTCAAACGATGTAACTGGAGCCCACAACCGGACTTGAACCGGTGACCTCTTCCTTACCAAGGAAGTGCTCTACCGACTGAGCTATGTGGGCACCTCAAAAGTCCTATGCAGACAAAAGTACAAAGTAAAAATATACATTCCATCCATAAAGTGTCAAATCCATCTTTACAAAAAGATCAAAAAAAATGGTGCTCGAGGGGGGATTCGAACCCCCATGGATTGCTCCACATGGCCCTCAACCATGCGCGTCTGCCAATTTCGCCACTCGAGCGGCAAATTTTAATAATTTTAGAAACAGCCGTTTATAATACAAGCAAGACGCAGTAATGCAAGTGAAAAAACAAAATTTGTTCACTTTTTTATCGTATTTTTCACGAAAATATGACAGCAGCGCAAAGGAATAAAACAGGATCGTTCCGCAAAGACGCAGGAAAGTAGTGCACTATACAACTTAAATGTTCGCATTGTATATAAAAAATGTAGCTCACTTTGCGAAGGCTGAGACTGAGCACAGCGAAAGTCAACCGTCTCGCTTGAGTATATTCACAACCGAGACGCTTGTGCTACATTAATTTGTGAAAAAAATACGAAGTTGTAAATTTTACAGTGTAGTAGTGTGTTCGTGATGGACGGCATACCATCAAAAGTCGGAGCGGCTTTCATTTTCGTAAAAGCAGGGATTTTCTTAAATGCTCGAACGCTCGCATCTTTGATTTATACTCAAAAGTCAAAATTTGTTCGCCAAAAACGCTAAAAAATAGTACTTGCGTTGGACTTTTGCAATCACCTCTGCTATTTTAAGGCTTATTTGTATAATTCAAAAATATTGGGAAGATTTTCATATGTCTGAAGAAATTACTATAGTATGTCCGAAATGCAACGCTCACTTCAATGTCCCTCGTGAGTTTTGCGGGGGAATAGTGGACTGCACCGAATGCGGCACGGCTTTTGAAATACAGGTTCCTCAGGGAGAAGCTGGAGAAAATATGGAAAATACCGATACCGGCCGAATAAAACATGTGGATGTCGAAGACATGACCAAAACAATAGCAATGTCCAGAAACGATATTGGAATGATTCCCGAACTCGAAGATGTTAAGATTCGGTAATTTCACTCATCACGACGAGACCGACAAAAGTCGGTCTAACTTAAATTCTTGAAAAAAATAAAACTTTGCAGCAAAGCTCGAACGCTCCATCTTTTCAAAAAGCCGAACGTCGGCCTCGTTATAAAAAAACATGCTCTTTTTTGAAAAGCTTCGCTTTTCGAGGCGGCATCATTCAAATTCTAGAAAGAATCGCGTTCGGAAGCCCATTTTTGAATTTTCTTTTCGGTTTCAGCCCAATCCATTCCACGGACGCTCTCAGCGAATTTACGGAAATATTCCCGTATGACATTCTGGAAAATGAATAAATTCTGCATGCGTTCGGCAAACACACTGTTGAAATCCATTTCTTCACCTTCAGGCAAAGTCAAAGCGCTGAAAGTAAAATTGTCCGCGTCAATACCTCCGGTCCAGATTTCGTCGGCGCGGCAAAGCGTGAATCTGGCTTTTTTGAGGCGTTTACCGACAGTCAAGGCGGCTTTTGCTTCGGCCGCGCGCAAAGGACTGCCGCCTTTTTTCAGGGTGGTTTCGGCCGCGCCGCGGGCTTCTGAAACAAAGGAGAAGGTCAACGGGCCTTCAATCATAATAGCAAATTCACCAAATTGTTCATGCGTGATTCTGCCGTCCCCGCATTCGCTGAAATACCACAGCCAGGTCAGAAAATCACGCCCCGGCGCCATATCGTCCTGAACATTGGCGAACATGACTTCCGGCAGGTCGCGTTCGGTGCACTGGAACATTTCCTCCAGCATCAGGCCGGGCTGCAGTTGACATGGTTCGATATTTGTGGTTTTGAAGAAAAAAGAGATAAAATTATCCAGTTGATTGACTGACGAGGTCCCGACATAGAGGAGTTTCGCATTCAAATCTATGACCATTGGAATAGCGGAAATATTCGGTACCATTCTGGACAAATGCGTTTCCATAACCTGTGCTTTTATGTCGCGGCGGACTTTTGAGGAAACAACATCAAACTCATTGGCCCGCATATAAACGAGTTCCTCCCGTTGACAAATGGCATTGAACAAAGCAGAAGGTATTTTACGTTCAGCCTTGCGCAGCTGCAGATAGATGCAGGCACCGCGGATAGCGCTTTCCTCGTTGATATCGGTTTCGAGCAAAGTGCGCCCCGTAGTCCAGCCGAACAGCGCCTCCTCTTTTACATGATCAAGTTTGCCCGCTCTTTTCGCGGCAAAAAGTTCAATTAAATTTTCCGGCAATTTACCCGGCAACTGAAAAATAGTAACGGTACACGAACCTCGGTCAAACGACATATTTTATAGCTCCTTATGTTTTTAAAATAGTTAAATAATGTATAAGCATTTTCAGAATTTACCAGAGGCGATTGCAAAAGTATTCAAGGACCGTATTCATTTGTAATCCGTAATTAAAAATAGGTCACATGAACAGCAGTCCGGCCTGATAAACAATTGTCGTGACAATGTAAGCTAATACGGTTAATCCGGCCAGTTGGAACAATGCCCAGAACCATGAATTGCTTTCGCGCCTGGTAATCGCGACAGTCGCTATACACGGAGCGCTCAACAGACAGAAAAGCATGATGCAATAGGCTTGTAAAGCATTATAATTCGCCCGCAGCTTTTCGCGCAAAGTGTCGTGTTCCTCATCGCCCCCCCCTGCCGCGTAAACTATCCCCAGCTGGGCTACAAAAACTTCTTTCGCGGCGAAGGCGCCAATTAAGGCGGTACCGATTTTCCAGTCGAAACCCATCGGCTTTAAAACCGGTTCCAGCGCATGGCCTATCCTGCCGGCCCTGGTGAAACTCAATTTTTCGGCCATTGCTTCATCCTTGAGGGCCCTGATTTTTGATTCTTTTTGTTCCGGGCCCAGTTGACTCTGCTCGACTTTGAGAATTGCCGCCGCATAATCTTTATCCATCTTATCCTTCTTGGGATAGTTAGTCATCACCCACAAAATCACCGATGCGGCCAGAATCAGAGTACCCGCCTTCTGCAGATAAATCATTGAACGGCCCCACATATGAATGGCGACGCTTCTGACCGTGGGAATACGATAAGGCGGCAGTTCCATGACAAAGGGTTCGTTCTCACCTTTAAACAGCGTTGAACGCAATAACCTGGCGCACAGGATAGCGGCGATGATACCGACCATATAGATCGACCACATAACCACCGCTTCCCATTTACCGGGGAAGAAAGCGGGAATAATCAAAGCGTAAATCGGAACCCGCGCCCCGCAGCTCATCAACGGCACAACCAGCATGGTTGTCATCCGGTCGCGCTTCAAGGCTAAAGTCCGGGTACTCATAATAGCCGGGACCGAACAGCCGAAACCAATGAGCATCGGGATGAAACTTTTGCCGTGCAGGCCGATTTTATTCATGAGCCGGTCCATAATGAACGCGACCCGGGCCATATAGCCGGTTGCTTCCAAAATAGCGATAGCCAGAAACAAAAATATAATATTGGGCAGAAAAACAACAACCCCGCCGACTCCGGCGATAATGCCGTCAACCAGGAGAGATTTTAACGCATTTTCGGAGCCTGCCGGCCACCACGACGAGACAAAATGTCCGAGCCACCCGAAACCTGCTTCGATCCAACCCATAAACGGGTCGCCAACGGCAAAGGTCAGGTAAAACACCACATACATCAAGCCCAAAAACAGCGGAACCCCGAAAATACGATGTGTAACTATTGAATCAACAGCTTCCGAAATATCGCGGCGTTTTTGGAGAGTCGTGCGAACAACTTCACGACAGGTTCCGGAAATATAGCCGTAACGGTGTTCGGTAACGACAATTTCACTTGGTTCATCAAGGTCGTTTTCCAGTTTTTCAATCAAAACAGCGGCCTTTTTAAGGATTTCCCCGCCCGGCGCGCGGGATTCGAAAAGCTTAATGATTTCACTATCTTTTTCGAGCAGCTTTATTGCCAGCCAATCAGCGTGATAGTCTTCCGGCACACTCTTGCCGTCAGTCAATATTTTGCTCAATTCCTGGACTGAAAGCATTAATTCATCGGCGTAGATTACTTTTCTGGGCTGATGCTTTTCTTTTGCCTGGACAACTTCGCCAATTACTTTTTTGAGTTCATCAATGCCCTCGCTTTTACTGCCAACGGTGCAGACGACTCTTGTGCCGAAAAGCTTACTGAGCCGTTCAATATCAATTTCAATGCCCTTATCCCTGGCGTTGTCAATCATATTCAGAACAAGAATCAGCGGAATACCAAGTTCCATGAACTGCAGAGTTAAAAATAAATTGCGTTCCAGATTAGACGCGTCAACGATGTTAACTACGACTTCCGGTTTTTCGGTAATGATTACATTGCGCGCGATTAATTCCTCAGGAGAGTTAGCAGTCAAGCTGTAAGTACCCGGCAAATCCGTTACTTCGATATTACAGTCGCCAAGCTTGAACGAACCATCAATTTTTTCAACGGTCACGCCCGGATAATTCCCCACATGCTGACGCGCACCGGTCAGGGCATTGAAAACAGTCGTTTTCCCGCTGTTGGGATTTCCCGCTAAAACAATTTTAAATGCAGTTGTCATTTTTCACTCTTTTAAATAAGAAAAAGATTTGAGCAGAAACGGGGAACTTCCCCATCTATTAATTCACAACTTTTTTCAGTTATCAGTTATCAGTTAAGAATGCCGGTCTGGCGACCAGCGCTCCCCGCTTTTTTTTGCTCACAACTCACAACTCACAACTCTAACTTTTATCTTTTTACTCATTTCCCGGCCAATCGCCAAACGCGTTCCTTTTACTTTGATAATCAAAGCCCCCCGATACTGACGTTCGATTACTTCCAGTTTTTCGTCAGGATAAATACCAAGTGCCGCGATTTTTCGTTGAAAGTGCTGCCCGCCGGAAGTGCCGGACACTATTAATGTGCTGCCCGCCGGAGCAGAGGCCAAGGAAACGATAGGAGAATTATGTGTTGCTGTCATTGCTTATTTCAACTGTAATATTAACAGCTTCCTCCTTTCTGAAAGATAAACTATAGCCTTTAATCTTCACTTTAATAGGGTCCCCCAGGGGAGCGATACGTTCCAATTCGACCGGGGTCCCTTTCACTATTCCCAAATCCGCAAATTTTTTGTGGCTTCGCAGTTGCCGGGAAATGGAAACTATTTTTCCGCTTTCGCCCGGTTCCAGCGAAGACAATGGCTTGTTCATAAGCTTTATCCTGTTTTGTCAAAATACTTATATAAAATAGGTATCCCTAACTGATTTTGCAAGTGCTATGCTATATTTATTCGTATTATTTTATAATTTTGTAAGGTACCTTTTGATTTTGAACGGTGCTGCTGCTTGAACCGGGTATCCAAAAAGTTATTTCTTCTCCCCTGCAATAAGACAATACTAATTATTGTGTTTTATTTTGCCGGCATTTTGTTTGAAGCCAGGCCCAAAAAGCACTTTGAGCGCCACCAGTTTTCTGCCTTTTATATATGTTAAACATTTCTTTTTGCTTTTTATCAAAACCGGACATTGCCGGCAGGACACGTTTTCTGAGCACGACGACAATAGCGCCGTTGGAGATATTGTATGCGGGAGCAACTCCTCCATTCTTAAGTTTTCTTGACAAAACAGTTATTGCATTGCCATATCGGGTGCGCGGCGGAGACATTAATGAAAATGACTTGACGCGTTTAAACTTGGGATTTTTAGCCGCTTCCACGCTTTTCAAACGGGCGGCTTTGCTCATTTTTTGTAATTTGACTACCAGTTCCCGGGCTTGGCTGCGTGCCAGTTTCAAAGCTTTTTGCTTTTTAAGTTTGACTATAATTTTGTCTTTTATTTCTTCGAACAAGGCTGGCCGCGGCGCAATTCTATCGGTGACAAACGCGACATAAACAGCGTCTTTACCGGCAATTGCGTTTGAAACCGGAACCTCGCGCAAAGTGCTGATTTCGCGAATTAACTGCGCTTCATTGATGTTGGCAAGTTTTTTCGCATCATCGCTGAACCAGTCAGTCAAAATGGCTTTGTATTTAAATTTAACAAGAACACCTTCAAAAGCCTCTCGCTGTTTTTTTTCTACAGTTTCGCCAACGATGTCATAAGCGGCTTCCGCGAATTCAGCGGCTTTCTCTGCTGCAAATTTTTTAGCGTAACGGCGGGCTAACATTTTTTTCGCTTTGGCTTTTGCCTTGGCAAATGGTATAACTTCAGGTTTCTGCCCGCTTTTAAAGCTCATAAACAGTTTTTTCTGCTTGTTGTAAAAATCTTCGATTGCCTTCGGGCTAAGTTGTTTAGCGGCGTGTTCCAGGGTTTCAGGATTATCATATTGGAACTCAAGCAGTAAAACTTTAGACTTGCCGGGCATATAATCTTCCACCAATGGAGTACTGCCGGCAAAATAATTTTCAGCTTCTTTGAGGCTGACTTTGATTTTTTTCAGCTCCCGCGCCCGGTCGAAAACAGCATATGAAACATAATATTTTTCATTCAGCATTTTGTAAAACTTACGAACTTCATCCTGAGTAACAATAATACTATTTTGTAATTCGTTGCGTAATTTACTTCCTATTAAATATTCTCTTACCGCGGTATCGAGAGTGTCCGCGGTAAAACCATTAGCTCTCAGGTCTCCATCTATATAATTGGCGTAGAGTTTTTCGTCAAAGGCCTGGGTTTTAGAATTTCTGAATTTAGCGCGTTCAAAAATAAAAGCAGCGATTTCTTTGTCGCTGGCAGCGATTCCGCGCCGCCTGGCGGCGGCTAAAAGACAAAGATTATTAAAAGCGTTTGCTTCCGCTTTATTAGTGCCCGGGTAACTGTTCAAACCGATATTATAGATTAAATCATTAAGAATTAAGTCCCGATTCGCTTTTTCGATGATGTCGTTGCGCGAGACAGTCTCGCCGAAAATTTCACCGTAGGCACTTTTTTTGCCCCATTTGGAGAAAAAGCCGCTGAAGCCCGAGCCCGGTTGCATAAAACCCATAAACGATACTATGATAATTACAGTGATAACACCGAATATAACCCGGCCGTGGCGTGCGAAAACTGAATTGATTTTCCTGATGACCATTTATTAACCCTTTATTCAATATTTTAAGCTTAGCCAATTAAACAAACTAATGCACAAACTTTGACCAGTTAAAATAAGATATTTTACGTTTTTAGCAAGGGGTTATTGTTAAAAAAATAAAAATAAACTTGGCAGCTGTGCTGAACAGACATTTTTATTGTTCGCGATTTACCAGAAAAGAAGTCAATTCCAGGAGGAGAGAACGGTATTTATTGTCAGGAAATTGATACAAAATTTCTTTTGCCTGCGTTGAAAGTTGTTCAGCTTTTTTGCGGACATAGGCTTCCGCGCCGCATTCACGCATCAAAGTCTGCACCTGTTCAATGATACTTTCATCGTATTCATCCAGGCCAAGCATGCCGGTAAGATGCAGTTGCAGTTCCGGCTTCAGGTTTTCAAAAGTTTTCATCAAAAGTATAGTAGGTCTTTTCGCGGCCAGGTCGGATGCCATATCTTTACCGAGTTTATCGAAATCGCCGAAAATTCCCAGCCAGTCATCCTGCAATTGAAAAGCAACTCCGGCTGCGACCGCAAAATCGCCAAGCATTTTAATTTCTTTCCGGTGAAAATCACAGGACTTCAAAGCAATTGCGGCTCCGGCTTCCGCGCAAAAACGCAATAAAGCACCGGTTTTAAGTTCCAGCATGTGTAAAATTTCTTCAGAGGAAATATTCTGCCATTTACGCATCGGGAATTCCACGTCCAGGGCTTCGCCGGAAATTAACTGCTTACTGCCGAGCTTCAGCAAGCGCTGCCCCAGAGTCAGAGATAATTCCGCTGACAATCCATGTTCCGCTGATTTCAAGACCGTATTCAAAGCCCAGCCGTGTTGAATGTCTCCGGCTAAAATAGCAAAATTCTGACCAAATTTATCCGCCGCCAAAGTTCCGGCTTTGAATTTTTCCCGCGCTAACAAACGCAAAGATTCGTGCGTGGTCAATTGTCCGCGGCGCATACTGTCTTCGTCAATTATATCATCATGCACCAAAGTCCAATTGTGAAATAATTCCGCCGCCATCGCCGGATATAATGCCGTGTCCATATCGCCGCCGAGCAAACCGCAGCACCAGAGAAGCAAAGCCGGACGCAGGCGTTTACCGCCGCGCGACGGATAATCCATCACAGTCGCGCGCAGATATTCGGGTTTAACAGTCGCGGGAAAGTCATCGTTTATGATAAGACTATTTATCTGAGAAGCTACTTTTTTCAATTCATTCAACATTTTCAATCCTCAATATTTGGAAACAAAGGTATACATCTTTACATTATAGCACATTTAAACACAAAATTCTTGATAAAATTAAAAAAACTGGTATTTTTAGAAATAAACAGCATGTCTTCATGTGCAGTTTTTTCTGTGCCGAAATACGATATTTTCTTGAATAATTCAATATTGTTGATTTGTATAACACTGTTTGTTTCCGGTTTTATATAATGTTTTTTTATGTTTTTTTACGAATCCGGAATAAATGAAGATAGTCCCCGCATGGCGGCGGCAAAAAAAAATGGGTCTCATGCGTATATTACTTTTATTTTTGACAAGTATAACTCTTTTGTTTATAAGTTCCTGCGGCCGGGGGCCGGGGAGGAATCCGGCGAAAACCATGTATCTAAATTGCGGGCGCGTCAAAACCCTGGACCCGGCTTTGGCCGCGGATTTAGCCAGCCGGAATATGGTTGCCGCGTTTTATGATACGCTTCTGCAATACGATTACACCGCTCGTCCCTACAAACTCATCCCGTCCATGTTGAAAAGCATGCCTGAACTGGATAAAAGTAAAACCGTTTATACTTTCAAATTACGTGACGATTTGTATTTTTCTGAAAATACTTGTTTCAGAAACACCCCGAAGTCAAAACGCAAAGTCAGCAGCCAGGATGTCATTTACTCGTTTTTGCGGATCGCCGACGGGCGTTTGCACAGTCCGGTATTCTGGATGTTCCGGGATAAAATAAAGGGCATAAATGCTTTCAGGCGTGCGACTTTACTCTTGAAAGCCGGGGATAATTCGCTTTACGAAAAAGGTATTTCCGGCTTGGAAATAGTCGATGAGCATACTTTTAAAATCCATTTAAGGCACCCCGACCCGCGTTTTTTGTATGCCCTGGCAATACCTTACGCTTCAATCATATCCAAAAAGGCGCTCGAGTTCTACGGCGAAAGTTTTTCTGAAAACCCGGTAGGTTCGGGGCCGTTTAAGTTGCGGGAATGGCTTCGGGATTACCGTTTGATTCTTGACCGTAATGATGAGTATCGGGTGGAATATTTCCCGCCGGCGCAGAATCCCGCGGACCGCCGGCGGGCATTGCCGCTGCTCGACCGCGTGGTGTGTTATATAATCAAACAGGAAGTTTCCGCCTGGCTGTTGTTTCTGCAGGGCGGCCTGGATTTCAGCGCACTCAGCAAGGATAATTTTGATAACGTGGCGGGCCCGGGCAGCGGGCTTACTCCGGCATTGGCGAAACGCGGCATAAAACTTTTGCAGATGCCTGAATTTCAAATTCGTTATGTGGGTTTCAATTTCAACGATCCGGTCCTGGCGGACAATTTGAATTTACGCAAAGCGATAAGTTTAGCTTATAACGTGGATAATCTGAAAGCGCATTACAATGGCCTGATGATTCCCGCCGAAGGGCCGGTCCCGCCGGGGGTCGCGGGCAGTGAAGCAGAATTCAAAAACCCTTACAGCCGCTATGATCCGGAACGCGCCCGGGAATATATGCGGCTCGCCGGTTACCCGGGTGGCATTGACCCTGAAACGGGCGAAGCTTTGACTTTAACATACGACCAGAACGGCAATTCATCGGCTTACCGGCAGCTTGCCGAATTAATGATAAAAGACATGGAAAAAATCGGTATCAAAATTATTCCGCAGCTCAATAATAAACCGCGCTTTTTCCAAAAATTGCGTAAGGGCAAGTTCCAATTATTCCGTTTATCGTGGATAGGTGATTATCCTGATGCTGAGAATTTCCTCCAGCTTTTTTACAGCAAAAACGCCGGTACTTGTAATCGCGTATTTTATCAGGACGCGAAATTCGACCGCATGTTTGAGGAAATCATTCCGCTGCCGGACTCTCCCGCACGAACCCGTAAATACCAGGAAATGGTTAAATATCTGAGCACGAAATGTCCCTGGATATTTGAATCATTCGCTATTTCATACCAGTTGAATCATGACTGGCTGCAAAACTTCGTTCCACACGATTTCGCGTTTTCCCGTTGGAAATATTTGGCCGTTGATGTCGAAAAGCGAAGCAAAATGAAGAAAGAATTCAAACCATTATCATTACAAGAATTGCGCGGTAAAGAAAAATAAACAAAACCGGGTTCGTGTCAATTAATGTAAATAGACGCGTCAGTCCCGTCATAAACGCGGCTTATTTAAGGATTTCTGTCAAAAAAAATTGAAAATCCGCAATTTGATGGTATTATTAAAATTTGTCGTCTTTAATTTCCGGTAATTTGACTGGATTTTAAATGGGGTTTAATAATTAACAAACTAAACAAACTAACAAAAACAAAAAACATGACAGAAAAAAACTCACCCAAAACTGCCGATTTAACGAACTTTGTTGACTTGAGCAACATGTCTTCAATGGATGCCCTGCTGGGAGAAGAAACTAAAAGCGATTTTGCTGAAGGTTCTATTATTGAAGGTGTGATTGTAGAGAAACGCAATGACGGCGTACTCGTGGATATTGGTTATAAAGCCGAAGGCTTTGTTCACTCCAGCGAATTCCGCAATTGGGAAGAAGCTAAAATCGGCGATAAAATAGATGTATTCCTTGAAGAGATTGAAAATGAAAACAGTATGCCTGAATTAAGCATGCTCAAAGCTTACTCGATCAAAGCGTGGGAGAAAGTTACTAAAGAGAACGCTGAAGGCAGTATTGTCAAAGGCGTCATGAAGCACCGCGTTAAAGGCGGTATCATTGTTGATGTTGACGGCGTGGAAGCATTTCTGCCCGGTTCGCAAATTGATATTGGCCCGGTCCGCAACATGGACGACTACATCGGCAAGGAATACGAACTCAAAGTACTTAAAATCAACGAAGACCGCCACAATATTGTGGTTTCCCGCCGGGAGCTTCTCGAAGAATCTCTGCGTGATAAACGTGCCACTCTCCTTAAGGATATGGATGTTAAGCAAATCCGCTCCGGCGTGGTCAAAAATATCACTGATTTTGGTGTGTTCATTGATCTCGGCGGCGTAGACGGCCTGCTGCATATTACCGATATGTCCTGGGGACGCATCTCTCATCCTTCAGAAATGATGGAAGTCGGCCAGGAAGTGGAAGTTATCATCCTTGATATTGATTACGACAAAGAACGCGTTTCCCTCGGTTATAAGCAGAAAAGTGAAAATCCATGGGAAGCTGTTGAAGCAAAATACCCCGTTAGTTCGATTGTCAAAGGCCGTATAGTGAATATTATGCCTTACGGCGCCTTCATGGAAATTGAAGACGGCGTTGAAGGTTTGATTCACGTTTCTGAAATGAGCTGGACCAAACGCATCACTAAAGCCGGCGAAGTTGTCAGCGTTGGTGAAGAAGTTGAAGCTGTTGTCCTGGACATCAACAAAGACAGCAAGAAAATCTCTCTCGGTTTACGTCAGAAAGAACGTAACCCGTGGGAAATCCTCGCAGATAAATATCCTGTTGGAAGCAAGATCAAAGGTAAAGTGCGCAATATGACCAGTTACGGCGCGTTTGTCGAAATCGAAAATGATATTGACGGCATGATTCACGTTTCCGATATGAGCTGGACCCGCAAAATCAACAATCCGACCGAAGTACTCAAGCCGGGTAATGAAGTTGAAGCGGTTATTCTGGATATCAATCCTGACCAGCAGCGCATCTCGCTTGGCTTGAAACAAACAGAAGAAGATCCATGGGCGCAGATTACTGATCTTTACAAAGTCGGCGATATCGTCAAAGGTAAAGTTTCCAAAGTTACAGCCTTCGGGGCGTTCATTGAATTATCCAATAAAATTGACGGTTTGATCCATATTTCGCAAATCAGCAAAGAGCATGTCGAACGCGTCAAAGATATGTTGAATATCGGCGATGAGGTTGAAGCCAGGGTTATCAAAGTTGATATTGAAGAACGCAGAATCGGATTGAGCATCAAAGCCGCCCAGGAAGATTTCTCGGAAGCGGAGCTGAAAGTAGCTGAAGCGGAATACAGCGCGGCATTGAAACCCGGTGACGAAATGGTTGATATGGGCGAAGTATTCAACGAACTGGATGCTTTAGACCTCAAGAAATAAATATCACCTTTATATTTTAAGCGCTTCCGCAATAAACTTGCGGAAGCGCTTTTTTGCTTTCGCGGCGGTAAGCCAAGCTGATGCCGCACAAGCGTCCCGCTTGAACGACATTGAAAAGTCACTCTATATTGAATGAGGGATCAGCACAAAAAAGTTCAATACCGAGTAATGCCTCACTAAACATTGGCTTATGTAAATACATGTATGATTTTTAATCCCGCAGGGATGATTTAATCGTAGCCCCGGGTGCAACCCGGGGTTTTCGTACAAACCCAATTAAGCTCCGCAGGAGCGGCTTAATCATCACTTGTTCAGTCGCTCCTGCGGAGCTCAATTATGGGGCGATACCATGTTTCCCCGGGTTATACCCGGGGCTACGGTCAGGCCGCTCCTGCGGAGCTGAGAAAATCATTTCATTGCTTATTTCAACCAAAATTGACTGAGGTATTGCCAATACCGACATGATTTTTTATATTTTTACTTGCTTTTGCTTGAAAAAGAATTCATATTATAATAAAGGCAGGCGCCCCATATATAAATCTGATTATTTCCCGGGAGATTTTTTATGCGTTTATTTTTATTCCTTTGTCTTATATCCTGTTCTTTGTTCTGCGTTGCCGGAACCACCCCGAAACTACTTGCCTGGTATAAACTTGACGGCAACTTTAATGACTCTTCCGGCAATAACCGACATCTCACAGCACGCTCTAAGGCAAATATCTTTTCCGACGCGCCGGAGATTATCGGTGTGAAAAATTTGTGTTTTGGCCCAACCGTGGTAAAAACGGCAAAATACGGAGCGACAGGCCCTGAATTACCCCTGGATAACAAAAAAGGTTTTACGATTTCCGGTTTTATCCGTTTACCGCAGGGAAATTCTTACGGCGGACAGTTTTTCGGCAGCGGCAGCGATAAGGATAAATCACCCGGAGCTCTATTTTTCACCTCCTGGGGAATAATCAACACGAAAGCCGGAAAAGACAAAGGGCACAGTTACCAGCGTTTCTCCGATAACGAGTGGCACCATTACGCCATTGTCGTGCCGAAACAGGGGGCGCTTAATAAATACTCGGTTTATGTCGACGGCAAAAAAGTTTATTCAGCCAATATGCAATACCTCAAAAGCTATGGTAAATTTTTCATTGGTATGATTAACATCTCTCAGGAATATGGTATAAGAATAGATGAAGTCAAAGTTTTTAACGGGGCTTTAGACGAGAAACAGATACAAAAAGAAGCCAGGAAAGGCGGCATTAAATTAACCAAGTCACAGTGGGAATATTATGCCGGTAAACTCACCCGTGAATTGCGCAAGCGCAATATTACAATAGGCCCTGATCAACGAGTTTTCCCCAAGGGTCCGGTTCCGCTTAAGGGAAAATTGAAAATTCATTTTCTTACGGAGGATTGGATTTGCGTCGTCGGGAACTACAACGATTTTATGCGTGAACGAATTAAAATAGAATGCGGCGCGTTTTTGAAGAAACTTGATACCGGGGAAATAAAGGAAAAGGAGTGGTCTTATAATTTTTATTACGACTTCAACACGGTTAATGTAATCGCGTCCTACCGGCCGAAAATAAAAAAGAATTTTGAAAATCCTGACTTTTTCACCCTGACGGATGCCGCCGGGAAAAAAGTTAAATTCGTGAAAAATGCTTATTGGATCAATGCCGTCGGGCAAATGCGGGTACCCAAAGGCCTGACCGGTAAATTAAAAATGACTAATGCCGCCGCGGTGGCGCATTTCGCCTATTTAAAATTGGCAAGCCCCATGCCGCAGGGCGAAAAATATACTCTGACGACGAAAGAAGGAGAAAAAGTTGAGTTTGATTACGATGAACGCAAAATTATTTCCCGCATTATTAAAGTTAATCAAATCGGTTATTTGCCGGCCGCCGGGCGCAAAATTGCTTATCTGGGTATGTGGCTTGCCGCGGAGGGCCCGCTGAAACTGGAAAAATGGTTTGGTAAAAAATTCTATCTTATAGATGAAAAAGATAATTACGTCGCTTATACCGGCAAAATCCGCTTACGGATGAACGAACAATATTATACCGGCGACGGCAAACGTGTTCCTTTAAATGGAGAACAGGTTTGTGAATTGGACTTTTCGGATTTCGATAAACCGGGGAAGTATCACATTTATGTCCCGGGCATCGGCCGTTCATGGAGTTTTGAAGTCAGCGACAATGCGATAGGCAGAGCATTTTATCTGCATATTCGCGGGCTGTATCACCAGCGCTCCGGCATCGGCAAGGGGCCGCCGTATACCAACTGGGTAATGGGGCCGGATCACATGGAAAGCTGGGTTTCCCGTTTTTCTCCTGAAAAAGATGATTATTCCCCGTCCGGTAAAGATTATGGTTATCTTGATCAATTTGGAAAAGCGGTCAAGATAGATCATTTCACGGTGATTTATGAAAACAAAACAGATATAAAATTACCCGATGTTCATGGGGGCTGGTGGGATGCCGCCGACTTTGATCGACGAACCTTCCATTTTCAAATTGTCCAGGATTTGCTGTCCGCTTATTTTATGTTTCCTGAGAAATTCAGCGACGGGCAGCAGGATATTCCCGAGTCCGGCAATGGTATTCCGGACATTATTGATGAAGCCGCCTGGGGAGTGGACGTATGGCGGCGGGCGCAGCACGCCGACGGCGGGGTCGGCTGCTGGCTGGAAGCCACCAGCCATCCCAAAGAGGATAATCCCTTGAAAGACAAACAACGTTATTATCTGGCCCTGCCGACCAGGCACAGCAGCATGCAGTATGCCGCGCACGCGGCGGTGCTCGCGCGGGCCTATCTGCAGTGCGGAGCCAAAGATAAAGCAAAATTATTCAGTGATTCCGCGATTAAAGCTTTTCAATATGCCATTAAGCCCCAAAATCAAATCAAATACAACTGGAGACACTATTTGGGCGGAGGCAAATCCGCGCTTTACAGTTACCTTGAGCCGCCGGACCTGCCGCCTGAAATGGTTTTCAAAGCGGCTCTGAATCTTTACATGCTCACCAAGGATCAATATTATAAACATTTTCTGACCAGGAAAAACTTTGACGTTCTGATTTCAAAACTCATGTATCCATTGAATCCATTTTTCCTGACGGAAATATTATTTTCCGGTTCCGATTTTTCCCGGTTCCGGGCGCAGTATAAAGAAAACGTTATGGATGAAGCAAAAAAGTGGCGTGGTTATCAGGAAAAACTTGCGTATCGTAATTTGAATTTTCCGGCAAACCATCCGTTTTTCAAGACTTTGTCCTGGGGTAACGCGATTCCCTTTAAAAGAGGACGCTTGTTCATACTCGCGTATAAAATTTCGGGCATGTACGCGTACCGGGATGCGGCTTTACTGTTAAATGACTGGATGAACGGCTGCAATCCAATGGGTCGTTCACTGACGACCGGGGCCGGCAAAAATTCTCCTGTCAGGATTTTGTCATTAGCTTCTTATACCGACGGAATTCTGCCGCCGCTGCCGGGAATAACTCCATATACCTACACTTTTTTTGTGGCATACAAGGCTTACCAGATGGTTTTTGCTTTGCGTTATGATGCCCGTCCTGATCATTATTTTGACGGTGTAAATATTAACCTCCTGCCTGACGCTTTGAGCAAAGGGAAAATGCTCAGCTACGAAGAAACTACCGCGATTATGGATAAAATGTATCCGGTCTGGCGGCGTTTTGCCAATATTGAAAGATATTCCGTGCCGCAGAATGAGTTCACGGTGTGGGAAACCATCGGCCCCAGTGCCGCTTGTCTTGCCGCTCTGCTGCCGGACAACTGGAAACCGCCGCCCGAATGGAAGAATGAAAAACCGGCGAAAAGCCTTGATGAGATGGAAGGCTATCTTTTTCAACCATAAAGGATTTCAGGCTTAGTCTTTGTAATTAAATAAACGCTATCTTTTGGGTTTTATTGTGTAATTCCAATC
>CAZEXM010000006.1:0-36760 GCA_964515915.1 uncultured Victivallaceae bacterium
TCAATGTTTGATCGTTCGTTTTTCGCTCAAATTTGAACTGCAAAACTTGAGATATAAATGCCCCAGCTCTGATATCCCGGAAGGCCGCGGCGAATTAAAAGAAGCTAATTCCTCATACATTTACCTGGGTGGTTTTAATGAATTCGGCAACGCCGATACTCCCTTGGGTTTTGACAAACCAGGCAATCACAAAGGCTACATCAATATATTGTTTTCTGATGGACATGTAAAAGGTTTTATAATGAATTACAGCACTTGTGAACAAGTCATCCGCTTTCTGAATAAAAGCATGAATTTCAAGCCGGAACTTTTTAGTAAACTTTTGGGGAAAGCACAAAAAATAGATAAAGAATTAGCGTATAAATAAAAATGATTTCTTTATCTTCGGGGCTCTCATCTAAAAGTTAATATCAAGCACTTATCTTAGCGTCATTCGAGGCAGACCCCGGACGGAACTTAAAAATTATCCTTGCCGCCAACCAGCATTTTAATGGCCCGGAGCCATGAATTGCCTTCTTTGCCGAATTCTTCTTTTACAAATTTGTAATCGTTTTTACGAATAAATTCATCCAGTTCGAAAAGCAGCCGGGAATATTTCTCAAAATGCGCCTCAATGATATAGCTGCATGTTTTCGGTTTTTTCGCCTGCTTGATCACGGCGAATAAATGCTCTTTGCAGAAGCCGACACCGGATTCGAATTGCCGCTTTAATTCATCATCATCAATCCATTCCAGAAAGGTTTCTATTTTATTATTACGGTTCTGCTCTTCCGAAGTACAGGCGGGACAGTTGCCGGAACTTTGATTCTGTATTTTTTCATGCAGGCTTTTAGGGCTGATATTTTTAATCTTTTTAAGGTACCGGCACAGGATGCTTATTTGATCCCGGTAAAGAATGGCCATCCCGAGCGCGTCGTTGAAAGACAGCAGCAGATGGGCATGACGATGACAGAAACCACCGGATTTGGCGAGCTTGTCGCGCAAAACGGGGTCATTTACGTTTTCATAGAGCAGGGTTTCAAAATAATGATGCATGTAGTTGGATTCGAGTTCGCAGAGAGCGCAGTCCCGCGCTTCGCCAAGCGCCGATACCAGATTGTAGTATAATAAATGCTTTTCTCTGTTCCTCATAAAAAAAGACTCTCCCAAGATGACAGGCTGATGGATAGTCGAGGCAATTACCTCATGTTTTTTTGAATTTATTTAACTTCAAAGTCTTTAGATTTGAAGTTGCTATAATATCTGCCGTTTTGGGCCGTAAATCTAAGCACGCAATAATCAGGGTCGGCCACACCATTCGGATAGTACATTTCATCTCCATCTTTCCATATCATTTCTTTTGTTTTTTCATCCTGTAATACGGACATTGTTCCTTTGAGCATGACTCCTCTAAAAAACCTTTTGTCATAAAAATACACACATGCCTTTGCATTATCAGTATATTGTTTTACCCGCATGGAAGATGTGTTGCTTGTAAAGTACAGATGCTTTATTCCCTCCCTTTTTCTCGGCGGCAGCATTGCTTTTGTATTGGGAAAACCAGCTTCGTCAACAGAACTTATTATGGAAACGGTTGTTTTATCAATTATGTTGCCGACAGTTTGTACAGGATCTCTCATTTGTTTTTTCGCATAAATTATATTATATTATTTCTGAATATAAATGGTCTAAATGGTTTATCAAGTTTAAATGCTGAATTCCATTTCATTATCTCTCCTGAAAAAAAATACCTAACTTCATTAGACATTCGCGATTTTAGGAAGTATAGTAAATGCTCCGGGATTTCGCGCATAAAATTCCGGAACGTTGTTTAAAGTAAAAAAATCAGTCTTTTTAGGAGAATGGACACAATGGCAGAAGTAATTTTAAAAAATTTAGCAAAAATTTATCCGGGTAATGTGAAGGCCGTGAAGAACATTGACCTTATGATACACGATCGTGAATTTATGGTTCTGGTAGGGCCGTCCGGCTGTGGAAAATCTACAACTTTACGAATGATTGCCGGTTTGGAGGAAATCACAGAAGGCAATGTTACTATTGGCGATCGTGTGGTAAATGACGTTCCCCCGAAAGACCGGGATATCGCGATGGTATTCCAGAATTACGCTTTGTATCCCCATATGAGCGTTTACGACAACATGGCTTTCGGCTTGAAATTACGTAAATTCAAAAAAACTGATATCCGGAAACGGGTTATGGACGCGGCCGAGATCCTGGGAATTGAACAATTTCTTGAACGCCGCCCGAAACAACTTTCCGGCGGGCAGCGTCAGCGGGTCGCGGTAGGCCGCGCGATTGTCCGTAAACCTGAAGCATTCCTGTTTGACGAGCCCCTTTCGAACCTTGACGCAAAAATGCGCGTTCAAATGCGTGCTGAAATCAGCAAACTGCATACTCAGCTCGAAACCACCATGATTTATGTTACCCACGACCAGACTGAAGCGATGACTATGGGGGACCGTATTTGTGTGATGAAAGATGGTATTATTCAACAAGTCGCTGATCCTATCACCCTTTATAACAGTCCGGTCAATTTATTTGTCGCCGGCTTCATCGGAACTCCTCCAATGAACCTTTTCCACGGTGTTATTGTGGAAAATGGAGACGATTTGCACTTCCGGGAAGAAACTTTTGAAATTAAAGTGCTTGACGAATGGAAGGAGAGATTAACACCTTTCATCAACAGCAAAGTTACTTTCGGCATTCGTCCCGAGGACATCTGCTGGGCCAAAGCCGGTGATGACCAATTCCCGAAAGTGAAAGCTGAAATCGAAGTTATCGAACCAATGGGTTCTGAAACTTATCTTTATGTAAATACCGGCGTACATTCATTTATCGCGCGGGTTGAAGCACAACGCCGCTTTAAAGTTGGTGACGCGATTGAATTACCGTTCTTCCTGCCGAAAGCGCATATTTTCTGCAGTGAGACTGAAAACATAATTGTTTAATACAAATAGTAAATCTTCGGGGCGGGGTGAAATTCCCCACCGGCGGTAAAGTCCGCGAATCCTTTTTTTGTGAGGATTGACATGGTGAAATTCCATGACCGACAGTAAAGTCTGGACGAGAGAAGGTTTCAAATGACGCGTTGAGTGTTATTTGATTATATATTTGCCCTGAAAATAAGCATTTTCAGGGTTTTTTTTTATTTTTTTTGAAATGAGGTGAAAACGATGTCAATACAATTTGATTCTGTGGAAGAAATTATTGCCGCGATACAGCGCGGCGAAATGGTTTTAGTTACTGACGATGAAAACCGCGAGAATGAAGGCGACTTGATTGTCGCGGCGGCGAAAGCGACACCGGAAATAATTAACTTCATGGCGACACACGGCAAAGGCTTGATCTGTGTTCCGTTGAGTGAAGAGATCACTTCGCGTTTAAATTTGACCAATCTGGCTTCCGGCAAGGATACTTTCGGGACGGCTTTTACGCAAAGCGTTGATGTTATCGAGGGTATAAGCACCGGTATTTCGGCCTTTGATCGTGCCAAAACGGTGGCGGCCCTGATAGATCCGGATTCAAAAGGCGAAGATTTTGTTTCTCCGGGTCATCTGTTTCCATTGGTGGCCCGCGCCGGCGGTGTCCTGCGCCGCAGCGGACACACGGAGGCGGCGGTTGATCTGGCGCGAATGGCTGGTTTTGCGCCGGCTGGAGTAATTTGTGAAATAATGAATGGCGACGGGACAATGGCACGAATTCCTGAATTGGATAAGTTCCGCAAACAGCACAGTTTGAAATGGTGTTCCGTCGCCAATCTGATTGCCTATCGCCGCCGCAGCGAAATACTTATTACTCGCGGGCAGACGGCGAAACTTCCTACCGTATTTGGCGATTTTAAGATTATAGCCTACAAGTCCCGGGTTGATAAACTTGAACATCTTGCCTTGATTTACGGAGATGTTAAAGATAAAGAAAATGTCCTGGTCAGGGTTCACAGTGAATGTTTGACCGGGGATGTTTTCGGCAGTATGCGCTGCGACTGCGGCGCTCAACTCCACAGCGCGATGCGGCAAATAGTTGAAAATGGTTCAGGAGTGATTATTTACATGCGTCAGGAAGGGCGCGGCATTGGTTTGTTCAACAAGATTCATGCCTATAAATTGCAGGATGAAGGCTATGATACTGTCGAGGCCAATGAAAAACTCGGTTTCGCGTCAGATTTGCGGGAGTACGGCATCGGCGTCCAAATGCTCATTGACCTCGGGATAAAATCTGTCCGCCTGTTGACGAATAATCCGCGTAAACTGGTCAGTTTTTCCGGATATAAGTTGAAGATCGCGGAACGTGTCCCGCTGATTGTTGAGCCGCAGGAACATAATGAGTACTATTTAAAAACTAAAAAAGAAAGAATGGAGCACATGTTTTAGTATTGAAAATATTTTTTACGGTATTAAATTATTAACCGGATTTCATTAAAAAGGAGTTATGATTATGAATAAAGACGTCAAAAAAGTTTTCGAAGGTTCCTTAGAGGCCGGCGGCCTCAAAATTGGAATGGTTTGCGCGCGTTTTAATGAGTTTTTCGTCAGTAAGCTTCTGGGCGGAGCCATTGACGCTGTCGTCAGGCATGGAGGCAAAGCCACGGATGTCGAAGTCGCCTGGGTACCCGGAGCGTACGAACTGCCTTTCGCGATAAAAAAATTGATAGATACCGGCCGTTTTGATGCGGTTGTAGCTTTAGGGGTGGTCATTCAGGGCGCGACTCCGCATGCCGGCTACATCAATTCGGAAGTGTCCAAGGCACTGGCGCAGTTGAGTATGAAATCAGGAGTTCCGGTTGGTTACGGCCTGGTTACCGCCAACACTATTGAGCAGGCCATCGAACGCAGCGGCACTAAAGCGGGCAACAAGGGCGCGGACGCGGCTTTGGCGGCAATCGAAATGGCGAATTTAGTAAAAAATATAAAATAAACAAACAGGCCTTTTGGCTTAAATTCAGGGAAGTTGAGTATAAATGACGGCAAATGCTGATAAAAAAACAGTACGCATACACGCGAAACGCCTGGGACGGGAACTGGCAATGCAGTTTCTGTTTCAACATAGTTTTTCAGAAGAAATAAATTTACCGGACGCCTGGGAAGGTTTTTTTGAACAAGTTGCTTGTGTACATGAACTGAAGAAAAATCGTTTTGCCCGCAAGGGCAGCGAATACGCGCGGGAATTACTTACAGGTATTTTTGCAAAAATCGCCGATATTGATGTGCTGATTAACGAAAAAGCAAAAAAGTGGGACTTGAATAGAATGGCTTTAGTTGACCGCAACATTTTGCGTGTGGCGACTTATGAAATGCTTTTCGCGCCGGATGTTCCGCCGGTTGTGAGCATTAACGAGGCAGTCGAAATAGCCAGGGATTACAGCGGCCGGAAAGCCGGTAATTTCATTAACGGTGTACTTAACGGCATCAAAGATTCTTTAGACCGTCCGGCGCGGGAAGCGGTTGACAAACTATGAAATCACTTTTTTCCCGGTTTAAAAAGGGCCTGCTGAAAACTACAACCTCGGTAACACGCGGAATTTCCAGTGTATTTACCGAGGACAAACGGTGGACG
The DNA here is from genome assembly GCA_964515915.1 of uncultured Victivallaceae bacterium. GTDB lineage: Bacteria > Verrucomicrobiota > Lentisphaeria > Victivallales > Victivallaceae > JAHOYW01. The sequence continues at coordinate 5,554 of CAZEXM010000006.1, forward strand.
GATGAACAGTTCGACGACCTGGAGAATTTACTGATTTCCTCTGACTTCGGGGTCGCGGCGAGTTTAAGCATTGTCGCGGACATCCGGGAGCGTTATGAACAGGGTAAAATCGCGACTTCCGCGGATATAGACAAAATCAGCGCGGCGGATGTCTGCCGGATTCTGAGCAGAAATCAGCGCGAAATACATTACGCGCCGGAAGGACAACTGACGGTGATTTTATTTGTCGGGGTCAACGGCAGCGGCAAAACCACCAGTATTGGAAAATTGGCGTCACTCTGGAAAAAAGAAGGCAAAAAAGTGATGCTGGCGGCCTGTGACACTTTCCGGGCGGCGGCGGTGGAACAACTCAAACTATGGGGGGAACGCAGCGGAACGCATGTTGTTTCAGCAATTCACGGCGCGGATCCTTCGAGTGTGGCTTTTGACGCGGTAAAATCAGCGCAGGCGCGAAACGCGGACATTTTATTGATAGACACCGCGGGACGCCAGCACACCAGTAAGGGCCTGATGGCTGAGTTATCCAAAATTTGCCGCACAATAAATAAAATTTATCCCGGGGCGCCGCACGAAGTATGCTTAACCATTGATTCCAGCCAGGGTTCGAACGCCATCAACCAGGCCCGCGAATTTTCGAAGGCCGCTGATGTTACGGGCTTGGTCCTGACCAAATTAGACGGCACCGGCAAAGGCGGCATGGCGGTGGCCCTGCAGCAGGAGTTCGGATTCCCGGTACTTTTTGTCGGCTTAGGCGAAGGCCCCGAAGACATGCAGGAATTCAACCCGCAATTTTACGCCAACGCATTGTTCGACGTAGATAGCGAAGAATAGAATCTGATTACTTGTTTTTCTGTTTTTATTGAGTCGGGACCCTTAAGACCGCACCGGTGTCGGCACTTGTCGCGACCATCGCGTAACGCGCCAGCCAACCGGTTTTTATCTTTGCTTCACGGGCTTTCCAATTTTTTTTGCGTTCTGCAAGGATTTCGTCTGAAACCTCAAGCCGTATACTGCGCTTCGGGATGTCAATGCTGATCATGTCCCCGGGCTCGACCAGGCCGATAACTCCACCGGCGGCCGCTTCCGGGCTGACATGCCCGATGCAGGCTCCGTGAGTTCCGCCGCTGAACCGGCCGTCGGTAATCAAAGCGACTTTTTCGCCTAAACCGCGTCCCGCAATGTAACTGGTTGGAGCAAGCATTTCCTGCATGCCGGGGCCGCCTTTGGGCCCTTCATAACGAATTACCACTACATCGCCGGCCTTGACCAAGCCGTCGAGAATGCCTTCACAAGCTTCTTCCTGGCTTTCAAAAATTACCGCCGGGCCGCGGTGAACCAGCATTTCAGGCGCGACGCCGGCGGTTTTTACAACACCGCCTTTTGCCGCTAAATTACCGAACAAAATAGCCAAACCGCCTTTTTCGCTGTAAGGATTATCCAGTCTGCGGATGACAATTCCATCCGGATCGCCGGCTTCGGCGAGCTGTTCGCCCATGGTTTTGCCGGAAACGGTCAAGGCGTCGGTTTTAACTAAGCCCGGGCGTTTGTTTATTTCCTTGAGAATAGCCATAATTCCACCGGCTTTATGAACGTCTTCCAGGTGATAGCGGCTGGACGGGGAAACTTTAGAGATGTTCGGAGTCTTAGCGCTGATTTCATCTAATAATTTCAAATCAAGCGCGATTCCGGCTTCGTTGGCTACCGCCAGGGTATGCAGTACGGTATTAGTGCTTCCGCCCATTGCCATGTCCAGCGCCAAAGCGTTATGGAAAGCGTCGGCAGTGGCAAGCTGTTTCGCGGTCGGGCCGCCGGATAAAGCCATTTCCACAATACGGCGGGCGGCGGCAAGCCATAATTCCCTGCGCTCAGGCCAGGTAGCCAGGATTGTGCCGTTGCCGGGCAAAGCGATTCCGAGAGCTTCACAAAGACAATTCATGCTGTTCGCGGTGAACATTCCTGAACATGACCCCACACTTGGACACGAGGAGCATTCCAGGTCTTTTAATTCTTCGTCAGTGATTTTACCGATTCTGTGTTCGGCAACGCCTTCAAAAACGCTTACCAGGTCAACGACGCCTTTCGCACTTTTACCGGCCGCCATTGGGCCGCCGGAAGCAAATATAGTCGGGATATCCAGACGCATCGAAGCCATGAGCATGCCCGGAATAATTTTATCGCAATTAGGAATGCAGATCATCGCGTCAAAAGGATGAGCTTTGCCCATTGATTCCACACAGTCCGCGATAAGTTCGCGGCTCGGGAGTGAATATTTCATGCCCTCATGCCCCATGGCGATACCGTCGCAGATGGCAATCGTATTAAACTCGTAAGGCACAGCTCCGGCTTTGCGGATTTCTTCGCAGATAATTTCGCCGACTTCTTTCAAATGGGCATGTCCCGGCACAATATTCGTGTACGAGTTGCAAACCCCGATGAACGGTTTCCCGATGTCTTCGGCTTTAATTCCTGTTGCCATCATCAAAGAGCGGTGCGGCGCTCTTTCGTACCCTTTTTTCATAATATCACTGCGCATAATTCATAAGCCCTTATAGTTTTTCAATAAAATCCGAGTAAAACACGACTGCGTTAAACTTAGTCAAACCATTTAATTTACCTTAAAAATGCTTTTTAACAAATGTATTAAGCTAAAATTTATTATTCGGGGTTTCATTTAAGCAATATCAGTGTTATTTTTAATATATAAAACCTACTTTCAATAAAAAATAAAAAAGGAAACAGTTTAATGCCTAAGGAAAATGAAATTAAAAAGTTTATGGCGGGAAAAATCAGCGAAGGAGTTTCCCTGTCGGAAATCCAAAAACTCATTGAAGAAAAATTCAACAAACGCATGACTTTTCTGGATGTACGTTTGATGGCGTCAACTTTAGACAGCATTGATTGGGAAAAAGAAGCCGCGAAAGAAACGGCTGAAGAAGAAGCCGCGAAAGAAGCAGAGAAGGAAGCGGAAAAAAACACTGAAAAAATCGACGATCCAAGCGACAGCGACGGTAAATGCCTGGTCGAGCTGAGCAAGTTAGTCAAACCCGGAGCCGTCGCTCACGGCAGCGTGAAATTTCCGTCGGGAGCTTCCGGCAACTGGGTGCTCGATCAGACGGGGCGTCTCGGCATGGAGAAAAGCGAAGGCGAAGCAACTGAAGATGACTTAAAAGCTTTCCAGGCGGAGTTACAGAATATGTTTTCCAAGAGAGCTTAAGTATAGAGGTGAGGATAAGCGGCTTATGACTATCAGGAAAAAGAAAAAAAAGAAGTTTTTGAAGATTTCCGTCATAACTTTGTCAAGTTTGATTTTGTTCAGCCTGATCGTTTTCCGGGTAGTAACGAGTTCGGCGTTTATATGCGGAGTCGTTTTACCGGCGCTGAGCAATTCCATTGGCATGCGGATCGACGCCGGACAAGTGGATTTGTCCGTATTTAAATCCCGTTTGACGGCGAAAAATATTTCCGTTGGCTCCGGGAAAACAGCTCTGGCAAAAGCCGCCAGGCTTGATGCCTCCTTCTCGCTTTCCGACTTGCTGAAAGGACGTTTCGTTTTCCGGGACGTTCTGCTCGATAAAGCGATAATAACTATAGCTAAAGATTCTGACGGCAAATGGACTTATGAATCGCCCGGACAAGCTTCCGCCGCTACGCCCGCGACTGAAACCGCTCCTGCCGGGCCGGTTCCGCCCATTGCCGGTGAAAACGGGAAAGCGCAAAAAATCCTCCTTGATTTAAAAAATATTCAAATCACGAATTCCACTTTTATTTTGACGACGGGCGACGGCGGCAAAGCTCCCGCCCGTATGGAATTTCGCGATCTGAACATTAATCTGCCTGAATTCAGGAATAATAAAGCGGCTGATTTGACTTTCAAGTCCCGCCTGTCAATTCAAAGCAGCAGCGGGATTAGCGTGAAGCAGGGAAATTGGAATTTCACCCTGGCCGCCGCGTTTGACGACTACCTGCGTCCTTATGAAATTAAGCTGGCCAGTAACCTGGATAAACTCGACGGAACAATTAACGGAATAAAAATAAACAACAATAATTTAACTTTGAACCTGGAGGCGAGCGGCAATAAAAAAAGCATTACTATTGAACAGTTCCGCTTGCGCCAGATGGACAAAAAAGTGGTGAAAACCGACGTCCGGATAAGTTCCTGCATCAACTTCAGTCCTTTTAAGATAAAGGGAAAATTGAAAATAGCCCCGCTTTCCGCGGAAATAGTCAGTATTTTCTGCCAGTTTACCCGCCAGGTGAATCCCGGAGAAGTGGGCGTAAACTGGCTGAGTGATTTTGAATACTCGGAAGCCGGGTTCTCCGGAGCCGGAAAACTGAAACTGACACGCAGACACGCCGCCATAATTGCCGGTAAAAAATATGCGCTGCCGGATTTGCGTTTAGACTCAAAATACAACTTCCGTTTCAATCGTTCGGAAAAAGCCTTAAGCGTCAAATACTTCACCGTTGAATTACAGGAACAAAACAAAAGAGTTTTGTTACTGAGCACGGATCGCGCTTTTACCTATTTGTTTGATAAAAAAGCAACCCGCGGTAAACAGAAGCCCCAGATCGTTCTGCAGCTGCGCCAGTTGAATTTAAATTTGCTGAAATTATTGCAGACGCCGAATGATAATTTTATTTTGTATGGCGGACGGCTCGACGGTGATCTGGCTTACGCCTTCGGCGCCCGGCAAAGGGTGCTTTTCGGCGCGAATATCAAAGTGAGCAACCTGGATTTTCAAATTGACTCCAGACGTTTCAAAAACCTTGAGCTTGAACAGAAAATGTCCGGTTCCATGACCAGAAAACTTTTTATATCAATACCTGAATTACAGCTGAATATCAAAAACAAACAAAAAAGTATTTTGAACTTTGCCGCCGCCGGAAATATCGATTTAAAAGGACAAACGGCTGATTTTTCTTTAAAAACGGGAAATTTTTCCAGTAAAAGAATTAAAGATTTGCCTTTGCCGCCGGAAACGATAAAGAAAATTGTCCGGATCACCCGGAAAATCGCCCCTTTTTCAGTAAGCGCGGCTTCAAGCGGCAGGGTCAAGTTGGATAAGGGCACGATAAAGTTGAATACTTTAAACTGCAGTATTTTTCAACAAAATAAAAAGGTCTTGAAGCTTTCGTTTCGACCCGGCAACGGCATGCTGAGAAATCTGGGAAAAAATTCTGAAGCGGTTTTGACGGTGGCTGATTTATCCGTAAAACAATTCAAAAAAATACTGGAGGACGATATTCTGAAGGATGGTTATTTGAATGGTAAAATTATTGCTAAAATTAAAAATAACTGGAACTCCATAACTCTGGATTCAGCTCTCCGCATTGACAAACTTGAATTATTACGCGCTGATAAACTATTTAACGCTGAAGCTTTGCGTTTTAACCTGGGCTTCACAACATCAATAATTAATTTTGACGAAATAAATATACGGAATTTCGTCTGCGGAATACGGCGGAACAAGCGTCTAATACTGGGGATTACCGGCTTCGGAAACTTAAAGCCGTCAAACGGCGCCGGTGAATTTAATCTCGCTTTAAATCATCTGGATCATCATTTTTTGAATATCCTGGCCCCCGGGAAATTTAAAAACGGAGTTATCCGGGGCAGTCTGAAAGTTAACATTCTGGACCACTTTAAACATCTGCGAATCAAATCAAATCTTGATATTATGCGCCTGAGCGGCGGCACCTTAACTGAAACAATAGATGGCAAAAGTTCATTCGATATAGTATTAAAATCCGGCTTATTCCTTTGCAGAGAATTCATCATCGACTTGAACGGCAAAAATGGCAAAATCGCGATTATCAAGGGCTCCACAAATAATTCCGGGAAAAGCGTTCTTATTAAATTGAGTTCAAAAATTATTGACCTGTATAAAATAAAACAACTTTTCGCCCGGAAAAATGATGCCGGGTTAATACCCGCCGCGGAAAAAACATCGTCCGGCAAGGCAGCGGCATCGCCGGCAAAACCGCCTGAACCCTGGCGCTTTGATTTCGGCAAAAAAACTTACGTCCTGCTTATGGATTTGCGCGGAATTAAATACAATTCAATATTGACAGCGCGTATAAATAGTAAAATACTCGGAGAAGGACGGAGGATCGCCGTAAAACATCTGCAAATAGTCAGCAACAAAGACAAATTAAATTTTCAAGGCGATTTTCTGAGTACCGCAAAGGGAATAAAATATAATCTTGACCTTAAAAGTAATAAATTCAACCTGAGCCCTGTATTCCGCACATTCCTGGCGGATAATCTTCAGGCAATGGAAGGCACGCTCAAAAATTTACATATAAATCTGGCGGGGACGGGACTGCGTCCCGCGTCCTTGTGGGATAATATGACCGGCTTTGCCGGAAGCGATTTCACGGCGGTGAAGATACCTAATCGTCTAAGCGATACTCCGATTGGCAGAATTATCCTGCTGCCTTTCGAAATTATGATTGATATTCAAAAGATGATACCCGGTAAAACGCTTAAGGCTATAGGAAAAGCATCCCGCTTTGTTCTGGACTTCCGGGATAATATAAAAATTCTTAGTTTCAATAAAGGAAAAATGGATTTAAAAACCCGCGATGGAATAATTTTTATCAGGGATTTTCATTTTAACGGAAACGTCGTCAAAAATTTGAGTTTTGCCGGGCGGCTCGGGCTTGGGTCGCGTCCCGTACTCGATTTAAAATCACGTTTGAATGTGAATGGAATAATTTTGCCGGTTGATATAGCGGGAACTGTACAAAATCCCCGAATTAATTATAGCGCGACGACTATTAACTTTATGACTGCCAACGCCTTCAACATAATAGACACCACCGGCAAAATCTTAAAAGAGGACGGCGGCGCCAAAGAAGTTCTGGATACTATTTTTTCAATAAAGAAAATCTTCGAATAGGCTTATTTACGATGTTAATAAAAATAATTGCTGTGGGCAGAATAAAAGACCGCGGCATACAAAATAAAATTGACGAATTCACAAAGTGGATTTCGCCATATGCCAAACTGGAAATTATCGAACTTCGCGATAGTAATGTCGAAAAAGAAGGAGCGGCAATTCTTAAATCCATCGGCAAAGACAAAGCTTTTATTTTTGTCTTAAGTGAAGAAGGCAAAGAGTTTACATCGAGTAAATTCTCACGGAAATTAGCCAGCATTGACCGGAAACTGCTTTTCATCATAGGCGGCCCTTTTGGTTTATCCACGGCAGTGAAGCAGCGCGCCGACTGCCTGTTTTCCATGTCCAGAATGACTCTCACCCGTGAAATGACGCGACTGTTTCTGCTGGAGCAAATCTACCGCGCGATCAACATTGCCCGCGGCGGCAAATATCATAATAATTAGTTTTTTTTTATGCTCCGGGAACCGGCGGTGGAGCTGGGCCGAATAAATCTTTTAAATCCGGGCGTACGGAGGCTTTTTCCCATGCGGCCATGCCTTCTGCCCAGACCAGAGAATCCGCGGTAAATTCTTTCGCGACTATTTTTTGTTTCAGCTCATCCCGGGAGAAAGGACCGGTTTGCGCGCCGTCAACCGCGATGAAATACTTGCTTCCTCCGGGAACCGGCGGTGGAGCTTGCGGGCTTGCCGGCGGGGCCGCGGGCTGCTGCTGGTGCAGGGTATTACTCACGCCTCCGGCCATTTGAGCTCCCATCATCATGCCCATCATATTGCCGGCTCCGCCTTGATTTTTGGCGGCGTCACGCAAAGCGTTAGCGGCTTGATATTGTGAAAAATTATTGAGATTACCCACGGCACCCATTGAAGCACGCTGGTCCATAGCTTTCTGCACTTCTTCAGGTAAGGAGATGTTTTCGAGCGTAAAGCTTAAGAGATCAAGTCCCAGGCGCTGAAAATTTTCTTTCAGTTTTTCAATCATAAACTCGCTTATTTCGTCATATTTGGCGGCGAGGTCAAGCGCTGGAATTTTGTGTTCGCCAATACAGTCTGAAAAAGAGGAAATAACTTTAACGCGGATTTGATCCTCAATAGTATCGCAGCTGAACTCACTTTGAGCTCCGACAAAACGAGAGATCATCTCCTCGGTAATGCCGACTTTGTAGGAATAATTGCCCCGCGCCCGCAAACGGACAATTCCGAAATCCGCGTCCCGAAGCATAACCGGATTGGGAGTCCCCCACTTACGGTCTAACTGCTCAGTGGTTTTAATGAAGTAAACTTCCGCTTTGAAAGGCGAATCAAAACCATATTTCCAGCTTTTGAGGGTCGTCAAAATTGGAATATTTTGAGTCGTCAGAGTGTAGGTACCCGGTTCAAAAGCATCAGCGATTTGTCCCTCATTAACAAAAACCGCGCGCTGTCCCGGCCGGACAATCAGTTTCGCGTTCATTTTGATTTCGTTATCATGACGCTCAAAACGATGAACCAGAATATCCGCGTCGCTTTCCGGCCATTCGATGATGTCAATAAATTCATTTTTCAACATATTAAACAAGCCCATAGTATTCTCCTGTTTTAGAAGTTAATAAAAACAAAAATATATTCCCGGTATGACGAATATACTTATTGAAACAACCAGCAAAACCCGGTTCCGGACAAAATGAACATTTTTCTTTTCAGGCACTTTCCCGGAAAGTTGTGAAAAACCTTTTGTATGAACGTAACGTTTAACCAGTTTGCTTTGTTTTTTCCTAATTTGCTTTTTTTGCCGCGCCGACATTTTTATACTCCCCACGTAATTATAATTACCCAGGCGATAATACAGCATCCGGCGATGATGCCGATAATCAGGGGGAAAGCAAAACATAAACCCATTTTCAGCATTTGCAATTGATTCAGTGAATTTAATTCCGGCAGTAATGAAATCCGGGACGGATTTGCAGCGGGAACAGTATTAACAGAGCTTTTGGCAGTCGTTCGCGCGCAACTGGCTTTTGTGCTGAAAAACTCTATACGCAATTGTTCCAGCCGGGTCAAAGCTTCCGGATTTTCCTCAAACTCCGTTGCTCCGGGCAAATCCGCAAACTTTTTAAGCAGCTGTTCAAATTTTTTGGAAGCGGCTTCGTAATTAGTCAAATTCTGCTTTTGCGTAGCAATTTCAGCTTCAAGCACAGCTAAGTGCTCATGCAGGCGAAGATTAAGATCGTTTTGGGCCTGATGATATATTTGTGTCCGGCGTTCGCGGATGGAAAGGTTTTTGTCTATATCAGGTTTCAGGTTGAAGGAGGTATCATCACTGGCAGTGCTGACGATACTGTCGCCAGAGTGTTGTTCACGGTACTTGCGGCGCAAAGTCACAAGTCCGTCACTGACAAAATTTTTTCTTTTAGCCATGCCTGCCTCGTTTTTGTTTTTTTACGGTCTATTCAAAAATACATGAGTAAAACCTAAGTGCAAGGGATAATTGCAGCTTATTTCCCGCCTTCCGTCAAATTATCATAAAAACGTTGAGTCGGATAAGCAAAGGCTATATCTTTGTACCGGGCGAACTCCACTAAAACATCTTCCCATATAGCATGTTCGCAATTGCGCCGTTTATGCGGTTCGACCAGCAGACGCATCGTCAGCAAAACCCCGCACGACTCAAGCGAAGTATAAACAATCGGAGTGAGTTTTTTGTAATAAAGCATGTAATGTTTGCTGGCGTCCTTAATTTTTGATTTAGCTTTATTGCTGACCTTGTGGGAATGCGCGTCCGCTATTTTCTGTAAAGCGCCTTTTGCTTCCTGCCAGTTGCTCTCAAAAGTTACCAGTACCGGCAATTCAATCCAGATATAGGGAAAAGTTTCAGTAAAATTAATGATAGTTTTATCCAGAATGACACTATTAGGCACATGCATAACCCGGCCGGTGCTCTGATCCGCGTGCACCCAGTTGCCGACTTCATTCAGGGAAAATTTAAAAACCCGGATATCAATAACATCACCGGTAATTCCATTGTCGATCTGGATCCGGTCTCCAACCTGAAAAGGACGCATCCAGACCAATGTAAACCATCCGGCGATACTCTTTATCAAATCCTGCAAAGACAAAATCACGGCGGCGGCGACCAGAGCCAGAATATTTACTATATTCCAGCTGGGATTGAACCAAACCCGAAACAACACCAGGAAAACAAGCAGTATATAGGTATAACCAATCGTTTTGCGCCAGCGGTAACGCGCCGCGACCTTTTGAGTTTTCTCGGAAACTATACGTTTTACGAGAAAACGCAGAAGCCATAATATAATTATCGCGCTGATCGAAATTACTATTTTTCGTTGTGTCTCAGGAACGAGCCCGGTAAAGTCTTTCACCCAGGGGGCGATACTGTCAAACATATATTTTACCTCAGATTAACACATTACATATAATCTAACATTCCTGAACACAAATAGCAAGTTTAATTTGCCGCGGCAATTTTTTCTCGAAACAAAAGGCCCGGCAAAAACGCAAATTCAGGTTGAGATATTGCCGTCCGCCAGGGTCGCGATGGAATCAGCCATGGACGCTATCTTTTCATCATGGGTTATCATGATTATCGTGCGCCCGGATTTTTCATCATGCAGTTGCCGGAAAAGTTCTAAAATGCCCGCCCCGGTTTTGGAATCAAGGTTGCCGGTCGGTTCGTCAGCTAAAATCAGGGAGGGATTATTTATCAAAGCCCGCGCGATTGCCGCGCGCTGCTGTTCGCCTCCCGAAAGCTCGTCAGGGCGATGTTTAAGGCGATCCGCCAGGCCGGCTTTGAATAATAGTTCTTCCGCCCGCGATTTGTATTCCCGACGTAAAACTGACTTGATCAAGCCCGGCAGATAAACATTTTCAAGTAAAGTCAATTCCGGCAACATCTGGTAGGATTGAAAAATAAAACCGATGGAACTGTTGCGGAATTTAGCCGCCTGCCGCCTGGAAAGAGTTTGATAGTCAAGCCCTTCGCAAAGGATTGTGCCGGTATCCGGTTTTTCCAATGTCCCCAGCAGATTCAGCAGGGTCGTTTTACCGCTGCCGGAGGCTCCCAGAAGAGCAGTCCATGAACCGCGTTTCACCTGCCAGTTGACTTCTTGCAGGACTTTGATTTCTTTTTTGCCGATAAAATATGATTTTGAAACCTGTCGCACGTCAAGATATATGTCATTTTTGTCAGTCATTTTTTTTAACCTGCTCATTTTGTTATTCGTTACGCAAAGCTTTTGCCGGGTCCAGTTTCGCGGCGCGCCAGGCGGGAATTATGCCGCCGACAGTACACAAAATAATTGTAACAACGACAATAATTACTACATCGCCTGTGACTATTTCAGCCGGTAAACCGTTGAAATAATAAAATTCGGGGGGAAATAATTCCATTTTAAAAACCCTGGAGGCGAAATGTAAAATATTGTTGCGCCAGTAAACTATCATTATTCCAGCCAGTGTCCCAAGTACGCTGCCCGCAATGCCGACGAACATGCCCTGCAAAATAAAAATCCGCATGACCGTGCCGGAAGTCGCCCCCAGCGCTTTCAGCAAGCCGATCTCGCGGGTTTTCTGGAAAACCATCGTAATCAAGGTATTGCTAATACTAAAGGCCGCGACCAGGACTATGAACACCAGCAAAAAGAACATCATATTCTTTTCCACCATCAGAACATTGAGTAAATCCGCATTCAACTGTTTCCAGGTCCGCACCCGTTTGCCCGGTAATTCCTTTCTTAATTGTTTCGCGAGTTTATCGATATCATCAGGATTGTCGATCCAGCCGTAAACCGTGGTGGCCATGCCCCAGTCGAAAAGAAATAAATCGTCAGCATCGTCTAAACCAATAAACATTACCGCCATATCAAAGTCTCTTTTGCCCAAAGAGTAAATTCCCGCGACGGTGAATTCCGAAGGCAGATAAACTTCATCCGTTTTCTTCAAGGCTATTTGATGATTCTTTTTGAAATCAACTAACTTAAGCAGTTTTTCGGGTGAATGAAGCAGTATTTTGCGGCCGAGCCCGAGCCCGAACTGACGAGCGATATATTCACTTATGACAATTTCATTCTTTTTAAGTTCGAAGTTCCCGGCTATAAGCATTTTTTTGATATTCATCTGCTTGTCAATTTGTTCAGGATATACCCCCATTATCTGCTTCGGCAGGAGTTGTTTTCCAAATTGAAGCAGGACCGGAGCACTGACAATCGCGGCGGGCCTGGCATTGTGCGTTTTCAAAATCTCCACGGCTTTATCCGGTTGAATACATTTGTAATACGGACTGTCGATTTGGACATGTGCTCCGACGGCAAGGAGTTTTTTGCGCATCAAGTCGGTGAAGCCGGTCATGACGGACAAAACTACAATCAGCACCGCGACCCCAAGCAGCACCCCGATTACCGAAATACAGGTAATTATCGATACCGCGTTGCGTTTGGGGCGCAAATAGCGTTTTGCTAAAAAAAGTTCAGTTTTAAAATTCATATAATATTTCCTGCAGGGGAACTTTAACCTGACTTACGATAACGGGTGATAAATAATTTGCAAATGGAAATGGGTTTATTGCGGGGTATTTTAAGCGGATGTTCGCGATGAAGCCACGGCTGTCCCTAGCCGTGTTTCCCTCTTTTTTCACCCCTGGGGACAGGGGTGGCTACATCATTTTCAGGTGTATATTTAATGTAGCATAACCGTCCCGGTTGTGAATATTCTCACGCTGGACGCTTAACATTGCGTTCGTGCAGCAATTTCGCATTTTTCGCCGTCAAAAAGTTTAAAATTGTGGTGTAAAATTTTTATAAATATTCAAAATCAAGCTCAAAATAACCAAAATAAAGATGTATGACTCCGAATGAAAACTCCGAATGAAAATCCGAATGAAAATCCGAATGAAAATCCGCCGGATTGAGCTCCGCAGGGGAACTGCAGGGGATATTTTAAGCGGATGTTCGCAAGCCACGGCTGTCCCTAGCCGTGTTTCCCTCTTTTTTCACCCCTAGAGACAGGGGTGGCTACATCATTTTCAGGTGTATATTTAATGTAGCATAACCGTCCCGGTTGTGAATATTCTCACGCGGGACGCTTAACATTGCGTTTGTGCAGCAATTTCGTATTTTTCGCCGTCAAAAAGTTTAAAATTGTGGCGTAGAATTTTTATATTTTTTGAAATTTAAACTCAAAATAATCAAAATAAAGATGTATGACTCCGAATGAAAACCGAATGAAAAACTCCGAATGAAAACTCCGAATGAACCGAATGTAACTCCGAATGTACTTGAATAAGCAAAAAAGATATGCACGGTTTTTCTTAAAATAAGAACTATTTTGAACGTTAAATATTGAGTTCCGCAGGGGATATTTTAAGCGGATATTCGCAATGTCGCCACGGCTGTTCCCAGCCGTGTTTCCCTTTTTTTTCAGGTGAATATTTAATGTAGCACACTTTGCGGAGGCTGAGACTGAGCGTAGCGAAAGTCAACCGTCTCGCTTGTGAATATTCTCAACTCACAACTTTCTTTGCGGGATATTTCTGAGGGGGAAAAAGGAACAGCCTGCGAAACGGGGGAATTTCGCAGACTGTTATGGGGGGGGGTTATTCTTCTAAATTGTTTGCATTTTCCATAGCTTGTTCAAAACGTTCATAAAGTTGCGGTAAATCTTTTAAAGGAACAGTTCCACCTTCCAACCAGCGCTTGACCAGCTGACCTATTTTTTCAACTGCCGGATTGGGATTTCCGGTTTTGGATTCAGAACCAAAATTGTTGGCAATAGCCAAGGTCAATTCCTTGGCTAAATCACCATTTGTTGCTTTTCCTTCCGGTTTAATACCGAGATTTTCCAGTTTAGCGCAAATCTTTTTACGTTTTTCAAGATTTTCGTTAGAAGCATTAAATAACTGTTCACAATGTTCATCGGAATCATTTTTGAAAGCGGCGGTTATCACATCGAAGCTGTCGCGGAAATATTTTTTCTCCGCATTGTTCACTGCTCCCCAGTCGGACTGACATTTTTCCCAGGTTTCTATTTTTTTAGAATCCAGAGAATTCAGTGCGCTGCTGACTATTTGTTCCAACACAAAACTCCTTTTCAGAATATCCTTGTTGTTCTTTTTGGGTTTCGAACTAAACGAATCCAGGTTTTTACTTAATTTGAAATATCTTTCCAGGACAGGCTGTTCCTCTGCTCTCGGCATTGCCCCGATTAAATCCCAACGCTCTTTTATTTTCAAATATTTTGACTTTATATCCTGAAACTGCTTTTCGCCGGAGTCTACAGATTCCTTCAAAGCCTGCAATTCATCACATAGTTTTTTCTTGACTCCCAGGTTTACACTTCTCTGTTTGCGCAATCTCTCATAATAAGTATCAAAATAACCGCGGAAGCGCTCATAAAGCACGCGATCGTTTTTGCCGGCAGAGCCGGCAAGTTTCCAGCGGCTCCACAACTCAGGGATAAGCTGGTGAGCCTCACTATAACTTAAATCAAAAATAGTTTCAGCCTCTTTACATAACAAATATTTCGCACTGGCAACGTCTTCCCGTTCGGATTTGGCTTGTTGATAATATTCTTTTCGCGCGTTAAAGAATACATCACAAGTTGCCCTGAACCGTATGTAGAGTTCTTTTTCCTGGTCCGGACCGGTAAAGCCTATTTCCCGCCAGCGTTTTTGCAAATCCTTAAACACTCGCGCGTCATTTTCCCAATCAGTTGAGAATTGTATTTTTTCGGCATCTTCACAAATTTTAATTTTTTCGATAAATATTGATTTTCGGCTTTCTTCCAGCTCGTTGTAATATCCAGTAATACGGGTTTGCAGTTTGTCACATTCTTCGCAAAATTCTTTCCATATTTCATCATTCTTTTCGTGCGGCACGCTGCCAATATCCTTCCATTGCAGGCGAATAAGCTTTAATTCCCGGGCGATTCGCGGCAAATCCTTATCCGCACATTCCGCCAGCGTTTTTACTTGTTTGCACAAGTCCTGTTTTGAGTTGTAATGTTCCCATCTGGCCAAATCCCGAACTTGATAAAGACAATGCACCCGGTTTGTATATTTTTTGCAAAGCGCATCAAATTTTGAGAAAAGTTTTGCCAGGCCGGGGGGCTTGGCTGTCGTGGCAATTGCGTTTGCGACAAGCTCTTTGAGCTGTTCAATGCGTCCTCTGGGCAGTTCCTGTTCATCCTCTTGCAGACATTTTTTAATTTCGGCGCAGGCTTCTGTTATTATTTTAAAAGCATTCTCCGTTTCTTCCTGTGTCCGCAAACTCCTGCCGCTCGCTTTTTTTCCCTCTGTCATTTTCTCCTCTACTCCGTTCTCATTATTTAATAAGTTTTTCAAAGTAGAAAATGGGAAACAGTAAATTTCCATATTCTTAAATTAAGAAAACACTTACTAAAATTATTACTTTTTTTATGATATTTTTTTTCCTCAAAAAAAATCACAAGTAACAATTCAAGAATAACTGCCCTTCTCCAATTTCTACCATAACTACTCTTATTTAAGTAAATATAAGTGTAAAACATAAATAATTCCAGATATATTCTTGAAATACTTGCATTTTTAATTATTAAATATATATTTTTGAGCTTAAATGGATAGTTTTAAAAAAAGTAAAAAAAATCAGGAGTTTCAAATATGTCTTCCAGTACTAAAAAATTCAAAACAGAAGTCCAGCATTTGTTGGATTTGATAATCCATTCTTTGTATTCAAACAAGGATATTTTTCTTCGCGAGTTAATCGCCAATGCCGCTGATGCTATCGATAAAGCGCGTTTCACCGCTCTTACCAATAAAAATATCAGCGGCGACTGGGCCATTAAATTGAGCATTGATAAAGACAAAAAAATCCTCCGTATTGCTGATAATGGTATCGGTATGAGCGAAAAGGAAGTCATTGACAATATCGGGACCATTGCCAAATCAGGAACCAAAGCTTTTATGAAGGCCCTGGAAGGCAAGAAGAAATCGGAAACGGATATTCCTGAATTAATCGGCCAGTTCGGGGTTGGTTTTTATTCTTCCTTTATGGTCGCGGAGAAAGTCGAGATACTAACGAAAAAAGCCGGCGGTGACGAAAGCGCGGTACGTTGGATTTCCGACGGCAAGACAAATTACAAAATAGAAACTGCGGAAAAAGAAGAGCAGGGAACCGAAATTACCGTATTCCTCAAAGATGACGCTGAAATTTATATGGAAAACTGGAAAATCAGTGAAATCGTCCGTAAATACTCCGACTTCATCGAATACCCGATTACTTTACCTTATGAAAAGGTGGAAAAAGGTGAAGGCGAAGCTGCCAAAGAAACTAAAACTATTGAAATCCGCACCCTTAATTCGCAAAAAGCAATCTGGTTGAAAAAAGCTTCCGAAATCACCGAGGAAGAACACGAAAGTTTTTTCGCGCATCTCTCGCACGCCGGCGGCAAAGTGGCAAAAGCAATTCAAATTGCTGCTGAGGGAACATCTGAATTCAAAGCGCTCATCTACATCCCTGAAACCGCCCCCTTCAATATGTTCATGCCGGACTTTCAGAAAAAAGGCCTGCAGCTTTATGTCCGTCGCGTATTTATAACTGACGAATGCAAAGACCTTGTTCCTGACCATTTACGTTTTATCAGCGGTGTCGTGGATTCCAGCGATCTGCCCTTGAACGTTTCCCGTGAAATCCTCCAGGACAACGCGCAAATTCGCAAAATGCAGAAAACCGTTACCCGCAAAGTTTTGTCCGAACTTAAGAAAATGAAACAAAAAGAGCCGGAAAAATACGCGAAATTCTTCATTGAGTTCGGCAAGATTCTCAAAGAAGGCATCCACATGGATCACGACAACAAGGAAAAGATCAAGAATCTGGCCATGTACGAAACCATGAACGGCGAAGCCGGAAAACTCATCAGCCTGCAGGAATATGTTGACGCTATGGCGCCAACGCAAAAAGATATTTACTATATTACCGGCGAAAGCCGGCAGGCTCTGGAAAATTCTTCCGCTCTGGAGCTTTTCCGCAGTCAGGGTTTTGATGTTTTGTTCATGGTCGATCCTATCGACGAATGGCTTATGCCGTCTATGGGACAGTTTGCCAAAAAACAGTTTAAATCCGCCACCAAAGGCGACATCGAACTTGACGAGGACAGCAAAAAAGCCAGTGAAAAAGTTATTTCCAAGGCTGCCAAGGCGCACAAAAATCTTCTGGAAGTCATCCGGAAAGAGCTTGACGCGAACATCAGGGAAGTTCGTTTCACCAACCGTTTAACGGACAGTGCCTGTTGTCTGGTCGGTGACGAGAACGCCATGAGCGCGCACATGGAGCGCATGTTCAAAGCAATGAATCAGGAAGTTCCAGTCAGCAAACGTATTCTGGAACTGAATCCCAAGCATCCATTAGTAGCCGGCATGCAGCAGTTATTTGACGCGGACAAAGCAAATAGCGAATTACAGAAATACGCGCGCCTGCTTTACGACCAGGCCCTCTTGACGGAAGGCAGTCCAATTCCCGATCCATTAGCTTTCGCCAAAAACATCGCGGACTTAATGGTCAAAGCCATCAAATAAAAAATATCCCGCAAGAATGCAAAGAAAGTTGTGAGTTGTGTGTTGTGTGTTGTGTGTGGTATTTGTTGAGGGGCGCTTTGCCCCTCAAACTCCCCCCGCGCCTTATGCAGGCGGCAGCAAGCGCAAGCGCCTGCACCATATGTTTTTTTGCTTTTTCCACTCGTGCTCCGCCCGCTTGAATAAGCAAAAGATATGCACGGTTTTTCTTAGCCGGGAGCGCTGAACGCCAGTTCGGCATTATTGGATTTCTAATTATTTCAGAAGTGAAACGAAGCACGGCTGAGGACAGCCGTGGCATTGAGCTTAAATATTACGAAAAAGATGTAGCCGCCTCTGTCCCTAGTACACTATACAGCTTAAATATTCGCATTGTATATAAAAAATGTAGCTCAAGCGTCTCGCTTGAGTGTCTTCACAACCGAGACGGTTGTGCTACATTAATTTATGAAAAAAATACGAAGTTTTAAATTTTACAGTATACTAGCAGCCTGTCGGACTTATGGATAATCTGCTGTAAAACTGCCGAATTTTGCTGAGATTTCCATCAAAATCGTCAAATATGTTCAATATTCTCGTGATTTTGACGAAAATTCCGCTTTATTCGGACAATTTTTCGCGACGATTCCCAAAGTCCGACAGACTGCTAGAGGCGCAACGAGCAAGCTGGGATTTTATGTCACAAAGTGCAGAAGATGCAATAATACTATATCCTGTTTATCCTGTTATCCTGTCAAAAAAAGTATCGGCGTCAGCTGGTTAAGTTCTAAATCGATATGTCTTTACCATGCTATTATACTTAATTCTCTACATAAGCAATTGTATTTTACTGAAAAGCATTTATTTTAAAGCAGAAATTACAGCCATCAAGGGAAGCTGATTTATTATGGCGCATTCAAAAAAAAAAAACACAAAAATAAAGTAATATTGTATCTCGAATTCATCTCTTTTTTTTGCTTCTATCAGGTCGCCCGCATAATGCCGTTAAAGCTGGTTCACCGAACATTCAGCTTTTTATTTGCCGCCCTGTATTATATTGACCGCAAACACCGCAAGCGCTCAATTCAGCACCTTTTGCATGCCGGGGTGGCAAAAGATTTGAAAGACGCCAAACGACTTGCCTACGCTTCCTTCAAGCACGGCGGCAGATTGCTTACCGAGCTTATCAAAATGGATAAAAACTTTTCTCCAGACAATATAACATTCGTCGGCAATAAAGAAACGGAAAGACTGCTTCTCAGGTCCGGCAAAGACAATATGCCGGTCATCATTGTTACGGCTCACTACGGCAATTGGGAGATTTCGGGAAAAGCCTGGACAGAATTTTCCGGCCGGAATTTATTGACCGTGGTACGCTCGCTGGACAATCCTCTGATCGGCAAATACATACGCAAAATACGCGCCGCCGGCAAACATGAAACAATTCCCAAAAACAACAGCGTTAAGTATTTGCTCAAAACACTTCGCTCACATGGTTCTGTTGCCATCGTGGCGGATCAGCACGCCGCCACCAGCGAGGGGGTTGAAACGGTATTTTTCGGCCAACCCGCCCGTACCCATGCTTCAGTGGCCGCACTGCATTTAAAAACCGGGGTTCCGATAGCTCCAATGGTTCTCAGGTGCCAGGATGAACTTTTTCATTATGACGCAATACTCTCCGAAATGATCCGATACAAGCCAAGCGGTGATAAAGCAAAAGACATCGCGGCGGTCACTCAAATGTTTACGACGGCATTGGAAAAACTTATTGCCGAAAAACCTGAACAATGGTTATGGGCACACCGCCGCTGGCTCAACATAAACCGCAAACACAGAACCCCGAAAGAACAGAAACCAAGTCCGGAAGCAAATTAATCACATCAGGGAATGGGCATCGACATCGACGTAAACATCCAGCCCTTTGACCGGTTTGGAGCGCAGAACCATACGCCTTAACTGCCGCTGCAGGGCTTTCATTTTTTTGCCGCGAAAAATTATCATATAACGATATTTGCCTTTGATACGCTCAATCGGCGCGGGAGCCGGCTCGGTAATTTTAATTCCCTGGTGACACAAAGGACGGAGATATTCCATGAAATCGAGTGCGTAACGCCGGCATTCAGCTAAGTTTTCGGAACGGAAAAACACCGTTGTCAAATGCCCGATCGGAGGATAGGTGCATGCTTCCCGCATTCCTATATCATATTTGTAAAAGTTTATAAAATCATGATTAACAGCGTATTTAATGGTTTCATTTTCAGGATTATAAGTTTGTATAAGGACTTCGCCGCTGATGTCGCCGCGCCCGGCCCGGCCCGCAACCTGCGTCAGAAGCTGAAAAGTCCGTTCGCATGAACGGAAATCAGGAATATACAAAGCCTGGTCCGCGTTAAGCACCCCGACCAAAGTTACGTTGGGGAAATGCAGACCTTTGGCAATCATCTGCGTTCCGATCAGAATGTCTATTTCTCCCCGCTTAAAACGACTTAATACCGCTTCATAAGAACTGGCTTTACGCATTGTATCCGAATCCATCCGCGCAATTCGCGCCATCGGAAAAATTCCCCGGGCCATACTTTCTATTTTCTCCGTTCCGGTTCCGCTGTAACGGATTTCTTCGGAATTACATTTGGGGCAGCGCCGGTAAGCGCGAATTACAGCGCCGCACAAATGACAAGCCAGGCTCCCGCGGTTTTTATGATAAGTGTAAGCGATTGAACATGAATCACATTCAGCAACAAAACCGCAGAGGTCACACATCATCTGCCGCGCGTAGCCCCGACGGTTCAAAAATAAAATAGTTTGTTCGCCCGCATCCAAACGATCTTTTATCGCGTGAATTAAAATTCTTGAAAAAAGATTACTCTGCCCCTTCTCTGCTGTTCCAAGTCGTTGATCCACCAGTTTTACCCGCGGCAGCGAACAGTCATCCACCCGTTTAAAAAGTTCAACCAATACATATTTGCCTTGCCGCGCGTTGTAATACGATTCGAACGACGGCGTCGCCGAGCCCAGCAAAACAACTGCCTTTTCCATTTTGCCGCGCATAACGGCAAGGTCCCTGGCGTGATAGCGCGGGCTTTCACTCTGTTTGTAAGTACCCTCGTGTTCCTCGTCCACCACAATCAAGCCCAAATTGCGAAACGGAGCGAACAGCGCCGAACGCGCCCCGACAACAATTTTCACCAGCCCGTCATTAATTTTACTCCACTCGTCAAAACGTTCGCCTTCAGTCAAACGGCTGTGCAGAACACTCACCAGATCGCCAAAACGCGCTCGAAAGCGTTGAACCGTCTGCGGTGTAAGCGATATTTCAGGCACCAGCACAATCGCTTCTCTGCCCATTTCCAAAACCCGCGCGATAGCCTGCAGATACACTTCCGTTTTGCCGGAACTGGTTATTCCGTGAATCAAAACGACATGCTTGTCTTCGGGATTTTCAAGCACTCCGTAAATAGTCTGTAAAGCCTTTTCCTGTTCGGGGTTCGGAGTTAAGGGCAGCGTTCTGATAATCTTTATGTCCGCAAAGGGGTCCCGCCGGACAACGCGTTTTTCTTCAGTGATGATTTTTTTCTTCAACAAAGAGTTCACGGGCGACATCGTAAGCCCGGTGCCGTACAAAAGCTGTTCCTGCGCGACGCTTTGTTTAGTCAGCAGGAATCTCACAATACCCACCTGCCCGGCGCTGCGTTTTCTGCCGGCGTGTTCAATAACGAATTTTTCCGCCTGTTCCGCGTCCGCTACTGAAAACATCCGCAAAGTTTTATGTTTAACTTTGCCGCTGCGCACCGCGCCCGGCAGCAGGGCCCGCACGGCTTTTTCTTTCGCGCAGCAATAATATTCCGCCATCCAGTTTCCCAGTTCGAGCAGGTTTTCGGGAATCCGGGAATGATGTTCGGCGATGGAGGCAATTTCTTTCAGCGGTTTGGCGTAATCTGTTCCGGCAACAATATTAAGCACATATCCGCGGCGCTTACTGTGTCCGAAGGGCACCTGTACCTGCACCCCGACATGCACCTGGTTTTTCAAGTCATCCGGAATGAGATAATCAAATGATTTATCCAGCGATAAATCAATTATTACTTTAGCTACATTCATATTTTTCCAAATCTTTTCAAATATCGCAGCGGGCGTTCCCGAACCTCATTAGCCAAAAAAGAAAAAAATACATAGTCCGGATTAAATCCGGCCCGCTTATATTTTTGTTTTTCGGGGGGATCAAAAATATCCCAAACTCTCCAGAAACATCTTCCAGCCGATTAAGATTATCGCCGCACCGCCCAAAAACTCGAGTTTGCGCTCGAACAAATGCCCGAGAAAACGCCCTGTGTAATACCCGCCGAAAGTAATTGCAAAAGTAAAACAACCCATAAAAATTATCGGCATTTTTATGGCTTCCTGATTCACCGCCAGAGACGCGCCGATGCCCAAAGCGTCAACACTGACCGCAGTACCGGTAATGAGTACATATTTCAAAGTAAGTTTTCTATTGCGCCCGTTGTCCTCGTGCCCGGCAAAAGCTTCGTAGATCATATACGCGCCGATGCCGTTCAGAAAAAGCAGCATCACATAAGGCCCGGTGCTCTTAAAATAAGCGGCAAACGGATATAAGACTCCCCAGCCGGCCAATGGCATCAGAGCCTGGAAACCGCCAAAAACCAGGGCTAACAACAAAGCAGTCCTGAACACTTTGCCGCGATCCACCAGCCCGCAGCAAAGCGCGACGGCAAAAGCGTCCAGTGAAACACTGAACGCTATTATAATTAAATCAAAATATGACAAATATTATACCCTTTTGTCAAATAATAACGCTAATACAGCTTTTTGCACATGTAAACGGTTTTCCGCCTGGTCAAAAACGATGGCTTTATCTGAATCCAGCACCTCCGCGGTAATTTCTTCACCGCGATGCGCCGGCAGGCAATGCAGGACTTTTACCTCCGGCGAGGCCGCGGCGACTAATTTCGAGTTGACCTGATAGTCTTTCAGGATTTTAAAACGTTCAGCTTTTTCGTCTTCAAAACCCATGCTCACCCAGACATCCGTGTAAATGTAATCGGCATTTTCAACCGCTTTTACCGGGTCTTTTTCCCAGACAACATTCGGAAAACGTTTCATTAATTCAAGATTTGGACGATATTTTTCAGGAGCGGCGATAACGAGTTCCAAACCTGTCAGGCCGGCCGCGAGAATAAATGAATTAGCCATATTATTATCACCATCACCGACGTAGACTAATTTGACGCCTTCAACTTTGCCGCTGTACTCGTAAATAGTAAACAAATCCGCCAAAATCTGACAGGGATGAAAATCATCAGTCAAAGCGTTGATAATCGGTATAGTTGATTCCGCCGCCAACTCCTCAACATCCGAATGTTTGTAGGTACGGATAACAACCCCGTGCAGGTAGCGGCTCAAAACACGTGCCGTATCCGCGACCGTTTCACCGCGTCCGACTTGCATTTTGCTTTGATCCAGATAAAGCGGATAAGCGCCTAATTCCGTAATGCCGACCTCAAATGAAACCCGGGTGCGCGTTGATGCTTTCGCGAAAATCATACCAATGCTTTTACCCGCCAAGGGCTTATAATTACTTCGGCCGCGTTCTTTTTTCAATTTTGCGGATAAAGCAAATATTTTTTCCAAATCATTTTTAGAAATATCAGCAACACTAAGTAAATCCTTATTCATGAAAATCACCTGATTGTTTTATTTGTTCGGCAAATTCAGAGAAAACTTGATCCAGAATCTGAACCGCAAGCTCTGCTTCTGCTTCAGTAACATTGAGCGGCGGCATCAAACGCAAAACCGTCTCGCCGGCAGTCAGGGCAAGCAATGCCTGTTCCTGCAGCAGCGGCAGCAGCGCGCCGGCCGGACGATCACACACTACGCCCAGCATCAAGCCGCGCCCGCGAACCTGTTTGATGAAATCATATTTTCCCGCCAGTTTTTCCAATTCACCCATCAAATATTCGCCCATCCTGGAACAATTATCCAGAATATTTTCAGAGTCCATAACATCAATCACCGCATTGGCGGCGGCACAAGCCAGAGGCGTTCCGCCAAAGGTGCTCGCGTGAGTCCCGGCCGTCAGGGTGTCCGCCCATTTGCGCCGGACGATAAAACCGCCAATCGGAAAACCGTTACCCAAAGCTTTCGCCGTGGAAACCGCGTCGGGTTCAACTCCATAACCCTGGAAAGCAAAAAACGTACCGGTTCTTCCCATGCCGCATTGAACTTCGTCAAATAACAAAAGGATTCCTTTTTCATCACAAAGTTCACGCACCGCCTGTAAATATTCAGGACAGGAGGGCAAAATGCCGCTTTCACCCTGCACCGGTTCAAGCATGACCGCCGCGGTATTCTCGTTAATCGCGGCCCGGAGAGCTTCTATATCATTAAAAGGAACTTGTTTAAATCCGGGCATATCCGGCGCGAAACCTTCACGGTATTTACTTCTGCCGGTCGCCGCCAGCGTCGCCAGAGTCCGGCCGTGAAAAGACTCTTCCATGCTAATTATTTCGAACCTGCCTTTACTGCTTCCCCATTTGCGGGCAAACTTAATCATGCCTTCATTGGATTCAGCACCGCTGTTGGCGAAAAAAACAACTCCGTCAAAGCAGTGTTTCACCAGTTTTTCCGCCAGCTTCGGCTGATTTTCAGTCATATAGAGATTTGACACATGCATCAGGGTTCCGGCTTGTTTCTGAATTGCCGCAGTTACCGCCGGATGACAATGCCCCAGATTGCAAACACTGATACCGGTCGCAAAATCCAAATATCGTCGTTGTTCACAATCCCATACCCAGGCTCCCTGTCCTTTCTCAATAAGCAGTTTCGGAGCATAAGTTGGCATTACATACTTCTTGAATTTGTCAAGAACCGACTGATACTTTCCCTTGTTCATGTCAAACATCCGTTTTTATATGCTTTGTGAACTGAAATTATTTGAAAAATACTCTCATACTATAATAATGAGAAAACTATAAAATAATATGCTATTTAAAAAATGCAAAAATAATAGTCCAAATTTATTCATGTAAACACAAAACCGCGCTCGCGACGGCACCGCTTTTACGAAAATGACAGCCGCTCCGACTTTTGGCGCTGCCGTCCTTGTGGACGGCAACACGGGAAATCAAAAAAAGCCGGGGAAATTCCCCGGCTTGAATTTGAAACAGCAGCTATGCTTAGTTTTGGGCAGAGATGAAATTTTCAACGCTTTCCGCCGCGAATGAGGCGGCATTGCCGATGAGGCTTTTCTGCTCAACGCTTTTGCTGTCCACTAAATAAATCCAACATGCAATCAGATATTTTTTGGCAGCTTGTGAACGAGTCATGTTTTTGTCAGGAGTCGAACGCAATTGCTCTATCCTTACTTGCAGTTTATCAATTTCCGTAAAGAAGGCATTATTAATAATATCCTTTATTTCACGGTTGCACTCTTCGGCAAGTTTAGTAGCCAGAACTTTTGCCAATGTACTGTCTTTAACAATGTCTTTGTTTTTTTTGATGTCATCAATAACATTGGTGCAAATACTCGCGAACATTTTTTCGCGTTGAGATTTGTAATGTTCCATGATTTGATCGAATCTGGTTTCCAACCGGGTTTCAGCCATGCCGCCCAGCATGGGAATGAACTTATGGATTAAAGCAACTGTGTTTTCGGCTAATATTCCCGCCTGTACCGGTAGCTCAGTCTTTAATCCGGCACGAACAGCCGGGATTGACTTGAGTATTTTTTGATTTATGACAACGGCCATATTGGCGGGAGTCGACATAGCGCGAAATTCTACAATAATGTATGCCAGCGAACCAACACACAACAAGGTGATGAGAATTCTGCAAACAATCGAAACCACAAAGGATGAGGCTGCTCTTTTCTCCTCCCGTTCCATACGGGCGAATAAGCGTTCTATTTTTTCCGTTATTTCTTTATCCATGATTATTTATTCCTTTTGGCTAATTTTGCAATCTTCGCTTTTGCCGGTTTTAGTTTTGCAATCTTCGCTTTAGCTAACTCTAATTTTGCGTCTTCTACTAATTTTGCGCCCTTTTCCGGATTCAATTCATATATCCATAGCTCGAGCATTGATTCCACAAGTAAGCTTTCCACCTCTTTAATAGATTTTTTATTCAATTCTTTGTAAACATTTTCATTTTTAAATTGGCGGAATGTTTCATCAAGTCCGTCCAGTTTGTTCACGGCCAGTTTAACGAAATGGTTAAGCGATACGGCAATTTTACCGGCAAACAGGGTAGATGCTTCCTGGTAAGCTTCATTTAATTGCGCGGCATTCAGATCGGGATAGCGTTTCAGCAAATCTTTTTCGACTTTCTGGAAGTCCTTTTTAATCTGCGCTACGAAACTCTCCTTCATTTTCTCAAGCAGAAGCTTTTTCAAGTTACTCAATTCAGCTTCAGCTTTTATCCGCAATTCAGGAGCTTCGGCGTTCAGCTTAATTTTCAAAGCTTTCTGATAAGCTGGAAGAAAGAATTTTTTCATATCCATCATCATTGCCTGGAATTCAGGGTCTTCGATAATAATTCCTGAATTTTTCTGCAACTCCTGAAATAAAAGCTTCGTATCGTAGTTTTGGACAAGGTTATTAAACGAAATCAGGAACCATGCGCAAACAGCAATTATTACTGTTGTACAGGCCCATATAACGATACTTTGACGAACCCTTTTTTTCTTTGTGTGAATTAACAATTTTTCCAGTTGATCAATCCTTGCGGCAAGTTCACCGGATGATGATTTTGCGGCTTCCTGTTTTTTCCTGGGAGAATTTTTTGTGACATCTTTTCCCATTGTGCCCTCCATACGTTAGTAAATAACCGATTGCGACCACATAATACGTTGAAAAACGTATACTTCTTCGAAGTACTTGCAAAAATCCAACACAAGCACGATTTTCAGCATTCTACGCAAGCAAACTTTGATTTTTGAACAATCAATCATCCTCCCTCCGGAGGCTGTGAATTAAATTTAAAATCAAAAGCTGCCGTGCAAAATCAAGAGTTGCCGTGCATAATCAAAAATCTACCAAAGTGAAGACTATGACAAGTACTCTCTGTCTTAATATATCATGTTGTTTGGTACAAGGCAATATTTTTCAAGAAATATAAGCAAAAAAATAAAAAAGACAAAAAAAAGACGGTTTCGCCAAAAGTTTTCAAAGCTCTTAAGGTGTTAAAAAGAAACGATTTAACTGTAATTTCAGCTTGATTTTTATTTTAACTGTGCTATACTTAACTATTTAATAATTATAAGGTTAGGTATAGATGATAAAAGTAAATAATTTCCAACAAAATCGACTGATTGAGCGGATCGACGAGATTCTGCATCCCCAAAATAAAGCTCGGCTTGATGAAGACCGGCCAGGAGTTTTCCGTAATAGTTTTCTGTAAATGATGCCTGTTGAGGATTTAAGCAAAGGATTTTCCTGTGACTTGGGCAGGCCGACCAAAGAACATTATTCTGTTTGCGGATTGATTCTGCTCAAAGATTATTATGGCTGGACAAACCAGGAAGCTGTTGATCAGTACCTTTATAACCTTAAAATTCATTATGCCCTGATGATTGAACCGGATAATCTGGAATTTAGCATGTTTTTTTATAACGAGGCCGACGTTCGGCTTTTTGAAAAGATGGAGCGTTCGAGCCTTGCTGCAAAATTTTATTTTTTTCAAAAATTTAAGTTAGACCGACTTTTGGCGGTGCCGTCGCGGAGCCTACAATCACTCCATTAAAAAATATACATGCCTCTTGTAAGGGCCTGAAACAGGTTGTACAATATACCTGGACATGTTTCTTTGTTTTTTCCGTAAAACGTAAAATTATGTAAAGAGGGCTTATAATGAAAAAACTGCGTTTGTTCCTGCTGGTCGCGTGTACCGTATTTTGCTTCAATGTCAAGGCCGCGAAATTAATGGTGAAAGTAATCAAGGTTTCGGGCCCCGCCCAGTACCGCAAGGGCGGCAGAAGCAGGTGGCTCAAAATCAAACCCGGACTCCAGTTGTTCAGGAACTATCAGGTCAAAACCGGCGCGAAAGCGGAAGTGTCGCTGGAGATTCCCGGTAAAGGTTTGATAAAAATTCATGAATTGAGTTTCATCAAGCTCTCTGAATTACGCAAAAAAGGTAAAAGCCTCACGGTGAGGATTAAGCTTTCTTTCGGCAGGCTCTGGAACCGGTTTAAGAAAAATATCGCGGGCGAGTCCTCAACTATGGCCATTGAAACCCCCGCCGCGGTCGCCGCGGTTCGCGGTACGGCTTTTTATGTCGATTCGGACGAAAAGACCAAAAGTGCCAGAATCGGTGTTTGGGAGGGACAAGTTGAAGTACAGGGAACCAGTACTTCCGGTTCAAAAATGGTCAAGGCAAACTATGAGATCATTGTGCTTTATAACAAGCCGTTGCAGGATCCCGTAAAAATGGCCCGCGACAAAGCAAACCGCGCTAAGGAGTTTCAACAGGCTATCGAAAATATGGGCATGGCCGCCGCTTTTCCCGCCGCCAGGGGTATGGTGGAAATCAACGATATGCAGACCAATCAGGCGCGCGACACCCTTGACCGCGTGAGAAGGCAGATGAAAGGCGGGGAGATCGTCCAGAAAGATTTCAAGAAACTCAAAACAGCAATCGCCAGACTCTACGCCGATACCAAATATCATCCCGGCAAAAATATTGCCGGCAAAGCCGTTAGGAAAGGCGCCCGGAATTCATTGCAATGCCTGCTCGTGAATAAGGACCGCAGCGGCAGGAAAATCAGAAAGTGGAAAGGGCCGTATATTGATTCCGACCTGAAAGATCCTTTCGGCGGCAAATACGGCGTGTACTTTAAGAAAACCCCCAGGGGAACCGAATATCTGATGCTTTATTCTTTCGGGGTGGACAGACTGCCCGGCGGCAATAACGACGAGGAAACTATGTACATAATCCGGCGTTTGAAACGTGATGCCGAAACGGAAAAGAAAAAGCGGCGATAAGAGCTTATGGTTCTCCAGAAAGATTCGTACAAAGAAATAATCATTGACTGCATCATCTGCGCAGTCAGCGGCCTCCTGATGCTGGGATTAGTAATTTTTCGTGCTTTCGGCCCGGTTGACGACATGATTTACGATACTTTTCTCGAAGTCAGGGCGGGCGGCCATGCCGCCGCGGACAATACCGACATCGTTATTGTCGCTATTGATGAAGGCTCGCTGACGGAAATCAATCAGCGCTGGCCCTGGGACAGGTCTTTGTATGCCGGGGTTATAGATTTCCTGTCCAAAGCCGGAGCCAAAGCTATCGCTCTCGACCTGCTTTTCATCGAACCCTCAAGGGATGCCGCCCAGGATCAGGCTCTTGCCGCGGCCATGCGCAAAGCCGGCAAGGTGGTAATTGCCGCCAAGCTGGAGAGGCTGGACAAAAAAATTTCCGCTGACGAAATCAGTCTCAGCGGCCAGCGCCTGGTGCGGCCGCTTGAGATGTTCAGGAAATGTGCGGCTTCGGGAATCGTCAACCTTGAACTCTCCACCGGCTCGGTGATCAGGAGATTCAAGCCCTACTATCTGCATAACGACTCGAAAATACCGGCCTTCGCCCTCGAAGTATATTCACAGGCTTTTGACAAAAAACCGGATATGCCCGCCGGCGACAGTTTGTTTATTGACTTTTTCGGCGGTCCCGGGACTTTTCCGACAGTTCCGATATATCAGATTATCAAGGGGGAGGCAAAAGCTGATCTTTTCCGCAACAAAATCGTCATGATCGGGGCGTCTTTCAGCGACGCCCACGATTTCTTCGCCACTCCGCTTTCCGCTGCCGCCCGGCCCACTACGGGGGTCGAGGTCCAGGCCAACATCCTCGCCACCATAATCCGGAAAGAGTATGTAAGCATGATGTCTCTGTGGCCGCAAATCGCCATGATTATCGCCCTGACGATAATCGGCGGTTATCTGTCCATGTTCCGTTCCGCCTATTATTTCTGGGCGGCATTTATCACTGTCGCCACATTGATTATCAGTTTCTCCATCTGGATGATTAATACGCATGAAGTGTTTTTCGATATCAGTTATCCGCTGCTCGCGCTGCCCGTGAGTTTTTTCATGGTCACCCTGCGGATGCGCAAACCCCTGGTGCTTGAAACCAAAGTCGGCCCGTATATCCTGCACGAGGAACTCGGCCGCGGCGGCATGGCGGTGGTCTACCGCGCCACGCACCCGAAAACCAAAGAGGACGTTGCCCTCAAACAGATGCTCTCTCAATATGTCCGGGATGCCGATTCCATCGGCCGTTTCCTCAGGGAAGTCGAAATTCTTCAACAACTTGACCATCCGAATATTATCCAGATCGTCGATGCGGGTGAAGTCAACGGCTGTCCCTATTACGCGATGGAACTTATTACCGGAACCGCCCTGGACCGGATTCTGAAGCACAATTACCGGCTCGAACTGACGGAAGTCAGAAAAATTTGCGGTGCCGTAGCCAGAGCGCTCGCGCTTGCCCACCAGTCCGGGGTGATTCATCGCGATATCAAACCCAGCAACGTCATGATAACCGAGCTTGGAGTTCCCAAACTTACTGACTTTGGTATTGCCAAAAGTTCCACCTCCTCCGATCTCACCCGCACCGGTGTGATTGTCGGAACCCCGAGTTTTCTCGCCCCGGAACTCTGTCATGGCGGGGAGCCGTCGGCACTATCGGATATTTACAGTTTCGGCGCTACCTTGTACCGGCTCATCAGCGGTCGCCTACCCTTTGCCGGCAAGGATTTCAAAACCACTCTTTCCATGATGCTTTCAACAAAACCGAAGGATATCAGGACACTCCGGAACGATATCAGCGACGACATGGCGTCGCTGATTATGCGCTGCCTCGAAAAAAATCCGGCAGATCGTCCCCAAAGCATGATCGAAGTCGCCAAAGTCCTCGACCCGTTCTATACCGATATCGCCATGAAAACGAGCATTCAAACCCAGCTCCATACCCGGAGCGATGAAACAATTCCAGAAGGTAAAACCACCCTTATTGACCTGGAAAAAGACCCCGAAACCACAGTGATGAACAACAAAGACATTGAGAAATAGCCGACAGCCGGCAAGCCGGCGTTCGGTAGCCACTGGATCACGGAGGCGTTGCATCCGCCTTTTTTTATTTTTGTCGGTCTCGTCTTTTATTGCGAGTTTACAAAAAAAGTGCTTTTTTTATAGATTCAAGGTTGTTTTTTTCAATCTTTCGAGTAAAGTAGAATTCATTAATTAAATGCGAGTGTAGCTCAGCTGGTAGAGCATCACGTTGCCAACGTGATTGTCGTCGGTTCAAATCCGATCACTCGCTCCATTTTTTGCCCTCAAATCACTAATTACCAACAAGTTCCACCTCGAACTGAAAAAGTTCTTGTCATTTCAATTCTAGCCGTTTCAACCCCTTTCGTTACAACATTTATTGACAATTTATTGACAGTAAACTTGAGGCTAATTTGACTTTAAGGAAAATGCAAACTACTGTTTTTATTTATTGACAATTACTTAAAAAGCTTATTTATGCCTTAAATAAGACGATTTTGGAATATTTGAATATGTTTAGCTCTTTATATTTATCAAAGATATCTGTATTTTTTAATGACTATTAATATTTGAAAAGCTGTTTTAGTAAGGTATGGTAGTTTTAGAAATTATACGATATATAATTAGGAGAAAGCAATGGGAATGAACTCATTAGATGAATTTATAGGGTATAATGGTCTAGCAGTCTGTCGGACTGGAATGTTTCAGAATTTTTCCAAACATGCCTTTCAG
>CAZEXM010000007.1:0-34260 GCA_964515915.1 uncultured Victivallaceae bacterium
TATTCCAAAAAAAACAATGCGCTATCTTTGTGCTTTAATTTCTGAGATATTTTTTCGAAGCATTTTCACAGAATAAAAAAATTCTGATTCTTCAAAGCTGCGCAGTATACGGGCAGGCTTGCAATCTGCAATCAATGCCTTATAGTAAGTCAGAGTCTTTACACCTATCTTTTTAGAAAAGTGGTCTAGAGCTGGGGGGAAGCTCAGAATACAAAAACTACAACTTAACTGTAGAAAAATACTTGGAACGTTTTAATATTGAACGTGCTGGAGCGCAGGTATTCGGACATTATAACCCCTACGGTAATTTCTGGTTTGCTCATGCTATGCGTGATGAACTGGTTGACTGGCTGTCCCCCAAACCTCCGGCTTATCAATAGGAGATATAAAAAATGAATGACATTGCACTAACTGTTAAGAAGTTGAAAAACGGCAAGCATGTGACGATTGTCGCGCTCGGGGATTCCATTACCGAAGTCACCTTCCATACCCGTGGAAGGATGAACTGGGTGGGCTTGCTGAATGAAGCAATTTTTGAAAGTTACGGCAATGGAGCATGTACGCTGATAAACTCGGGGAAATGTGCTTCTTCATACGCGGAAGCGCTGACCCGACTTGATCGTGATGTTTTGCGTTACAATCCGGATTTGGTGATTATTGCTTTCGGGATGAATGATGCCGGAGGCGGTTTGGAAAAATTGGACGTTTTTTGCGAAAACGTCCGTAAGACTGTCGCGCTGATCCGTGAACACTGCGGCAGCGAGATACTTATCCGCACACCGAATCCGGTAGTTACCGTTCACGGGCTTCCGCAGCCACCGGAACAGCCGCACGCTGGCAAAGCCTGGAAGTCTCCACATCGCCCGCTCAAGGAATATTCAGCCGCGCTAGTGGAACTTGCCGGGAAATTAAACTGTGCCTGCGTTGACCACTACACACTCTGGACGGGAAAAGAGTTCAGTGTGAAACACGCAGTTGCCGATTCTACTGGGCTCTGGCTGAGAATGGGTGATGCGATCCATCCAGGATACATCGGACATCTAGCATTTTTCAGGGAGCTCGCCCAGTTGTTTGAAGTGGCTGAATATTTCCCGTGGGAAGAGGTGAAAATATGAGAATGAAAGTTAGAGAAGGCTCAATAGCGCTGGTTGCTTTCGGTGGCAATGCGTTTACGGTTGACAGTGATAATTACACTATCGAAAATCAGAAATCCCGCTCATAAAGATTGACCGGAAACGGTATTTATTCCACTACTGGACAAATGCCCTATTATACTGTAAAATTTAAAACTTCGTATTTTTTTTTCACAAATTAATGTAGCACAAGCGTCTCGGTTGTGAAGATATTCAAGCGAGACGCTTGACTTTCGCTGTGCTCAGTCTCAGCCTTCGCAAAGTGAGCTACATTTTTTATATACAATGCGAACATTTAAGCTGTATTAG
Source organism: uncultured Victivallaceae bacterium (assembly GCA_964515915.1). GTDB lineage: Bacteria > Verrucomicrobiota > Lentisphaeria > Victivallales > Victivallaceae > JAHOYW01. Next base: position 1,443 of record CAZEXM010000007.1, read on the forward strand.
TGTACTATAGCGTTTGATTTACAAAAATAATTTGTCAGAGACATCACTGGGAGTAACAATACCAAGCGCCTGCCCTGTTTCGTCCCGCACCGCCAGCATCCGGCAATTATGTTTCTGCGCGATGTTGATGACCTCCGGCAGGGGTTGTTTGGAGTCCAGGAAAAATAAATCGTGCATACAGGCTGTAACGACCAGATTTTTCCAGTTTTTTTCATCAGTCGAGAATATCGCGTCGTAGATACTGAATATTCCAATCCAGACGCCTCGTTTTGACTTGACCGGCAGAAGCGAGATGCCATGTTTGCGGCACAAAGCGGCGGCTTCACTGATTGTTGTCGTCGCGGCAACGTGAATGACTTTCTCAAAAGGCGTAAAAATATCCTTGACTTGAAGTTGATGAAAGGTCAGAGAACGGTCAAGAATATCAGCTGCTTCGGAGTCAATGACGCCGGCTTTTTCGCTGTCGCGAATCGAATAACGAAAATCATCGCGCATAAGCCAAAGCGATTGAGAACCGCATTTGGCTTTGTCCAATAACTTAAGGCTGCCGCTGGTAAATAAAGCTATCAACTTTGAAACCGGATAGAGAATAATTAACATGCATATTAATAGAGGCGCGAAAAATACACAACGTTCCGCCGGAGCCTGGCGAAACCAGTTTTTAGGAATTATTTCAGGGAAGAGCAGAAAAACCGGCAGCACCAAAGTAACCATCCAGGCGCAGGAATTTTCCGGCATTCCGGCTTCGGTGGCCACTTGCTTGGCCAAAACAGACGCGCAAACCATACAAATATTGGTTCCAACCAAAGTTGTCGCCAACATTAGAGCGGGACGGTCTAAAATATATTTGACTGTCGCGGCACGTTTACTGCCGTTTTTCACCAGGGCTGCGATACGCGATTTCGGACAGGAAATGAGACCGGTTTCACTGCCGCAGAAGAAGGCCATCAGTAAAATTGTTATAAGGAGTGCGATTACATAAAAAATCATTCGCGTTCTCCTTCTTTTAGCGGTTTAACGAGCCTTTCGACTTTAATTTCCGTTACGCGGCGATGAGCTGTTTTCCGCACGGAAAATTTAAGGCCGTCTATTTCAAGACAATCGCCGACGAGCGGCAAGCGCCCGAGGATTTCACCGAAAAGTCCATTCAAACCATTTGATTCGTATTTTTCCGGGATTTTTATGTCAAAAGCTTCCTCAACTTCAAATAATGGAATCATGCCTTTAATTATCCAGGAATCAGGGCTCGTCTGTTCAAGGGTGTATTCGGCTTTGTCGTATATGGTTTCGACTTCACCGGTAAGTTGAATGTAAATATCCTTAACGCTGATCATGCCGATTGAACGGCCGTATTCATCCACGACTAATGCCGCGGGGACTTTTTCCTTATTCAGCGTTTTCAACACCTGGGTCAAGCTGACGTTAGCGGGAATCAAAACTGCGGGAAAAGTGCTGTGTTTTTGCCATTCGCGCCGTTCGTCCGGCAGCATGAGGAAGAAATCTCTAGCCGAAAGAATAATTTCACTATCGTCAAGATCCCCGGCGATAATCGGATAAAATTCCTGTTTCTTTTCTTTAATATGTTTTGCTATTGTGTCCGGATGAGTATCGGCCCGGATTGGTGCGAGCTTTACGCGGGCAGTCATGACCTCTTCAGCAATAAGCCGGCGCAGCTCAAACACGGATTCCAAAAGTTCCTGCTCCGGCTGACTGAAAGCTCCTGCCGCCACCGACATCTCGATATACGAAGAATATTCCTCTGAATTCAAAGCTTTGGGTTTCCGGCGTCCAATCCAGTTCAAAATCACGGCGAAAACTTTATCCATCGCCCAAATCAAAGGGAACAGGAGCTTGCGCAAAAACAGAAGCGGCAAAGCGGCACTATCCGCGATACGGTGACTATACATTAACGCAATAGTTTTTGGCGCGACTTCGCCGAAAAGCAACAATACCGTTACCGCAAAAGCAATAGTAATGATTTGTTCATATACCGGATTGAGTTGCAAATGCTGGTGAAAAAGACTGTCGCTGGTCAAAGTCAAAGCAGTATTGACCAGCATATTGCAGAAGATCAATACAATCAGCGTATAACTGTAAGAGCGCATTAATTTATAAACGGCATGGTGACGGCGGTCAGGAGACTCTTTATAACTGAGCAGGCGAGCGCGGCTGAGTGCGAACAAGGCTGTTTCCGACCCGGAAAACCAGGCGGACAGGCCGAGGAAGACCACCAGTAGAATTAATTGAACAAAGATATTGCTGAATATGTCCATACGCTAGAAAACTCCAGTGAGTTTCAGCGCAAACAGGCCGGCGGGATGATTTTGTGATCGATACGGTCCCGTCGAATCGGGGTCATCTTTGTCGTTTTCGAGCATATTGTCTTTCATTAAGTATAAATTGTACTCCAATTTGTTAATAATCTGAATATAATATAAATGTCTAAAACAAAATTGCAAAAAAACAATTTTCCCTTTTTCCTTTCTTCCCGGTTTTTTCCTTTGCGTCTTTGCGGGACATTTTTTGTTTTTTTGATAATGAAGGCGAGCTTCGTCTTGCCGCCTTGTCAATGAGTTTGAAAATATTTCCAAAAAAACTTGAAATCCACGCAAATAATCGGTATTGTGAAAACTTGCAGGAGTAAGCTGAGAGGATTAGCGAAAATATTGAATTTTTCATTAGGGAAACTGACATTTTGGCAAGAGACAGTGATTATATTTTAGAGCTCCTCAAAGAGTACGGCATGGTGACCGACGAACAAGTAGAGCAGGCTTGGAAAGAGGTCGAGGACAGCAAGGGGCGCCTGGACGTTATTGACGCATTGAAAGTCCTTGGTCTTATCGAAGAAGAACAATTGCTTGCAATGCTCGCGAATCAGTACGGGATGGAAGTAGTGGATTTGTCAAGCTACGTTTTCCCCGAGGAAGTTATTAACGCCTTAACTCCGGAAATTGTGCTCCAGTATCAAGTCGTGCCGGTTATGAAGCATGACAATGCAATTACCGTGGCAATCAGCGATCCCAGTGATGTTGAAACTATTGACTCATTGCGTTACTTACTCGGTTGTGATGTTGACGCGGTTGCCGCTCCGGCAGAACAGATTCAAGTTGTTATCAACAATAATTACGCGGATGTTAAAGACTCTGTCGAGCATTATATTGATGAAATGACCGAAGAGGAAGCCGCCGCTTCGCAAATGCTTTCAGGTGCTCTCGGCGGCAATGACACTTATACGGATGACGATACCCCCATAGTTAAACTGGTTTCACTCTTAATTGTTGACGCATACAAAATGCGTGCCAGTGATATTCATCTCGAACCATTAGAAAAACGCTATCGTATTCGTTACCGTATTGACGGTATGCTGCGGGAACAGGAAGCTCCGCCGAAATATTTACAGGCAAACTTGACCTCCCGTTTGAAAATCATGTCCGGGCTCGATATTACTGAGAAACGCATTCCTCAGGATGGACGTATCCAGCTGAAAATGGGCGATGTTGATATTGATTTGCGTGTTTCTACGATCCCGACGACGCATGGCGAAAGTATTGTCATGCGTATCCTGGATAAAGCAAGTATCCAGTTGGATATTCCCAAATTGGGCTTTCTCGCGGAGGACTTAAAGCTGATTAATCAAATTATAGCTTTTCCGGACGGGATTTTCCTGGTAACCGGGCCGACGGGTTCGGGGAAAACAACTTCCCTGTATGCGTTTTTGAATACTATCAATTTACCGTCCCGGAAAATTATCACAGTCGAAGACCCGATTGAGTATCAGCTTAGCGGTATTAACCAGGTTCAAGTGGCGCGCGAAATTAATATGACATTTTCATTAGCGCTGCGCGCCATGCTGCGCCAGGCCCCGAACATAATAATGGTTGGTGAAATTCGTGACCTTGAAACTGCGGAAATTGCTATTAACGCCGCACTCACAGGACATCTGGTATTCAGTACTTTGCATACGAATGACGCTCCCGGTGCCGTTACCCGTCTGATTGATATGGGCGTTAAAAACTTTCTTGTAGCCTCCGGGGTGCGGGCAATCATGGCGCAGCGTCTTCTGCGCCGGAATTGCAGCGAGTGCGCGGAAGAAGTGACGCCCACGCCGGCGGAATGCCGTTTGCTTTGCATGGACGACGAATATTTGAAAAATCATAAGTTTTTCAAAGGTACCGGTTGTTCGTCCTGTAACGATTCCGGATATAAGGGCCGTATAGGAATTTACGAAATTTTTATCCTTACACCCGATATTGGAGATTTGATTTTCGCAAACGAACCAAGCAGCGTAATCAGAGAGCGGGCCAGAGCCAACGGTATGCGCTCTTTACGCGATGATGCCCTGCGTAAAGCGGAATCGGGAATATCAAGTATTGAAGAAGTTATTCGACTTACCCTGATGGATTCAGAATAACTGACAAATATATAGAAAAAACAATAACGTGAAGGAAAGCTCGGGTATGTTGGATACAGAAGGTCAAGCCTTAAAAGATATCCTCTTAACGGAAAGGATTTGCTCTCATGAGCAAGTCCAGGATGCGGAAGACGAACATGAACGAACCGGGACGTCGTTTCTGAAAGTTATTATTAATTACGGCTTTCTCACTGAACAGCAGATACTTCAATATTTTGCGGATAATCTCGGGACGGAAGTATATGATTTTAAGAAAGAAGATATAGCGCCCGACGTAATTGGAATAATCGATCCGGAAACGGTTCGTGCTTACGGTGTGGTGCCGGTCTCGCTGGAAGGAAACTGCCTGAAGGTAGTTGCGAAAAACCCGATGAACTATCAGTTTATCGAAGAACTGCAGTTTATTTTGGGGATGGAAGTTCAAGTGCTGGTTGCAGAAGAGGACAGCATCGATACAGCTATTGAGAAATATTATCCGGTTACAATTGCTTCCGTGCATGACGTTATTTCTGAAATGACCACGAAAGAAGGAGAAGAAGATCTGGATTATGATAGTGTTACTGATTTGGAGAGTGCGGCAAATGAAGCTCCGATTGTCCGTTTCGTGGAAGTCGTAATTTATCAGGCAATTAAAGACCAGGCCAGTGACATTCACTTTGAACCTTTTGAAAAATCTTTTCGAATCCGCTACCGGATTGACGGTGCTCTTTATGAAATGCCGCCGCCGCCCAAAAGCCTGGCCACACCGGTAATCAGCCGGGTTAAAATTATGAGCGGCTTGAATATCGCCGAACGGCGGCTCCCCCAGGATGGACGTATCCAACTGAAAGTCGGCGGCAAACCTATTGACTTGCGCGTATCCACTCTGCCGACATCTTACGGAGAATCCGTGGTGCTGCGTGTTCTTGACCGTTCAGTGGTGAACCTTGAGCTGGATTCGCTCGGAATAAGCAATGATGTATTGACCAAGCTGCGGGATATAATCCATATGCCGAATGGTATTTTACTGGTAACCGGGCCTACCGGTTCAGGGAAAACGACAACTCTTTATTCCGCGCTGCAGGAAGTGAACGACATTGGCGATAAACTTCTTACGGCCGAAGACCCGGTTGAGTACGATATTGAAGGTATTATGCAATTGCCTGTTAACGAAGCCTTTGGGATGACTTTCCAGAAGGCGCTGCGCGCCTTTCTGCGTCAGGACCCGGATCGAATAATGATTGGTGAAATTCGTGACCTTGAAACCGCGCAGACGGCTATTGAATCATCGCTTACCGGTCACTTTGTATTCAGTACTTTACATACAAATGATGCCGCCGGAACAATAACCCGTCTGGTGGATATGGGCGTCGAAGCGTTTTTGCTTTGTTCTTCTATTGTCGGAATAATGAGCCAGCGCCTTATCAGGAAAGTCTGCAAAAACTGCCGGGTGCCTTATGATCCGACTGATGAGGAATTGGAAAAAGTAAATCTTTCCCGCGAAGATGTCGGCGACCGGAAATTTTATTACGGCAAAGGATGCCAGAACTGTAACGAAACCGGATATCGCGGCCGGAAATCAATATGTGAGCTTCTGACGATGTCCCCGGAATTAATGGAATTAATCATGGAGAACGCCCCGACAATAACTATTCGCGAAAAGGCACGGGAGCAGGGAATGAAAACTATTCGTGAAGACGGCGTCCAGGGTGTTTTAAATGGTGAAACAACTGTTGATGAAGTTCTCAGATATACTTAAAGGAGGTTCAGGATGAGTATCAGCATGACAGAACTGCTGCAATTGGTAGTTGACGAAGGAGCCAGTGATTTACATGTTGAGGTGGACGCGCCGCCGACGGTTCGAATACACGGGGTATTGACTCCCCTGGAAATGGATCACCTGACTGCTGAAGATACCGAAAAAATGGTCAAAGCAATCGTGTCCGATGCGCAAATGCAGGCGATTCAGGAGTGTGGAACAGCTGACTTTGGTTTTGCCTTTGGCGACCAGGCGCGTTTTCGGGTAAGTGCTTTTAAGCAGAGAGGGTACTTTGGCACAGTTTTGCGGCAAATTCCCAATACGCTGCTTACTATGGAACAAATCGGCTTGCCTATGCATGTTAAAGATATGTTGTTCCGCCCTCGCGGTTTGATTCTGGTAACCGGCCCTACCGGCAGCGGAAAGTCTACAACCCTGGCATCAATGATTAATATCATTAATGAAGAAATGGCTCATCATATTATTACCGTTGAAGACCCGATAGAGTTTTATCACGCAAATAAACGCAGTATGGTTATTCAACGTGAAATCGGGGTTGACACAACCAGTTTCAGTGAAGCTTTGCGGCGGGCGCTGCGTCAGGACCCGGACGTGATTCTCGTAGGGGAAATGCGTGACCTGGAAACTATTGAAGCTGCTATTACCGCTGCTGAAACCGGTCATCTGGTTTTCGGAACCCTGCATACGTCAAGCGCGGTTGGAACTATCGACCGTATCATTGACGCGTTCCCGACTGCACAGCAGGGCCAGATCAGAACCCAGCTGGCAACTTCGCTGGTCGCGGTAATATCACAAATACTCCTGCCGAGGGCAGACAAACCCGGACGGGTTGCCGCATTTGAAATTATGGTTACGACGGCGTCTATTAAGGCACTTATTCGTGATAATAAAACATTCCGTATTGCTTCTGAACTGCAGACAGGAACTAAATATGGAATGAATACGCTTGATTCGCACTTAGTCGAACTGTATACGAAAGGCTTGATCAGTTATAATGATTTGATTACGAAATCACAAGACCCGGATGCAATAATTGAAAAACTGGCTAGTTTAGAAGATTAAATAATAAATAACATAAGGAGAATGCAAGATGCCGCAATTTTTATATACAGCAATGGACTCGAACGGCAAAGAACGCAAAGGTAAGATTGATTCTCCCACCGAAGAACAAGCTGCGGTTGCGTTAAAAAAACAAAACCTGTATCCAACCTCGATAAAATCAGCTAAAGGCGGAAAAGCCGTCACAAGCAGAAAATCGACGGCGAAAGGCAAAAAGAAAAAAGGCGGCAGCGGTCTGAACATGACTATCGGTACTCCGGTAATCAAGCGTAAACAACTTACTATTTTTACCCGCCAGCTGGCTATCCTGCTTGATGCGGGGCTGCCCTTGATTCGTTCGCTTAAAACTTTGGAAAGACAGTCCAGAGACCCCATTGTGAAAATGATTCTGAATGAAACAGCCGATGCTGTTGAGACCGGAGCTACTTTCTCTGAAGCCCTGGCTAAAAATCCCAAGTCTTTCGACAAACTGTTTTTGAATATGATCCGGGCGGGTGAGGCGGCGGGAGCAATGGAGACCATTCTTAATCGTCTGGCGGCTTTTATGGAAAGTTCCGCAAGGATTTCCGGAAAAGTTAAAGCGGCATTGATTTATCCTGTTGTGGTTATGGTTGTTGCTACTGGAGTTACCAGCGGGTTGATGATTTTTATTGTGCCTAACTTTACAAAAATCTTTGATGATTTGCTTGAAGGGGAGCCATTGCCGATGGTTACGCAATGGGTTATTAATGTTTCAGACATCATGAAGAATCAGGCTTTGCTTGTCATTTGCTGTATTGTTGCTTTTTTCATTTGCATGAAACTCATCGGTAAGACAAAACGTGGAAAATACGCTTTTGACTGGGTTAAATACAATATGCCCTTGTTCGGGCCGATTATCGCGAAAACCGCGATTTCACGCTTTTCCAGAACGCTGGGAACCTTGATGGCATCCGGAGTGGGGGTTTTAGGCGCCTTGAATATTGTGCGGGAAACTGCCGGTAATAACGTCGTTGCCACCGCTGTGGCAAAAGTGCACGATGCGGTAAAAGAAGGAGAGGGTATTGCGCGCCCCCTTGCCGCCACTAAAATTTTCCCGGAAATGGTGGTGAGTATGATTGAAGTGGGTGAAGAAACCGGTAAATTACCGGATATGCTTGAAAAAATAGCGGACACTTACGAAGAAGAAGTAGATAATGCGGTGGGCGCCTTGACTTCACTGATTGAGCCTTTGATGATTGTGGGCCTGGCGGTGGTCGTTGGTACTATTGTTATCGCCTTGTTCATGCCGCTTACTAAAATCATTGAAAAGATGAGTTAAGCAATTATGTTTGGAAAGCACCTTAAATAAGGAACACTTGGTTAATTATGGAAAACAGTAATTTTTATGCAGTAGTAATGGCAGGCGGCAAAGGGGAGCGTTTCTGGCCGCAGAGCCGGGCAAATCATCCAAAACAATTATTGCGCCTGATCGGTAACTTGACCCTCATCGAGCAAACTGTTGAGCGCTTGAAACCATTGGTGCCGTCGGAAAATATTTTAATTATCACCAATCAGGATTATGTCGCTCCAATGCAGTCGCTGCTGGCAGGCCTGCCGGCTGAAAATATTATCGGGGAACCGCTTGGCCGGGATACCGCTCCATGCGTCGCCCTTGCCGCCGGAATAGTCCGCGCCAAAGCCGGAAACGACAAGGCGATAATGTTTTTACTGCCGGCGGATCATGTTATCCGTAATATTCAGGCAATGCGTTGTGAACTGGAAGATTGCGCGAAACTTGCCGCCGATAATAACAGCATCGTTACAATCGGCGTTAATCCCACCTCTGCCAGCACTGGATACGGTTATATAAAATGCGGTGAACAACTTGCTGACGGAATGAACACGAAATTTTTCAGCAGCCTTGGTTTCAAGGAAAAACCCAATATTGAAACCGCTGGAAAGTTTGTCGTCGATGGTAATTATAAATGGAACAGCGGTATATTTATCTGGTCGGTCAAAACAATTATGGACGCGTTCGGCCAACATGCGCCGCAACTGGAATCAATGGCGAAACGATTTGGTGAAGCTTTCGCCCGGAACGATATTGAACAGGCGCTGGCTGCTGAATACGCGAAATGCGACAAGATTTCAATAGATTATGCGGTGATGGAAAAAGTTGAAAATGTTATTGTCGCGGAATGTTCTTTTGACTGGGACGATGTCGGCAGTTGGACGTCCCTGCGCAATCAAGTCCGTCCCGACGAAAATAATAATGTTGTCCGCGGTTTGTTTGAAGGCATTGATTCTCAGGGTAACATTGTGGTCAGCGATTCAAAACATTTGGTTGCGCTTATTGATGTAGAGGACCTGATTGTCGTACATACTGACGACGCGACCCTGGTTTGCAACGCCAAATCCGCACAGAAAATTAAAGAATTAGTGCATAACCTTGGTATCAAACCGGAATTATCCAAATTTCTTTAATTAAATATTGGTTATTACAATGGTTCTTTTGTTAGACATAGGCAATACCCATACCCGGATTGCCGAAGCCGAAAACGGTAAAATCAGTCCGGTCCGGAAAATTTTAACGGCAAAGCTGAACAGCAGAATGCTGCCGGCGGCAATGCCGGCGGCGGCCGCAACGGTTATTCCTGAATTCCGTACCCGCTTCCGGGATCACGACATTTTCTGGCTGGAACCGGGATGTTCATGTGATATTGATTTGAGTCTGGTTGACGGCAGCGCTTTGGGCGCGGACCGGCTGGCAAACCTGATTGCGCTGGGAGCTGAATTTACTTTACCGGCTTTGTGTATTGATTTTGGAACCGCGATAACTTTCGAATTACTTGATAAAAATAAAATCTTTCTTGGCGGGGCGATTGCCCCGGGGCGTGTGTTATTACGCAATTGCATGCATGATTATACCGCGCAACTGCCCCTGGTTTCACTGAAAACCCCGCCGCCGGACGGGCCCGGTGTGGCTACAGGTGATCAAATGCTTCTGGGCATAGACGCCGGCGTGATCGGGACAGTAAAAGAATTGATTCGAATAATGCGGCAAAGTATAAACGGCGATTTGAATTTAATTGCCGCTGGCGGCGACGCGAAATTTTTCATAAAAAATATTTCCGGGATTGAATATGCTGGAGATGACTTTACTTTAAAGGGAATACTGAAAGCCTGGGAGATTTACAACAAATGCAAATAAAAATCTGTGGAATTCAAAACGAACATGAACTGCAAACCGCTATTGACGCCGGTGCGGATGCGGTTGGGTTTCTGGTCGGACAACTGCATAGATCAAAAACATTTATTCTCGCCAGTACGGCGGGACGATTGGCACAGCAGCTGCCGCCATATATAAGCCCGGTTATCGTTACTCATCTGACCAAAGCCGAAGAAATTGAAGAAATCATGCTGCGGGCAAATATTTATACTGTTCAATTACACGGCGCCGCGAATGAAGAGATTTTCAAATTGCGCGACCTGCTGCCTCCCTACGCGAAAATTATTGTCGCGGAATACATAAAAAACTTGAATGATCTTTTGAGCCTGGAAGAACTTTATCCGGTAGTCAACGCGATTACCCTTGATTGTTATAACCGGGAAGTCGCCCTGATCGGCCAGCAGAATGAAAATAAAGCTTATAACTGGCGGGACGCGGCGGAATTTGTCAGTCAATGTCCTTTGCCGGTAATTATCGCCGGCGGGCTTTCCGACGAAAACGTTGCAGAAGCGATAAAACAAATCATGCCTTACGGCGTTGACGCATGCAGTTATTTAAAAGACGAGGAAACTCAAATCTGCGATCAGGAAAAGTGCGTCAACTATGTGCGAAACGCGAAACTGGCATTTCTCGTCGAAATCCGGTAAACAATTAACAAAGAGGTAATTATGAACAAAGTTGAAACCCATACTATTTCCGTTTTAGTAGATAACAAATTTGGAGTCCTGGCGCGGGTCGCCGGGTTATTCAGCGGCCGCGGCTACAATATTATGTCATTGACCGTGAACGAAACTCAAGACCCGAAGCTGTCGCAAATGACTATTGTCACCAAGGGAGACGATACGGTTATTGAGCAAATTGACAGTCAGCTCAATAAACTTGTCGATGTCCTCAAAGTGGAAGATTTGACTAATCATAACTTTATAGAACGCGAACTGGCTCTGATTAAAGTTCACGTTACTGACGGAAATAAAAAATCGCAGATTATTCAGCTTGTAGAAATTTTTGAAGGTAAAATTGTTACGGTCCACAAAAATGAACTTGGCATTGAGCTTTCGGGCAGGGCTGATAAAATCGATAATTTTGTCGCGTTACTTGCTGATTTCGGTGAAATAAAGCTGGCCCGTTCCGGGCGCGTCGCATTATCCAGGGAAGAAGAATTCTAACCGACCGGAGGATTATCATGACCGACCAAGATCAGGACAACAACAACTACGAACTTCCGCCGGGAATTGTTTTGCCGCAGGATAATTCCCCTGATTATCCTAACTGGAAAAAAGGCATTATTGTTGGTTTTATTGCCGGGATTTGCGGGGCGTTCATCTTGTGGCTCATTCCGCTTGGCGGAATACCGGGCTGCACAATACCGATACTTGCCTTTGTTGTATTTTTCCTGATGGCCGGAAGCATCGCGGCCTTTCGTCCGCCGCGCGACAACAACAGGCCCGAAGGGTAAATGGAAGATGAATATCCAATATCCAACACGGAATATCCAATGATGAAGGAAAAATTGAATAAATTGCCACCGGACAAAATTGCCGAATTGGAATTGATCACTGATAAAATTATTGAAACAGGATTGGCGGAGATAATCATATTGTATGGTTCGCATGCGCGTGGAGACTTTAAAGACGGAAAAATCATTGAAGTTGAAGGCACGCATGTGCAGCGCGGAAGCGATTATGATATTCTGGTAGTGATAGACCAGGCTGATGAAAAGCAGGAAATAGAAAAATTTTACCGAGGATTTGCCCGTCCAAAAACAATTGGCAGCACCAATATAATAATACGCAGAAAACTAAGAGGATTAAATCTGTCTGTTCAAATTATTGTTGAACAAATAGGAGAAATAAACAAACGTCTGGAGGAAAAACAATATTTTTACTCCGACATCAAGCGGGAAGGTATTGTTTTATATGATACAGGCAAATGCCGACTTTCCGACCCTCCGAAAGAAATCACTCCCACTGTCCGCCGACAATATGCAGAAAATCATTTTGAAGGATGGTTTAAAGAAGCTCGAGAGTTCAGAATTGATGCGGATAACTGCATAAAACGAAAGAATTACAAGAGGGCATCTTTTCATCTTGAACAAGCTTGTGAAATGTGTTACAAATGTATACTGTTAGTTTATACTCACTATAGTCCGCGCGAACATGATCTCTATAAACTTCGTGAAAAAGCCGAAAAATACGAAGTGCTTTTACAAGCTGTTTTCCCAATGGAAACAGACAAGCAGGAAGATTTGTTTGGCAAATTGAATTTGGCATACATAGGGGCAAGATATATTAAAAGCTTTAACGTTGAACCAAATGAAATAGATTATTGGAAACCCGAAGTGGAAAAATTGTTGTCCTTAACCGAACAAACTTGTAAAATCAAGATTGAAGCCTTGAGGCAGATAGAAATCGAAAATAAAAACAGAAACGAGCAAGTGTTCTGAAAAAACATAATGTTAAATATGATGAAAAATATTTATGGAATTAGAAATGTGTTTTATTTCGGGGCTTCACCCCGGGCTATGGGGTTGCTGGCTTTCAGCCCTTTGCCGGAGAAGCTACAATTATGAGTAACAGCCCGGTTAATATTGTTTTTGACGCGGGGACTTTACTGCTTGAAAACCTGCCCCTGGAAAAACTGCCCATTCCCTTGCTGCGGCAAATCAAATACGATGAACGCGTCTCCTGTCATCGCTGTATGGCTTATTTGTACGCGCCGCTGGTGCTTGCCCTGCGCGACTGCGGTGCCGCTTACCGGGATGCGGCAAAAAACTTCGGCCCCCTGAAACTCAGCCTCAATACGGAATTCACTCCCCATCCGCACCAGCAGCAGGCTTTGGAACGCTGGAAGGAAGCTCAATGCCGCGCGCTTACCGCTTTGCCGACGGGCTCCGGCAAAACTTTTCTGGCGGTACAGGCAATCTACTACCTGCAGCGTCCGGCATTAGTTGTCGTGCCGACTATTGACTTGCTGCAGCAATGGGCACGCGTTCTGGAAAAAAATTTCAACACAAAAATCGGCATGCTCGGCGGCGGTTCGCGCGACATCCGCGATATTACTGTAACAACTTATGATTCCGCGGTGATCCATATGGAATTCATGGGGGATCGTTTCGCTTTTCTGATTTTTGACGAATGTCATCATCTTCCCGGCGCCGTCAACCGCGGCGCGGCATCAATGTCCCTGGCTCCATATCGTTTAGGACTGACCGCGACTCCTGAACTGGAATACGAAAGCGAACAAATCGTGTCCGAATTGATCGGCCCTTTATGCTGCCAAATCCATATTGACGAACTGGAAGGAAAGATGCTGGCTCCTTACGAGACAAAACAATTAAAAATTGATTTAGACGAAGATGAAGCGATTGCCTACACTGCCAACCGGCAGGTTTATATAGACTTTGTCAAACGCAACGGCATAAATTTTCAACGTAGCGACGGCTGGGCGCAGTTCCTGGGATTATGTGCGCGGCAGCCGGACGGACGCAGGGTTTTCAATGCTTTTCTGGAACAGAAACGCATTGCCCGCGGCGGCCGCGCAAAAATCCGTAAAGTCTGGGAGCTGATTACAAATCACTGCGGTGAACGCGTAATAATTTTTACCGCTGACAATAAAACCGCTTATTTACTGGGGCGGAAATTCATGATGCCGGTTTTGACGCATCACACCAAAGTAATTGAGCGCAAGGAAATGCTGGATTTTTTTCGTTCGGGCAAGTACCCGGTGTTGATAAGCAGTAAAGTGCTTAATGAAGGTGTTGATGTTCCTGAAGCGAGTGTGGGGATAATTGTCTCCGGCAGTGGCAGTATTCGCGAACACGTTCAGCGTCTGGGTAGAATCCTGCGTGCCGGCGACGGAAAACAGGCGGTCTTGTATGAACTGATCAGTGCCGGGACTTCTGAGGAAAGCGTCAGCAAGCGCCGCCGCGAACACCGTGCCTATCAAAAAACGGGCTTTCGCCGTTTTGGAAGGGGGCGCTGATGTTAACCAGGGATTTGGTAAAATTTCGCCGTCAGGGCAAATATGTCCGTCCGTATTTTATTGCCGCGGATGACAGCAGCCTGCTGCAAATAGCGGATAATCTACTGACCGTCTATCAGGGACGGGAAGAGAGTGAAAATTTGACGCGCGGAGAAATTGAGGAACTTGTCGAGCCGGTCTTGAAATCTCACCGGGACCTGAAATTAACCAGGGGGCTTAACAAGTTGATTTTAGACCGTTGTGAGTTTTCGCAAGCGGAGGATTTTGAGTATCCCGCTCGCCGCCGGGAAATTTTTCTCAAGGCGGCGGAGTTGTTGAAGCAAGGGGCGAAAGACTGCGAAAAATATCGCCGGAAATTAATTCAGGAGCTTGCCGCCGGGGATTTTGCGAAACACGATATTTTCGCGGATCTGCCTGAAAACGAGACGCTGACCGGATTAAAAAAACTTTTTCCGCGCGAATTGCTTGAGCGCTATAATTGTGCCCAGGTGCAGGGCTTGTTATTTCACGCCGCGGAGATGGAAATAAAAGTTTCCTCGCCGGACCCGGCGGAATTACGCCGCTTATTCAAATACCTCAAGTTTTTTCGCTTACTTGCGGAAATAGAACAACTCAAAAGTCCTGCCGGCAAAAAAGATACGCTGCTTATGCGCTTAAAAATCAGCGGTCCGGCGAGCATGTTTGAAAACAGCCGTAAATACGGTTTACAGCTGGCCGCGTTTTTCCCCGCGGTCTGCGCCCTGGACAAATGGCAGCTCAAAGCTGATGTGAAATTAAATAATAAAATTTGCCGTTTGAATTTGGATGAAACGACTAACCTGGTTTCGCATTACCGTAATTTCGGCGCGTACATACCGGAAGAAATCGTCATGTTTCATCGTTTATTTAAACAAAAGATCAAAGACTGGCAAATAAGCGGCGAAACGCCTTTTATCAAGGCGCAAAGACAGGAAATAATTTTCCCGGACCTGAATTTCCAAAATAAAAACGGTAAAATCATTCATTTGGAATTATTTCACCGCTGGCATCGGGGAGCTTTACTCAAACGTCTGGAGTTTTGTGAAGCCAATCCTGATTTGCCTTTATTGCTCGGGGTGGACCGCGCCCTGCTCAAGGGCGACTTAAGCGGACTGCTTGAAAACAGTGCTTATTTCCAGAAAAAAGGTTTTTTATTCCGGGATTTTCCCGGAGTTGCCCGGGTAAATAAATTATTGAATGAAAACATCAAGAAACAAAAAGATAACGAAACCGCCGTCCGGCTTTTTGAAAAGATGTGAACGTTCGAGCCTTGCTGCAAAGTTTTATTTTTTTCAAGAATTTAAGTTAAACCGAGTTTTGTCGGACGCGTCTAATCCCTACCTGAACATTGCCCAAAGTACTTTTATTTTGTCGTAATTAATTGTAAAATTATTTGCATTAGATTTCTGTTCTGATATTGTATAAGCATACGGGTTAGCCGTTGAAAATATTAATCTTTTACAAGGAGGTCCGCCATGGTGACTGGAATCGTACTGGTCAACGCAAAACGTTCCAAACTCGACACTGTAGTCAAAAGTCTGATAAGCATTGATGGAATAACTGAAGTATACACTGTCGCGGGAGAATATGATTTGGTTGCAATGATACGGGTGAAAGATAATAAACAACTGGCGGATATTGTCGCGAAACATATGACTCGCGACGTTGATGGTATAAAATATACTAAAACTCTTATTTCACTGGACGTGAATGCGAAAGTGGATTTATGCGATATCTTTGGATAGCATATCGTTTTATATATATTTACAAAAAAAACCGAAGGACAAATCCTCCGGTTTTTTTATGTCTGTAAAACTATAATGACTTTAAGTTTTCAGCAAGATTATTTTTATCAATTAGAAGATAGCGTTTCTTGAAAGCGTCTTCAAATGCAGAAGGAGCACCTTTATTGTCAAATTTAGCTTTAGGGCTTATTATGACAACCGCGCTGATCATTCCCTGCTTGATTGCAGGAGCAAGTTTGATTGAACCGCCCATGCCGGAGCCTATAAAAATCAATTTAGGACGCTTGGCTTTCGACATTCTCCACAGTTTCATTTTGCTGGCATCGCGAGGTAAACCAATTACAGAAATCACAACATTGTCAGAACTGTTGGCGCTGAGAGTAGCATCAAAATCCTTACTTGTCATCATTTCCATCATCGGCATCATCGGCATATCTTCCGGCATGCCTTTAGGACGTTTAGGTTTATCTAAAATTTCCAGAGCTACAGCGTTAACACTGTTACTTCCCATTCCTTTTTTCAAAGCAGCGATAAAACCCTGTTCACGTTTGTTTTTTTCAAAATCTTCGTTTTCAATTAATAAAACTTTTGCTCCTGGAACGTTTTTCGCAATGAATTTACCAACCATATAACCTTGAGATGCATAAAAATGGTTCTCGGCTTCAATCATGCCGGCGGTACTGCTGCCAAAAATGTTATTTTTGTAAAGCATGTAAATACCGCTGATAATCACAACGATCAACAAGGCGATTGCAATCGGTTGTGCGCCGGGGTTGGTTTTTTGCTTTTTAGAACAGATGATCATACCAATAAGAGCGGCGACCATTACTACACCTGTAAGAACCATTGACGAATTCATATTATCTCCTTTTTTCTGAGGTTATATATTAACAATTAAATTATTATATCTCAATGTAAAAACAAATGCAAATAATTTCAAGCTCATTTTGCTAATAATTTACAATTTTTTTGCAAATTCTTCGTCAAAAATCAAATTCAAGGCGGTTTGCCCGACGATTTTGAGACTTTTCGCGGATATATTTTTAATATTGTCCTCCGAACTGTGCCAAAATGAATTACCCGGGCCAAATTCAAAATCAATGATGTCAATAACCGGAATTCCCATTTCCTGAAAAGGTGTATGGTCATCAAGCAGTGCTGCCGGTAAATAATCAAAATATTGAGCGTTACCGCCTCTGTCGGCAGCTTTGAATAACATTTCACTGAGTCGTTTATCAGAATCAATCGGCAAAGTTATCTTCAAATCTTTATCGCCGACCATGTCCAGGATAATAACCGCGCGGCACGGTGAAGCCGGATTTTGCGCTTTGAGCTGCCGGGCGTAATGTTTACTTCCAAACAAACCGTCATTGGCGCCATAACTGGTGAAGCATTCCTCCCCGTCAAAAAAAACAAATTTCAAGGTATATTCCGGTCGTATTCCTGAATCCTTTATTGTTCTGATGAGCTCCAGTAAAACAGCGGTGCTTGATGCTCCGTCGTTCGCGCCCTCAAATTTCACACCTGCCGGTAATTTTTTAGTATCAAAATGACTCCCGATAATAATAAAAGCCTTTTGTCTCCCGGGAATGACCACTTCAATATTAACGAATTGCAGCAATCCTTCTTCCGTCATGCACTTAAATTTCCGGCGCGCGGTTACTGCTCCGTATTTTTCCGCGGCCGCCGCGATAAATTCCGCCTGGCGCAAATTAGCGGCCGTTCCGGAACTGCGCGGGCCGAAAGAAACAAGTTTAAGCAGTAAACGCAGAGCATTTTGTTCATCAAAATCAGGAACCCTGGTCTCTTTAGAGCCGCATGCTGTAAACAACAACAAACCCGAACAAATCAAACAAAAAATAAAAATACGCACATTATATTTCCCGTTAAACCATACTTATTTATAGCCGAGTTCTTTGTCGGCTTCTTTAGCTTTTTCCTGCAGCTTTTTCAGAATTTCCGCTTTGAAAGAACTCGTCTTGGCCAAATGATTGATTAAGCCTTCACAATTACGGAACTTGTTTGGCAAAGCGGCGACATGCCCGTCTTGATATAATATATTGATTGTTTTTTTATTACTGTCCAGTTTGTCAAAGACTACCGGAATATCAGCCCCATCCCCTTCAGTGAAACCGCCCAGATAAATGTAAGAAGAATTTGCTTCTTTTAATTCCTTAGTTGTTGTTTTGACAGCTTTGGAGTCCGGGCAGACATAAACTGATAAATCAGTCAAATAATCTTTTTTAATTAATTTCTTTAAACCCACAACATTATTTCCGGCTGGATATTTGTCTTTATGGTCCATGGCGTACATTTTAAGAGCCAGGCCTATCTGTTTCAGGTTGCTCATGCAGGATATCCGACGGGCTTTTGTGCGGGCCTTGCCCAGCGCCGCCGGCAGTACTGTTGCCAATTGCGCGATTGACGGCATAATGCTCGTATAGGCGATAAACTGGGGGAGATCCATCGGGCTGTTCATGACGTGCATAATGCCATCTTTTTCTCTGGATACGACCATAAACAAATCGCTTGGCGGAAATAATTTAGACAAGACGGACCAATCTTTATCTCCTACAGGCGCGTTTGTTTTGATAATGTCGATTATCACCTTAATCGTTTTGCTGTTAAAATATAAAAAAGCTATGCCTTTCGCGGGAAGTCCCTGACTGAGGTGTTTAAATTCAGGTGTTGAGCTTAAACCATCCTTTTTGGCAATAGTGTTTTTAATGATTTCCAGGATTTTGGCATTGGAAACAATATAAATATTTTCACCATCGCGGCGAATAAGGGGTTTAAACCAGGTCAAAAATGGAGGAGTTACAGGGCTGATTTCATCAGGCAGCACCTGCAGCCTGGGTTTAGATTTTGCTATTTCAGATAAAACTTTGAAAACCAGATTATTTTTATTCGGAATTTTCACCATCGCGAATACCACGGGTCTGCCGTTATCGGTTTTGACGCTGATAAGGGTTGAGGACCAGATGCCGCTGAGGCTGTCAAGAAATTCCGGCAATTTCAGTTTAAACTTATTGAAAAAGCTTTGTTCAGCCAGCATCGGCGCGCTTTGAACAAGCGGGAAAGGGGTTTTTGAAAAGATAATTTTAATTTTAGCCCACACTTTTCCCGGCTCGGCTTGCGTAGCGGAAGCAAACAAAGTTTCTTTGGGCAGAGATGCCAGGCCAGTTAATTCACTATTTTTTTCGGCTGCAAAATCCCAGATGAGACCTTTGACCTTTTTGTCGCCATGATAGACAATTTGACGTGAGCGGAATAATGCCGGGTTTTTATCTGTTTTTTCGACAATAAGTACTGAACTTGCGCCGCCGGCGAGCACTTCGTTTATTCCAAGGTTCCGGACTACCGGTTTCAGGCAGTTGTATATCATCATCGGCATCATTTGCTGTTGCGGGTCAGGAACTACAACTTTTATTGCCGCGGGAAGCTGCGCGTAGGTATTTTCAATCGCTCGGAACAGGTATTTAGTGCTTTGAAAATCAAAATACGAACCGCCTTTATCCAGTTTTGAAGAAACTTTGTCAAACAATTCCCGGTCAGCCTGTTTATCGCCGCCCTGAACTGATAAACTAAAGCAAACTACTGTAATTGCTGCTAAAAAAGCAGACGAAAAGCATTTTGTCATTTTCATACAAATCCCCTTGTGTTGCTAATAATTTTATGTGGTATTTATAACAATAAGCTGAGCAATGCCGTAAAGCAAGCGAATTTACAAAAAACTGTTATTTATAAGAAATTAATAATATAAAACCGCAGATGCCCACTTGAAAATATTAACGATAGAGACTAAGTTGTTTTGTCTGGTTTTCAGTGGAATATTTATATGGAGTTAATAAAATGATGACCGAAACAAATCGAAAAGAATCTGTTAAACGTCTGTTTTTTTATACCGGGATATTTTTTCTTCTTGTTTTTTGCGTCGGCAGAATGCATCATGCTTACACGCAGAATATGGGGGTTGACTTTACTCTATTTTTCAGCTGCACCTATGCCGCGATGCGCGGCCAGGATTTTTTCGACGTCAAAAACCTGATTTTTCATGAATGGGAGGAATCCCTGATGGTTCTGCCTGGCCTGCTCATCTTTTATATACCATATATGCTCCTGGACATAAACAGCGCGCATTTGCTGTACTTTCTGTTGAGCCTGGGTGTTTCCGTGTTTGTTTATGTCTGGCTGTTTAAACTCACTGGCTTGCTCAAAAAGGTTGATTTCCGCAATCCGAACCTGAATACATTAATGTTTTTCGCAGGCGGGTTTATTTTTCTGAACTCTTCCCCGCAACTGATGTGTCAACGCAATGGCCAGGTAACTATCTGGGTTCTGCTGCTGCTTTTATTGTTCTTCTCGGTCAGGAACAAGTATTGCCGGACGGTCTGCTTCGGGCTGGCCGCTGTGTTTAAATATTCCATGCTTACTTTCTTCGCGCCATTACTTTTCCTGAAAAAACAGTATTTTATCTGCATCGCGGCTTTCGCGGTTTTTCTGCTGGTGTGCATGTGGCCGGTTTTCGCGGGGTATAATCTGGTTGATTTGTATATGCGCTATATTGAAGTGATAAGGAATACTCTTGACGGGGGCTGCAATTCGTTTGGCCTCAGCGGTAACGACCTGCTGCAATTCGGTTTTTTCCGCATGGAATTCCTGAACCTGTCGGGTAAACTTTTCTTTATAGCGACTCTCCTGTTTATTTTCTGGAAAGAACGTAAAAAAGAAGGTATCGGCTTAAATCTACTCCTCCTGGTTTCATGTTTCACAATGCTCGTAAGCTATCATCGCCTCTACGATAATATAATAGTCGTTTTGCTGCTGTTGGTTAAGGCAAACTTCCTGGTTCTCAAGAAAAACTGGATAAACGCCTCGATTTGCGGATTATTCCTGGCTTTTTATATAATACCTGTTTCCTGGATATTCAGGGTAGCTCACTACCTGGGAAAAAATGTGCCGGGAATCGGCACAATCTTTTATCTGCCTGCTTACGGGCAGTACGGCGCAATGCTGCCGATTATAGCATGGTCGCAAACCGCGCTGGGATTGTTCGTACTCTATTTGTACCTGAAAACTGAAGATGATTACACTTTTGAGTTGGAAACAAAAGTTGACAACGATTGAGCTCGGGGGAGAAGAAGCCGATACGTCGGCCTCGTTATATTAAAAAATTTGTTTCTTCTCCCAGCATCTTTTTCAAAAATTTTTGGGATGCGAATTATTGTTTTTTCAGGCTGTTGGATACAGTTGGATGTTCATCTGGCGGGCGAGACTTCGTTGAATTACTGGATTGAGCTCTGTAAGAGCGGCGTAACCGTAGCCACGGGTGCAAACCCGTGGAATTGTGTATGAACCATGACCTAGCTCCGCAGGAGCGACTCAAAATAAATCCACTTGAACCGCTCCTGCGGAGCTGGGAATTATTTTTAATCGTTTTTCCACGGGTTGACACCCGTGGCTACGGTTAAATCATCCCTTCGGGATTTAAAATACATTTTTCTGAATGGAATTTTCGCGCAAACCATGGGGAAAGAACTCTATTTTGCGATAAATATTTAATGTTCAATAGGATAGAGCATTATTTAATATAACGATTTGACAATAACCGCAAAACAGCGGGAAAAGGTCATGAAAACCCTGATCATTATTGGTAGTTTTTTATATGCGATAACATCTCATTCTCAAGTAAGCAGCCCGATCGTTGATTCCGGGCAAAAAATTTGCTATAATATTTCAAGTAAGATCAGTTGCCCGGAGAACAATCGTCCTTCGGTGGCATCGCCGTCACGCTTGATTGCGACTCCCGCGAACGCGGAATTCTTTCGGCGGGAACCCAATGCCGGATTTGAAAGATTTGGAAAAGTGAAACGCGTCGCTGAAACCAAGCTCATCGGCAATATCTTCCAGCGTCCGGTTGGTATTGAGTAACAGATAACGGGCGTGTTCAAGGCGTTTGCGCATGATGAATTTGGCCGGCGGCACACCGAAAACACGTTTGAATTCCGTGGAGAACCGCACTCGTCCCAATCCGGTTTTGCGGGCAAGCTCCTGAATTTTCCATTTGCGGGCGGGAGATTTTTCAAACAGGCCTGTGACCGGTTCAAAACGCTTTAAGTCTTTCTCAAACTGCTCCGGCAACTCAACACTGGATCCGGCAAAAAAATCCGCGATAAGCTCCATTACCAATGCCTGAGCCCTTAAGTCGCCGGGCAAAGTTTCAAGGTTTTCCCTGTTCAAAGCCTTGAAGCTTTCAATCATGGTGTCGTCAGGCTCAGGAAGGCACATGACTTTCCCCTGGATGAGGTTGAAAATATCAATCCCCGGCGCAAGCGTCAACCGCACATGTGCCCAATGAACATTCAGATATCCATTCGTCCAAAAACTCAGCGGCGTTTGCGACGGTAAGAGGTAAAGTTTAGCTTTTTCCAGGACAATATTTTGTTTTCCACACAGAACACGCCCCCGGCCGCCCGCGATGTAATACAAACGGATAAAAGGGTCAACGGTATTGTTCATGCCCCAGGAGCGATTCAGTTCGGAATACCTGCGGCAAACTATTTTTACATTAAAATTGTACTTAAAATATCTCATATTGAACAAATATACATGTTAAACATGAATTATTCCATTCTTTTTTTGCAGCATTTATGCTAAAATATATAAAAAACAGGAAACAGGCTATGATTATTACAGATAATGACAAATCAATTTTAAGGAATCTGGCGGAAAAAGCCGCCATGATCGCCGCCCTGCCGGTGCACAAGGAAAAAACTGAACTCTGGACCCGGCTCAACGACCTGAAGAAAACACGGCCGCTGGTGTGGATCAATGAAATCTGCTGGCATGAGATGAACGTCAATGATGAATTGACTTTGCGTTGTGAAAATAAGCCGGCAAGGGCAGCCGAAGACCAGATGCGCCGGCAGCTCTACCAATGGAAGCACCTGCCCGTTGATATGATCATCGAACCGGTGTTTTACGCCAGCACATTCATTAATGACTCCGGCTTCGGCATCACGCTGGACGAAGAAACTATTACTCCGGCACAGGGTGGTGTTACCTCGCACGACTATAAGCCGGTAATTACGAAAGAAAGCGATATTGAAAAAATAAAAACCCCGGTACTTTCGCTCGACGCGGAAAAAAATGAACAGTACCTGAGCATGCTCAACGGGATATTCGGCGATATATTGGAAATAAAGCCATACGGTATTCCGACAGCGTGGTTCTCGCCCTGGGACCAGCTTGTCCAGTGGTGGGGCGTCCAGGAAAGCATGATGGATTTAGTTATGCGTCCGGAAATGCTTCACGCCGCGATGGAACGCCTGACCACGGCTTTCATCGCGCGGCTGCGCCAATGGCGGGAATTGAATGTATTGTCTTTTCACAAGGGAAACTACCGGGTCGGCTCCGGCGGCCTGGGCTGTATTTCGGAACTACCGGGCAGCGATTATGATCCGGCACGCGTCCTGCCGCACAATCAGTGGGGCTGCACCGTAGCGCAAATATTCGGCTCGGTCAGCCCGGAAATGCACGAGGAATTCGGCCTGAAATACGAGCGGCGCTGGACCGAAAATTTCGGCCTGGCATACTATGGATGCTGCGAACCGCTACACGATAAAGTTAAGATATTGAAGAAAAATATACCCAATCTGCGCAAGCTTTCCTGCAGCCCCTGGTGCGATATCGAAAAGCTTTGCGAACAAGTTCAAAATGATTACGTGGTATCGCTGAAACCCAACCCCGCGCTATTCGCCCGTGATACCTGGAACCTGCAGGAAGCGGAGGACGAACTGCGTTCTTCACTGGAAAAATCCCGCGGCTGCAGTGTTGAAGTCATCGCCAAAGACTTGAGCACTATGCGCGGAGAACCGCAACGGCTTTGGGAATGGGCGGAAATGACGGTTCGCGTCTGCTCTGAATATAATCAATAATATACTTTGCACGGGCGAAAACTTAACATTTACATTGAACTTAAACATGTAATAAAACAAGTTAAAGAAATCTACCGCTTGCGCTATGATTCGAGTCTCTTGTTTTTTATAATTTTCCCCAGTTCAGATAAGGGTGTTGTGATAAGCCCGAATTGCTGTAGCGGTGATCTCCTGAAACTTCCTTGCCGGCCCAGGCGGGTTTTTGATAGGCAGCGTCTTCCGAGCTTAATTCTATTTCTGTTAAAATCAACCCCCGGTTATGCCCGGAAAATTCATCAACTACCCATTCGGAACCTTGATAATTAATAAAATAACGTATTTTTTCAATTAAATTGCCGGCGGCAAATTCCGCTAACATTTTTTCCGCGTCCGCCCGGGGAATGGGATATTCGAATTCAGAACGCGAAATATTGACGCTTTGCCCCTTGACGCTTATCCAGCCTTCCGTATCCGAGACGCGCACCCGGACAGTGCAGTCTTTGGATATCATGAGATAGCCCTGGCGAAGCTTTACTTTTTTCGCGTAATTATCACGCCAGGAATTATCTTGCACTAAAAATTTGCGTTCAATTTCTATAGCCATAAGAAGCACGGGTGCTTTTTTGCCTTTTACGTTTATTAAAGACTGCCTTTAGTTGAAAGAACTCCTTTGACCCGTCCGTCAAAAGCCGCCGCCTGGTCAAGAGCTTTGGCGAACGCCTTGAATATCGCCTCGAAAGCATGATGGACTTCTTCACCTTTCTGCAAATCTATATGCAGGTTAACGCCGGATTTGACCGCGAAAGCCTGAAAAAATTCATGAAACAAACGGCAGTCCAAATCCTTGATTACCGGTGCCGGAGGCGTAACATTATATACCAGGCACGGGCGTCCCGATAAATCCAATACGACTTGCGCCAACGCTTCGTCCATCGGCAGTAAACAGGTTCCGTAACGGCGAATGCCGGATTTGTCGCCAAGCGCCTGCAAAAGAGCTTCGCCCATGGCTAAACCCAAATCCTCCATAGTGTGATGGTAATCAATATGAGTATCCCCGACCGCTTTAACTTCAAGGTCAAAAAAACCGTGTTTGGCGAACAATTCCAGCATGTGGTCCATGAAGGGAACTCCGCTGTCAATGCTGCTTTCTCCTGAACCGTCGAGGTTTAATTTAACGCGAATATCAGTTTCGCGAGTGCGGCGGCTTATATTTGCAACGCGTTGTTTGGTCATATTTTAACTCCATATTAGATATTTTCATTAGCTAATGTATATTAAAATAGGTAAATTGCTAATTGTTTGCATGAAAATGTGTCTAAAAAGGGGGCTTATTCATTTGAATAAAAAAAAATCTCTACGGACTAAAATTTATTTTTTTTTCGACAATTGCGGCTCATACATGTTTTACATCCCTTTGTTTGTTGTAGGGATTCCAGTCAGTTTGGGGATTATCTATTCTTCTGGAAATCTTGCGCCCATAATTGGAGCAGTTTTCGGGGCGTTCTGGGGAGTTATAATAGCATGGCTGCTTGCCCCTGCAGTCGGAAACTGGGTCGGGGGAATTTTGTATTCCCCGAAAAGTTATTTAAAAACTGTTCCTGAGATTCTATCGCCAATTAAAGGAATGATAGCGCAAGAAGAATATGATGAAGCAATTGAGGAATTAAATAAGCTTCTTGCCGAAAAGCCATTCAATCCCGAGCCCTATCTTATTCTGGTGGAAATATATGAAAACGAGTTGGGCGATCATCATCGCGCCATGGAATTAATAGAAGCGTATTTCGGGCAGAAAAAAGTCTATGCTTTTGACGAAAACATAGAAATGTTACTGCTTTACGCGGATATCTGCGCGGAACACAATTATCTTCAAAAAGCGCAGCGGATACTGCAACAGGAACTCAGCAGAAAGGGCTATTCTGATGAGAAACGAAAACGATTTCAAACTCGCCTGGAAGCAATTAATGAGCTTTTAGAATAAAAAACGCCCGGAGGGAACACGGACGCGGTGTTTTGCTACCACTTTTCCTGTTTGATGTAATCTTTGTTGTATCTGGTGCGGGGCTCGGGAGAAGCGTCGGGCACACCGATTGCGATGACGGCCAGCGGGATAATATTTTCCGGCAAATTGCAGAATTGTCTGATATTTTTGATGCGGTCTTCGCGGGGGTGAACTCCCAGCCAGCAAGCAGCTAAATCCAAAGCGCTCACCGCTAAAAGCATATTTTCAATCGCCGCCGAACAATCCTGAAGCATGTAGGATACGCTGTTGGAATGAGCGGCGTTTATATCCCCGCAAACTATTATTCCAAGCCCGGCGTCAGGGAGAAAACCGCCATTTGGCAGGAAGCCGGCGATGTTTTTCATATTATCGGCATCACGCACGATGATAAAACGCCATGGGTCTTTTGCCATTGCCGACGGCGCGGCCATGGCGGCTTCGAGAATGCTGGTAATTTGCCGGCCGTCAACGGGAATGTCTTTAAATTTACGGATACTGCGGCGTTTTTTTATGAAATCAATTCTGCTGCTCATAATTCTGCCCTTTTCAAGTATACAGGTAGCCGTCAAAAAACTTACGTTTTTCCGGGGTACGCAATTTTTCCAGTATTTTGATCTCAAGCTGCCTGATGCGTTCACGGGTAAGGTCAAAGTGCTCACTGACTTTAACCAGCGTCATCGGCGAATAGCCCATCAGGCCGAAGCGCATGATGATAATCTGCTGTTCGCGCTCAGGCAGAGTGGCGAGGACTTCGTATACTTTCTGTTTTAAAACTTTTTTGGATATATCCTGAACCGGGTCGTCATTGACACTATCCGAAGCCAGTATGTCCTGCAGGACAGAACCGTCTTTGGAATCACCAACGGGAGCCTGCAGGGAAATGGCCTGCCTTGCCATTTTCCTGATAGCGCTGATACGCGAAGTCGGGATTTCCAAAGCGATGGCCAATTCGCTTACGTTTGGTTCCCTGCCGTGTGTCTGCATGAAAATTTGTTCGACGTGATTCATGGAAATAATTGTATTTATCATGTGAACCGGAATTCGTATGACTCTGGACTGTTCAGCTATGGCGCGGCTGACAGTTTGTTTAATCCACCAGGTGGCGTAGGTGCTGAAGCGGTTCCCGAGGCGAAAGTCAAACTTCTCCAAAGCCCGCATTAATCCGAGGTTTGCCTCCTGGATTAAATCGTTTATCGGCAGGCCCCGGTTGCGGTATTTTTGAGCAATGCTTACTGCTAAACGCAGATTGCCTTCCAGCATTTTTTCATGCAGCACTTTTAAATGCCCGTATCTGGCCTGAATTTTTTTCAGCAGTGGGAAAAAATCATCCAGAGGCAACAAAAATTTTTCTTCGAGATAAGAAATTTTCTCTGAAGGAATGTTTTTTAATGTCGCGCGTTCCG
Source organism: uncultured Victivallaceae bacterium (assembly GCA_964515915.1). Taxonomy (GTDB): domain Bacteria; phylum Verrucomicrobiota; class Lentisphaeria; order Victivallales; family Victivallaceae; genus JAHOYW01. The sequence goes on from CAZEXM010000007.1 coordinate 28,924, forward strand.
GTTTGCGCAGGCCTGGAGCCGCTAGCGTTAAGAATTCCAGAGTTACTTTGTGCCATTCCTTGAGACGGTCATATACTACTTCATATTTGAGCAGGCATTCCACGGCTTGGGCACGAAGTGAACTTTGATTTCCGGCCTTATTATTGCTGTAGGCTTCACGCAATTGCCCGTATAAATCTTTAATTTCTTTATGCCAGGCGGGTACCTGCAGGATGGCTTCTTTTTGATTTCCCAGTGATGAAGCCAGAAAATCATAGCTGAGATTAGTATTTTTGTCGTGGATTTTATCTAAAATCCGCGAATGTTCGAGCAGAATAAAGCCGAGTTGATACAGCTCGCGCCGATACTCAATGGTGGCCAGGTCAATTTCATGAATAAGCTTTTTTTGCTTATCCGGTTCAAGTAAAGGGATTTTATTTATCTGGCGCAAATATATTTGCAGAGAATCGCTGCTTTCGTCCGAAGGATTACTACTGTGTGTTTTCGCGGCGGAGGCAGGGTTTGTATTCGTTTTTTGTTCAGCTTTTTGAGCCGGCCTTGCATTTTTTTTAGAGGTTTCGACCATCAAAACAAGTTTACCTTATCGGTTTTGAATTGCTTTTGTTATGCTAAGTAACAGCTCCTACTATACTGATTAAAAAAACTTTTTCAATAATTCCTAATATTTTTATGCATAATTATTGATACATAAAGCTCTTAGGTATTTTCAGATGATCCAGATTGGAATATAATATGATCGCGGATTTGAGCTCCCGTTAAAAGACGGGTTAATTGTTGACGCTGAAACAGTAGATAGTGGTTTGTTTGTATTCTTCGCCGGGCCTGAGCACTACTGACGGGAAGTTCGGATGATTCGGGGCGTCCGGGGAATGTTGAGCTTCCAGACAGAAAGCGCTGAACTGTTCATTGCGGATTCCGTGTTTGCCGAGCCTGGCATCACCCAGGCAGAATGCGGTGTAGACTTGCAGATCCGGTACCGTGGTGAAAGTTTTCATCACAATGCCGCTGCCTAATGATGAAGTTATTGCCGCGGGGGTTTTCAGCGACGCGCATTCCTCGTTCAAAACGTAATTATGATCAATTCCCCCCGGCAGTTCAGCAAGACATTCCTCCATCATTTTTGGAGTAGTCAAATCCAATACAGTTCCCAATACAGAATTAATTTCACCGCTGGGCAACAGGGCATCAGAGCTGGGAGTGTAACGATCCGCGTTTACCCATATCTGGTGATTGTTGATATTGTCGCATCCCGTGCCGTTGAGGTTAAAATAACTGTGATTGGTCAAATTAACAATCGTTGGCGCGTCACTTGTCGCGCGGTATTCGATCTTCAAAGCATTATCATTTGTTATAGTGTAAAGAACTTCAAGCTCCAGTGTTCCCGGATAACCTTCTTCCCCGTCGGGACTGGTGCGGGTCAGTTTCAAGACCGCGCCTTCCGGGGTTTCAAAGCTTTCGGCCTTATGCAGGTGATGACTGAAGCCTTTATCCCCGCCGTGCAAAGACGCGCCGGGAATATTTTGGGAGAGTTGATATTCTTTATCATCAATGGAGAATTTGCCGTCAGTGATGCGGTTGGCGCAGCGGCCGATCAGCGCGCCTAAATACGAAATACTATTAATATAATTTTCGGGGTCATCATATCCCAGCACAACATCCACGAGTTTACCGGTCTCGTCCGGAGCGAAAAGAGAAACTATAACCCCGCCAAAATTGCTGATATCCGCCCCGAAGCCGGAAGCGTTACGCAGTTTGAATAATTCAGCCTGTCCTTCTTCGCATTCAAAATAATTTTCCACACTGATACTCATAGCTGATCTCCTTATTATTTTTGTGTATTATATATTATATTGTGTATTATATAAAGATAACTCCCCCATAAATAAAATGCAAAATTTATTGATACAACATTTGCAATAGTTTGAACTCATTGCTATAATAAGCTTCAAGGATTCGGCACTAACCAATACAATGAACAGGAGGATGATTATGCTTAAAAAGTTTTTAATCTTTGCACTTGTTGTAAGTTGCTCCGCCGCAATTTTCGCCCAGGATTATAACGCTGGCTGGAAAGCCGCGTATAAACTGTATAGCGCCCAAAAATACGCTGAAGCAATTCCAGCTTTCGTAAAACTGGCAGAAAGCACTTCTGAACCCGGCAGACAATTCAGATGTTATATTTACGCTGGTTATTCGGCGAGAAATATAAAGAAATATGATGAAGCTCTCGCTTTTGCCGACAAAGCCGGCAAAGTTGATAATCCGCATAAATATAACGCAATGATTCGCAAACTGGATTTCACATATAGTTCCAGAAAATATCAGAAAGTTATTGATTTATTTCCAATTTCCGAAATAATGAAATGGCCCAAATGTTATAGATCCAATGCATTATATTACATCGGCCTGGCACAATACAACCTGAAAAAAGGTGAAGACGCTGAGAAAACCTTTAAGCTTGGCTATGAAAACGCTGAAATTCCATCCTGGAAAGCTCAAAGTATATTGAGGAGTGGTAATAATTATCGTCATCTCCTGAAAGATGCAGATAAAGCAGTGGAATCATTCCGCGAAACGATTAAAATCAATGCACACCAAAATTACACATGTGAAGCATACAATGGTCTCGCCGAAATATTCATAAAACGGAAAAAGTATGATGAGGCGCTTGTTGAATATGACAAGCTGCTTGCGGTAAAAAAAATATCCGCCTATTGGAAAGCCCGCGGCCTGTATGTCAAAGGCAATGTTTTAAAGACTATGGGTAAAAAAGAAGAAGCAATTAAATGTTATAAACAGTCTCTCTCGAGTAAAGGCTGCACTGGATGGATCAAAACCGTTTGCCAAAAACAGCTCAAAGCTCTTCAAGCTGGAAAAGCTGAATAGTTTTCCTGCTTAATCAGCTGATTCAAGACTGTATTTCTTTCGAGATACAGTCTTTTTTTAGCGCATAAAACTTGAGATTTTCCAAACCTGTTCTATACTAAACTCTGGTTCATAAATACACAGCTAAAGGAATAAAAATGGCTAAAGGCACAGTTGTTCAAAAAATTATTGATAAACATTTCGTATACGGCGACCGGGACGCGGGTAAACCTGTCGCCATAAAAATAGACCAGACTTTGACCCAGGACGCGACTGGAACAATGGCGTATCTCGAACTTGAAGCAATGAAAATTCCGCAGGTAAGTACTGAATTATCGGTTTCTTATGTGGATCACAATATGATGCAGAACGGGCCGGAAAACCGCAACGATCATTTGTATCTGCAATCTATCGCGGCGGCAAAAGGAATTAAATTTTCCGCTCCCGGAAACGGAATTTGTCATCAGGTTCATCTCGAACGCTTTGGACAACCCGGCAAAACCCTGCTCGGTTCGGATTCCCACACGCCGACCGGCGGCGGTATCGCTATGCTGGCGGTCGGCGCGGGCGGCCTGGATGTAAGTTTGGCGATGGCCGGCAAGCCCTTCCGTTTGACTTATCCGACTGTTATCGGCGTCAAGCTCAGCGGAAAACTCTCTCCCTGGTGCGCGGCTAAAGATATAATTTTAAAATTACTATCTATTATCTCTACTAAAGGCAATGTCGGCTGCGTTGTCGAATATTTTGGTGAAGGCGTCGATACTTTATCTGTTCCGCAGCGCGCGACGCTTACCAATATGGGCGCGGAACTGGGCGTGACTACTTCACTTTTCCCGTCGGATGAAAAAACAAAACAATTTCTCGAAGCGCAGGACAGAGGCGAACAATGGATTGAACTCAAAGCCGACGCGGATGTCGAATATGACCGCCTTATCGAAATTGAGCTGGATAAATTACCGCCGATGGCGGCCTGCCCTTCAAGTCCTGATAATATAAAAACGATTGAAGAACTTGCCGGTAAAAAAGTGGAACAGGTAATTATCGGCTCCTGTACAAACAGTTCCTTCGCGGATCTGGCGATGGTCGCGACTGTACTTAAAGGACGCCGGGTTAATCCTGACCTAACTTTGGCAATCGCCCCTGGAAGCCGTCAGGTTCTGGAAATGCTTTCCCGCAACGGCATGCTCGCTGACCTGATTGCCGCCGGGGCCCGCGTCATGGAAACAGGCTGCGGGCCATGCATCGGCCAGGGGCAAAGCCCGGCCGACGGCACGGTCAGCGTCCGTACTTTCAACCGTAATTTCGCCGGGCGTACCGGCACAAAGGGCGATCAGGCTTACCTGGTCAGCCCGGAAACCGCAATCGCTGCAGCCCTGAAAGGTGAATTTACTGACCCGCGCCGGCTGGATATTGAATATCCGCTTATTCCTGATGTGGAAAAATTCCTGATTAACGACAACATGATAATTGCTCCTCCTGAAGCTGCTTCTGAAATCGAAATCATCCGCAAGCCGACTATCGGGAATCCCCCCGAAAACGCGGCATTGCCGGAAAAAATAGAGGGCGAAGTTGTTATCAAAGTCGGCGATAAAATTACTACTGACCACATCATGCCGGCTGGGATTTACTTGAAATTACGCAGTAATATCCCTGCTTATTCGCAAGTTGTGTTTGAGTGTTTCAGCGAGGACGGCAAAGCGTCTTTCGCTGAACGCGCCGCCGCGGTGCGCGATGCCGGTAAACACGGTATTATTGTCGGCCGCGACAGCTACGGGCAGGGTTCCTCCCGCGAACACGCGGCGATTTGCCCGATGTATCTGGGCATCAAAGCGGTGATAGCTTTTGCTATCGAGCGTATTCACGCGGCAAACCTGATCAACTTTGGTATCCTGCCCCTGCTTTTCGAAAATCAGGCGGATTATGATAAAATCGAGGAAAAAGATTCTATCATAATTGATAATGCCCGGGGACAGTTGGCTGTTGGTGAGCCGCTTACGGCTAAAATCCTTAAAGCTGACGGCAGTGAGATTTCTTTGCCCTTGAAACACAACATGTCCCGGGAGGATATTGATATTATTCTTGCCGGCGGACGTTTGAATTGCGCGTAAAGTCCTTATCAAAAAAACAAAAAATACATAGTCCAGATAGCAGCTGCATTAATATGCAAAAACATACGGCTGGAGACAGCCGTGGCGACATCACGAATATATAGTCAAATGTCGCAAATAGGCTATACCTGCGACTACTTTACAAAATTATTTGTGGGACACTCCTTTTCCTGCATAGCAAAAAATAATCGTTTCCTTCTTTTCTTCCTTTCCTTTGCGTCTTTGCGTCTTTGCGGGATATTTTTCCTATATATCAGGTTTCAGCTTGACAACTCAATCAAAACCGAGTATAAATAAGTGTTTTAAAATTATAATACCAATTTGCATTCAAAAGGTTAGTAAAAACACGGCTAGAGACAGCCGT